>CP107851.1:3000000-3352500 GCA_036013505.1 Streptomyces sp. NBC_00510 | reverse complement strand
CCCCCGTAACTTCGGGAGAAGGGGGGCCATTGCTGGTGAGGGGACTTGCTCCCTGAGCTGGTGGTGGCCGCAGAGACCAGCGAGAAGCGACTGTTTACTAAAAACACAGGTCCGTGCGAAGCCGTAAGGCGATGTATACGGACTGACGCCTGCCCGGTGCTGGAACGTTAAGGGGACCGGTTAGCTCCATTTCGGTGGGGCGAAGCTGAGAACTTAAGCGCCAGTAAACGGCGGTGGTAACTATAACCATCCTAAGGTAGCGAAATTCCTTGTCGGGTAAGTTCCGACCTGCACGAATGGCGTAACGACTTCTCGACTGTCTCAACCACAGGCCCGGTGAAATTGCACTACGAGTAAAGATGCTCGTTTCGCGCAGCAGGACGGAAAGACCCCGGGACCTTTACTACAGCTTGATATTGGTGTTCGGTTCGGCTTGTGTAGGATAGGTGGGAGACTGTGAAGCGATGGCGCCAGCCATTGTGGAGTCGTCGTTGAAATACCACTCTGGTCGTGCTGGATGTCTAACCTCGGTCCGTGATCCGGATCAGGGACAGTGTCTGGTGGGTAGTTTAACTGGGGCGGTTGCCTCCTAAAGAGTAACGGAGGCGCCCAAAGGTTCCCTCAGCCTGGTTGGCAATCAGGTGTTGAGTGTAAGTGCACAAGGGAGCTTGACTGTGAGACTGACGGGTCGAGCAGGTACGAAAGTAGGGACTAGTGATCCGGCGGTGGCTTGTGGAAGCGCCGTCGCTCAACGGATAAAAGGTACCCCGGGGATAACAGGCTGATCTTCCCCAAGAGTCCATATCGACGGGATGGTTTGGCACCTCGATGTCGGCTCGTCGCATCCTGGGGCTGGAGTCGGTCCCAAGGGTTGGGCTGTTCGCCCATTAAAGCGGTACGCGAGCTGGGTTTAGAACGTCGTGAGACAGTTCGGTCCCTATCCGCTGTGCGCGTAGGAGTCTTGAGAAGGGCTGTCCCTAGTACGAGAGGACCGGGACGGACGAACCTCTGGTGTGCCAGTTGTTCTGCCAAGGGCATGGCTGGTTGGCTACGTTCGGGAGGGATAACCGCTGAAAGCATCTAAGCGGGAAGCCTGCTTCGAGATGAGGACTCCCACCCCCTTGAGGGGTTAAGGCTCCCAGTAGACGACTGGGTTGATAGGCCGGATGTGGAAGCCCAGTAATGGGTGGAGCTGACCGGTACTAATAAGCCGAGGGCTTGTCCATAGGTTGCTCGCGTCCACTGTGTAGTTCTGAAACAACGAACCGTTGGTTCGATAGTTTCATAGTGTTTCGGTGGTTATAGCGTTAGGGAAACGCCCGGTTACATTTCGAACCCGGAAGCTAAGCCTTTCAGCGCCGATGGTACTGCAGGGGGGACCCTGTGGGAGAGTAGGACGCCGCCGAACAATCTTTAGCAGCCGTGCCCCCGGACCCAGTCCGGGGGCACGGCTCTTTGGCGTATCCACACCCGCTGTTCATGTTCAGATCAGCAACGCATCACCGGCTGCGGTGATCCTTGCCGGAACGGGTAAGTGGAGGTGAGCCTGATGCAGCAGTTTCTGGTTCAGGGTGCTGAAGTAGCCGCGCTGGAGGACGAGTTCGCGTCCGCGGTGGACGGGCGTCATGCCGTCGCCGTCGACTCCGCGACCTCCGCGTTGCATCTGGCGCTGCTCTCGCTCGGCATCGGTGCCGGCGAGGAAGTGATCCTGCCGTCGTTCGCGCCCGTGGAGACCGCGGCCGCGGTGCGGCTGGCCGGCGCCGTGCCGGTCTTCGCCGACATCGACCCGCTGACGTTCTGCCTCGACCCGGAGGCGGTGGTCGCCGCGATCACGCCCCTCACGGTGGCGATCCTGCCGGTGCACCTCTTCGGGCACCCCGCCGCCGTCGACCAGATCACCGACATCGCCGCCCGGCACGGCCTGGCGATCGTCGAGGACGCCACCCAGGCGCAGGCGGCGACGCTGGCCGGCCGCCGGGTCGGCACCTACGGGGCGCTGAGCGTGTTCGCGGTCGAGGAGGGGGCCGTGGTGACCACGGAGCACCCCGAACTGGCCGGTGCCGTCAAGAGGCTTCGGGACACGGCCCACGCCAGGGCCCGGATGACCGACGGCAAGGCGGCCGCGGGCCGCGGGGTGCTGGCGAAGCTCGCCGGTTCCGTGGCCCGGCAGCGGGCCAACTGCCGTTACCTGGACTCGGCCCTGACCGGTGTCCTCGTGCCGTACGTGGAGCCCGGCGCGCACCACGTCTACCACCGCTACACGGTGCGGATACCCGGGAACGGCCGGCCGGACCGGGACGCGTTCGCGATGGCGCTGGCCGCGCGCGGCGTGCGGGCGAACGTGAGCATCCCGACCCCCGTGCACCGGTTGCCGGAGTACCGGTCCAGCTCGTACCTGCCCAGCACGGAGAAGGCGGCCGGTGAGACGTTGTCGCTGCCCGTCCACCCGGGCCTGACGGAGAAGGAGTTGGAGCGGATGGCCGTGGCGTGCAACACGCTCGGCGGACTGCTCTGAAGCCGGGCCGCCCCGGTCGGGCCGTGCGTCGATCGGATTTCCGAACCGGGGCGTGCATGCGTTAAGATCCTTCACGTCGACGCGCCCCAATAGCTCAGTCGGCAGAGCGTCTCCATGGTAAGGAGAAGGTCTACGGTTCGATTCCGTATTGGGGCTCTGATGAGGAAAGGCCCCCGCCATTCGGCGGGGGCCTTTCTTGTTTTCCTTCCCCTTCGCGGACCGCCGCCGCTACGCGGGCAGTTCCGGGACGCGCATCGTGAGGATGGCCATGTCGTCGGAGGGGGCGTCGGAGGCGAAGCGTTCGACGGCCCGCTGGATGCGGGCCGCCACGGCGCCCGCCGTGAGGCCCGTACAGGTGGCCAGGACGTCGGCGAGGCCGTCGTCGCCCAGCATGCGGGTGCCCTCGCGCCGTTCGGTGACGCCGTCGGTGACGCAGAGCAGGACGTCGCCGGGGTCGAGCGTGACGGTCTGCTCGACGAGTTCGAGGTCCTCGATGACGCCGAGCAGCGGCTGGGGTTCCGCGGCGGCTTCCACGACGCCGCTCTGCCGCAGTCGCAGCGGCAGGGGGTGGCCGGCGCAGACGACCTTCAGGACGGCGCTGCCGTCGCTCTGCGGCCACATCTCGCCGTAGAGGAGGGTGAGGAAGCGGCTGCGGGCCCCCTCGTCCAGGATGGCCGCGTTGAGCCGTTCCAGGACGGAGGGGCCGCTGAAGCCCTCGCGGGCGAGCAGGCGCAGCGCGTGGCGGGCGAGACCGGTCACGGCGGCGGCCTCGGGGCCCGTGCCGCACACGTCGCCGATGGCGAAGCCCCAGCAGCCGTCGCGGATGGGGAACACGTCGTAGAAGTCGCCGCCGACCTCGTTGCCCTCGCCGGCGGCGCGGTAGACGACCTCGACCTCGACGCCGGGGATCACCGGGAGGCCGGGCGGCAGCAGGCTGCGCTGCAGGGACTGGCTGATGGCCGTGCGCTCGCTGTAGAGGCGGGCGTTGTCCAGGGCGAGGGCGGCCCGGCGCGACAGGTCCTCGGCGAGTTCCAGGATCTCCTGGCGGAAGCGCTCGTCGGCGGACCTGCCGAGGGTGAGCATGCCGATGACGCGGTTGCGGGCCACGAGCGGCAGGACGACCGTCTCGCCGCCGACCGCGGCCGCGGTCGCCAGGGCCGTGCCGGGGCCCGTGGCGGGCCGGCCCGCCTCGCCGAGGCCCAGGCTGCGCAGGGAGGCGCGCAGGGCGGTGGAGTGCGCGGCGTCGGCGGGGGCGGTCCACACGCGGGCGCCGGGGGTGGGGTCGGGCTCGGGAGGCGCGAGGCGGGACAGCAGGGCCTTGATGCCGTCGATGCGGTCCTCGTCCTCGTGCAGGACGAAGGCGAGTTCGGGTTCCGAGGCCTGGTCGGCGATGGTGTAGACGGCGCACCAGCTGGCCAGGGTCGGCACGGTCATCTGGGCCATCAGGGCGAGCGTCTGGTCGCGTTCCAGGGTGCCCGCCAGCAGGTCGGATGCCTCCACCAGGAAGGACAACGAGCCGCGGCGCAGCCGCTCGAGCTCGGTGAGGCGGGCGCTCTCCACCGCCAGCGCGATGCGGTCGGCGGCGAACTGCAGCCGCAGCGCCTCCTCGTTGGTGTAGCGGCCGGGGCTCTCCGCGGCGACGCCGAGCGAACCGGTGAGGCGGCCCTCGACCTTGAGGGGGACGGTGACGATGGAGCGCATGCCCGTGCCGGCGAGCAGCGGGACGGCCCCCGGCACCGCCGTGAGGTCCTCGTGGACGGCGGGCATGCGGGCGCTGCCGTAGCGGCCGGTGCCGGCCTCGACGGGGACCCGTGCGAAGCGCTGCCGGGCGGAGGGGAGGCCGGTGGAGGCGCGCACCTCGAGCTCGGTCTCGTCGTCGGTGGCGAGCAGCAGGTAGGCGGCGTCGCCGTCGAGCATGTCGCGGGCCCGCTCCACGGTGCGCTGCAGCAGCCCGTCGAGGTCGTCGGGGGCGGGGGAGCCGATGAAGGACTCGAAGGGGTCCACGGCCTTGCCGCGTTCGACGCCGCCCTCGACGGAGATCATCCCGCGGCCGGGGTTCTGCAGGACGGCGCGTTCGTCCTCGCGCACCAGCAGGCACACGGTGGACGGCTCGCCGGAGGAGTCGCGGACCCGCAGGTGCGCTCCGTAGACGGGCAGGATCCGGCCGTCCGCGCCGCGGATGCCGTAACTGCCCTCCCAACGGGACAGCCGCAGCGCCTCGGCGATGCCGTGTCCGGTGCCGGGGGTCTGCGGCCAGGCGGCGAAGTCGCCGAGCGGTTTGCCGGTGACCTGGTCGCCGAGGTGGCCGAAGAGCTCGGCGGCGTCCTGGTTCCAGCGGGTGATGATGCCTGCGCGGTCGACCTGCACGACCGCGACGCGGACCCGCTCGTCGGCGAGCGGCAGCGCCTGGACGGGCAGGGCGGGACCCGCGGAGCGGGTGCCCGCGGGGCGCTGGGGGAGCTCCAGGCGGAACCAGACGTGCTTGTTGGCGGCGGTGTACTCCACGCCCCAGCGGCTGGCCAGCGCCGAGCACAGGAGCAGCCCGCGGCCGCCCTCGTGGTCGGGGTGGATCTGCTTCTTGGCGTCGTGGAGAGGAAGCTCACGTTCCGGGTAGCGGTCGGCGACCTCGATGCGCACGGCGGACTCGTAGCGCAGGCACTGGACGTCCGCGGCGGTGCCGGCGTGCACCACGGCGTTGGTGACGAGTTCACTGGTGAGCACGACGGCGTCGTCGACCACCTCGGAGAAGCCCCAGCCCTGGAGCGTGTCGCGGACGAACGCGCGTGCGGTGGCGACCGAGCGTCCCACGGGTTCGAAGGTGGCCGCTGCCCGCGCCGTGATCACAGATCTCCTTGTTTGTCCCGGGACGTCACCATTCGTCGTCCGCTGTACTGTCACCACCGGCCCCCACTTCGAGGTGTACGCCCGGCCCAAGGTGGGCAACCGCATGCCAGGTTACTTACCCCCGGCGACCGCGTGTGTGCCGGTTGGGGGTGTTCCTGCCCCGATCATGACGCCGGTCATATGCGATGCTGCCGAACTGTTATGGCCGGGCCCGGGCATGGTGAAACACTGGTCATGTCTGAACGAGGCACCTGCAGGTCGGTCGACCCTCCGGGAGGGACACGGTGGAGTCTGGCGCATCGGCGCGAGGCGGCGCGGCATCCGCGGCGAAGCGGGGCGGTTCCGCACGGGTGAAGAACGCGCGGTCGCGTAAGAGCGGGGCCGGTACGGGGACCGTCGAGGTCGACTCGGCGGCCCTGCACCGGCTGCTGTCCGCGCTGGAGTCCATGCGGGACGGCAACTTCCGCAAGCGGCTGACGGTCACCGGCGACGGGGTCATGGCGGAGATCTCCGCGGTGTTCAACGAGGTCGCCGACCGCAACCAGCACCTCACCGGGGAGCTGGCGCGGGTGCGGCGGGTCGTGGGCCGCGAGGGCAAGCTCGCCGAGCGCCTGGAGACGGGGGCGTGCGAGGGCGCCTGGGCGGCGGCCATCGACGCCTCCAACGCGCTCGTGGACGACCTCGTGCGCCCCATGTCCGAGGTCGGCCGGGTGCTGTCGGCGGTCGCCGAGGGCGACCTGGAGCAGCGGATGGATCTGCGCTCGCAGGGCGCCGACGGCTCGGGGCATCCGCTGCGCGGCGAGTTCCTCAAGGTGGGCCGCACCGTCAACGGGCTGGTCGACCAGCTGTCCACGTTCACCGACGAGGTGACCCGGGTGGCGAGCGAGGTCGGCACCGAGGGCAAGCTCGGCGGTCAGGCGCGGGTGCGCGGTATGTCCGGTTCGTGGAAGGACCTCACGGACTCGGTCAACACCATGGCGTCCCGTCTGACGGCCCAGGTGCGTGACATCGCCCTCGTCACGACGGCGGTCGCCAAGGGCGACCTGTCGCGCAAGGTCACCGTGCACGTGGCCGGCGAGATGCTGGAGCTGAAGAACACCGTCAACACGATGGTCGACCAGCTCTCCTCCTTCGCCGCCGAGGTGACCCGCGTCGCACGCGAGGTGGGCACCGAGGGCCAGCTGGGCGGCCAGGCCAAGGTGGCCGGTGTCGACGGCGTGTGGAAGGACCTCACGGACTCCGTCAACCTGATGGCCGGCAACCTGACGGCCCAGGTACGCGACATCGCCCAGGTGACGACCGCGGTCGCCAACGGCGACCTGTCGCAGAAGATCACCATCGGCGCGCGCGGCGAGGTCGCGCAACTCGCCGAGACCGTCAACGCGATGACCGAGACGCTGCGCACCTTCGCCGACGAGGTGACCCGTGTCGCGGGCGAGGTCGGCGCGGAGGGCCGCCTCGGCGGCCAGGCGCAGGTGCCGGGCGCGGCGGGCATCTGGAAGGACCTCACCGACTCGGTGAACACCGCGTTCCGCAACCTGACCGGCCAGGTGCGGGACATCGCGCAGGTGACGACGGCGGTCGCCAACGGCGACCTGTCGCAGAAGGTCACGGTGGACGTCTCCGGCGAGATGCTGGAGCTGAAGAACACCGTCAACACGATGGTCGACCAGTTGTCGGCCTTCGGTGCCGAGGTGACCCGGGTGGCGCGCGAGGTCGGCGTCGAGGGTGAACTGGGCGGCCAGGCGCAGGTGCCGGGTGCGGCGGGTCTGTGGAAGGACCTGACGGATTCGGTGAACACCGCGTTCCGCAACCTGACCGGCCAGGTCCGCAACATCGCGCAGGTGACGACGGCGGTCGCCAACGGCGACCTGTCGCAGAAGGTCACGGTCGACGTCTCCGGCGAGATGCTGGAGCTGAAGAACACCGTGAACCGCATGGTGGACCAGCTCTCCTCGTTCGCCGGGCAGGTCACACGCATGGCCCGGGACGTGGGCACGGAAGGCCGCCTGGGCGGTCAGGCCCGCGTCGACGGCGTGAGCGGCGTGTGGAAGGAGCTGACGGACTCCGTCAACTTCATGGCGGGCAACCTCACCTCGCAGGTCCGCCAGATCGCGCAGGTGACGACCGCGGTGGCCCGCGGTGACCTGTCCCAGAAGGTCGACGTCGACGCGCGCGGCGAGATCCTGGAACTGAAGAACACCATCAACACGATGGTCGACCAGCTCTCCTCGTTCGCCGAGCAGGTGACCCGGGTCGCCCGCGAGGTGGGCACCGAGGGCCGGCTCGGCGGCCAGGCGCAGGTGCCGGGCGTCGCCGGTGTGTGGCGCGACCTCACCGACTCCGTGAACGGCATGGCGGGCAACCTGACCGCACAGGTCCGCAACATCGCCCAGGTGGCGACCGCGGTGGCCCGCGGTGACCTGTCCCAGAAGATCGACGTCGACGCGCGCGGCGAGATCCTGGAGCTCAAGAACGTCCTCAACACGATGGTCGACCAGCTCTCGTCCTTCGCCGAGCAGGTGACCCGGGTGGCCCGCGAGGTGGGCACCGAGGGCATCCTGGGCGGCCAGGCCGAGGTGAAGGGGGTGTCGGGCACCTGGAAGGACCTGACGCAGTCCGTCAACTTCATGGCGAACAACCTGACGATGCAGGTCCGCAACATCGCCGAGGTCACCACCGCGGTCGCCCAGGGCGACCTGTCGAAGAAGATCACCGTCGACGCCAAGGGCGAGATCCTCGCCCTGGTCACCACCGTGAACACGATGGTGGACCAGCTGTCCGCGTTCGCCGACGAGGTGACCCGGGTGGCCCGTGAGGTGGGCACCGAGGGCCAGCTGGGCGGTCAGGCCCGGGTGCGGGACGTCTCCGGCATCTGGAAGGACCTCACCGACAACGTCAACCTGATGGCCAACAACCTGACCAGCCAGGTGCGTTCGATCTCCTCCGTCGCCACCGCCGTCGCCAACGGCGACCTCACCAAGAAGATCACCGTCGAGGCGCGCGGCGAGGTCGCCCAGCTCGCCGAGACCATCAACACGATGGTGGACACGCTCTCCGCCTTCGGTGACGAGGTGACCCGGGTGGCCCGCGAGGTGGGCACCGACGGCATCCTCGGCGGCCAGGCGCGCGTGCCGGGTGTGTCCGGCTCGTGGAAGGACCTCACCGAGTCGGTGAACAACATGGCCTCCAACCTGACCGGCCAGGTCCGCAACATCGCCATGGTCACCACCGCGGTCGCCCGCGGTGACCTGTCCAAGAAGATCGACGTCGACGCGCACGGCGAGATCCTGGAGCTGAAGACGACCATCAACACGATGGTCGACCAGCTGTCGGCCTTCGGTGACCAGGTGACCCGGGTGGCCCGGGAAGTGGGCACCGAGGGCCGCCTGGGCGGCCAGGCCCGCGTGCCGGGCGTGTCCGGGATCTGGAAGGACCTCACCGAGTCGGTGAACTTGATGGCGAACAACCTGACCCGTCAGGTGCGCAACATCGCCCAGGTGGCCACCGCGGTGACCCGCGGCGACCTCAACATCCGCACGGACGTGGACGCGGCGGGCGAGATCCTGGAGCTCCAGGACTACATCAACACCATGATCGTCCGACTCCGCGAGACCACGCTCGCCAACAAGGAGCAGGACTGGCTCAAGGGCAACCTCGCCCGCATCTCCGGTCTGATGCAGGGCCGCCGCGACCTCAACGACGTGGCGGCGCTCATCATGAGCGAGCTGACCCCGGTGGTCTCCGCCCAGCACGGCGCCTTCTTCATCGCGGAGGAGCCGGCCGGCGGGGAGGAGATCGAGGAGGGCTACGAGCTGCGGCTGTCCGGCTCGTACGGCTTCTCCAAGCGGACGATGCCGACGGTGTTCCTGCCCGGCGAGGGACTGATCGGCACGGCCGCGGTCGAGAAGCGCTCGATCCTGGTGGAGGACGTCCCGCCGGGCTACCTGAGGATCTCCTCCGGGCTCGGCGAGGCGCCTCCGGCCCACGTCATCGTGCTGCCGGTGGTGTTCGAGGACCGGGTGCTGGGTGTGATGGAGCTGGCCTCCTTCCAGCCGCTCACGCAGATCCAGAAGGACTTCCTCGGCCAGATCACCGACATGATCGCGGTCAGCGTGAACACCATCAGCGTGAACACCAAGACCGAGTACCTGCTGGAGCAGTCGCAGGAGCTGACCGAACAGCTGCGGGAGCGCTCGGCGGAGCTGGAGAACCGGCAGAAGCAGCTGGAGATGTCCAACACGGAGCTGGAGGAGAAGGCGGAGCTGCTGGCCCGCCAGAACCGGGACATCGAGGTGAAGAACACCGAGATCGAGGAGGCCCGGCAGGTCCTGGAGGAGCGCGCCGAGCAGCTGGCCGTCTCGATGCGCTACAAGTCCGAGTTCCTGGCCAACATGTCGCACGAGCTGCGCACCCCGCTGAACTCGCTGCTCATCCTGGCCAAGCTGCTCGCGGACAACGCCGAGGGCAACCTGTCCCCGAAGCAGGTCGAGTTCGCCGAGACGATCCACGGCGCCGGCTCCGACCTGCTGCAGCTCATCAACGACATCCTGGACCTGTCCAAGGTCGAGGCGGGCAAGATGGACGTCAGCCCGACCCGCATCGCCCTGGTCCAGCTGGTCGACTACGTGGAGGCGACCTTCCGCCCGCTCACCGCGGAGAAGGGCCTGGACTTCTCCGTACGGGTCTCCCCGGAGCTGCCCGCCACGCTCCACACCGACGAGCAGCGGCTGCTGCAGGTGCTGCGCAACCTGTTGTCGAACGCGGTGAAGTTCACCGACAGCGGTTCGGTCGAGCTGGTCATCCGCCCGGCCGGTCCCGACGTGCCGCAGGCCATCCGGGAGCAGTTGCTGGAGTCCGGCTCGCTGCGGGGCGCGGACGAGCCGCTGATCGCCTTCTCGGTGACCGACACGGGCATCGGCATCGCGGCGAGCAAGATGCGGGTCATCTTCGAGGCGTTCAAGCAGGCGGACGGCACCACCAGCCGCAAGTACGGCGGCACGGGCCTCGGTCTGTCCATCAGCCGGGAGATCGCCCGGCTGCTCGGCGGCGAGATCCACGCCGACAGCCAGCCCGGCCGCGGCTCGACCTTCACCCTCTACCTGCCGCTCAACACCACCGAACTGCCGCCCCAGGGCTACCCGCAGCTCCCCGGCGGCGAGGCCGGGGAACTCGAGGGGGCGCCGGCCTCGCCGTTCCACGTCCCGGCCCACGGTCACGTGGCCATGCGCGGCCGGGGCGCGGGCAGCAGCCTGGCCCGGCTGCGCCGACGTTCCGCGGCACCGCGGCCCGCCGCGGCTGCCGGGCCGGTGGAGCGCGCCGCGCTGCCCGAGTCGTGGGTGGAGGGGGCGCACAGCGACGCCTACACCGGCTTCGCGGGCGGGTTCAGCGGTGAGAAGGTGCTCATCGTGGACGACGACATCCGCAATGTCTTCGCCCTCACCAGCGTGCTGGAGCAGCACGGGCTGACCGTTCTGTACGCCGAGAACGGCCGGGAGGGGATCGAGGTCCTGGAACAGCACGACGACGTCGCGGTCGTCCTGATGGACATCATGATGCCCGAGATGGACGGTTATGCGACCACGGCCGCGATCCGCAGGATGCCCCAGTTCGCGGGGCTGCCGATCATCGCGCTGACGGCGAAGGCGATGAAGGGCGACCGGGAGAAGAGCATCGAGTCCGGGGCGTCCGACTACGTCGCCAAGCCGGTGGACACCGACCACCTCCTCGCGGTGATGGAGCAGTGGATGCAGTCCAGGTGACGCCACGTTGGGTGAGCGGCCGGGCAACGGACGGTGAACGTCCATGACTCGGCGTGTGTGAAGAGGTGTGAGAGTGCGGGATTCTGGGAACCTTCTGGTCTCCGCTTGCGTTTCTGCTACGTGCACAGTGACATGGCGGTGACAGGGTGTGGCGGACAGCGGGGTGCGGCTACCATGACCGGCACAAGGACGGGCGGCACTCAGGAGTCGTCCATGGGGGCGGCGACCGGTGCAGTGCCGGGGCGAGGAGGGCGGGCCATGGTGCAGAAGGCCAAGATCCTCCTGGTCGATGACCGGCCGGAGAATCTGCTGGCGCTGGAGGCCATCCTCTCCGCGCTCGATCAGACCCTGGTGCGGGCATCGTCCGGGGAGGAAGCGCTCAAGGCGCTGCTGACCGACGACTTCGCGGTGATCCTGCTCGACGTCCAGATGCCGGGCATGGACGGGTTCGAGACCGCGGCGCACATCAAGCGGCGCGAGCGCACCCGCGACATCCCGATCATCTTCCTGACCGCCATCAACCACGGGCCGCACCACACCTTCCGCGGCTACGCGGCCGGCGCGGTGGACTACATCTCCAAGCCCTTCGACCCGTGGGTGCTGCGCGCCAAGGTCTCGGTCTTCGTCGAGCTCTACATGAAGAACTGCCAGCTGCGCGAGCAGGCCGCCCTGCTGCGGCTGCAGCTGGAACAGGGCGCGCGGCAGGGCGGCAACGGCGCCAAGGAGCCCGTGGGCCTGCTCGCCGAGCTCTCCGCACGGCTCGCCGCGGTGGAGGAGCAGGCGGAGGCGCTGTCCAAGCAGCTCGACGAGTCCGCGGACGCGGCGGCGGTGGCCACGGCCGCCCACCTGGAGCGGAAGCTGACCGGACTGCGCCGCGCGCTGGACGCGCTGGAGCCGGGCACGGGCGGCGGCGACAAGAAGATTCCCCCGCAAGAGTGAAGCGTGTGCGCCACTTGATGCAGTGTCATCCATGGCGCATCAGGGGCACGACACGAATGGCGGTATGCGTGGCCACGCGTGTCGTGCGCGGGGCGGAACGGTAACCTCACCATCATGGCCTCACGTACGTCCGGCACCGCCAAGAAGGCTGCCGCCAAACCTGCGGCCAAGCCCGCGACGAAGAAGGCCCCCGCGAAGAAGACGGCGGCGGCCAAGAAGCCGCCTGCCAAGGCGGCGGCGGCCAAACCCGCGCCGAAGCCCGCGCCGTCCCCGACCGGCGGCGTCTACCGGCTCGCGCGAGCGGTGTGGCTCGGCCTGGCGCACACCGTGGGTGCCCTCTTCCGGGGCGTCGGCCGCGGCGCGCGCGGGCTCGACCCGGCGCACCGCAAGGACGGCCTGGCGCTGCTGCTGCTCGGCCTCGCGCTGGTCGTCGCCACCGGCACCTGGTCGGACCTGCGCGGTCCGGTGGGCGATCTGGTCGAGATACTGATCACCGGGCTGTTCGGGCGGCTGGACCTGCTCGTGCCGTTCCTCGTCGGTGCCGTCGTCTGGCGGCTGATGCGCCACCCGCAGAAGTCCGACGCCAACGGGCGCATCGTCATCGGCCTGACCACCCTCACCGTCGGTGTACTGGGCCTGGTGCACATCGGCTGCGGTTCCCCCGGCCGCGGGCAGGGCGCCGACGCGATCCGCGACGCGGGCGGCCTGATCGGCTGGGCGGCGTCCGCGCCGCTCGACTACACCGTCGGCGCACCGCTGGCGGTCGCGCTGCTGGCGCTACTCACCTTCTTCGGGCTGCTGGTCACCACCGCGACGCCGGTCAACGCCATCCCCCGGCGGCTGCGCGAACTCGGCATCCGGCTGGGCCTGGTGGAGGACCAGGGCAGCGCCGGGACCGAGGACGACGCCGTGCCGTTCAGCGACCTGCTGGAGGAGGACACCGCCCCGCAGGACGGCGGGGAGAAGTCGCGCCGCCGGTCCAGGCGCCGCCAGGAGCGGTCGGAACTGCCCGATCTCAGGCCCAGCGACGGACTGGACGCGGTCGACCTCGCCTACGGCGTGGCCGCCGACCTCGACGGCGCCCTCGCCTACGGCGTCCCCGGCTCCTCCGTCGTCGCGGACCTCGTCAGCCACTCCCTGCCGCAGGCCCGGGACACCGGGGAGGCCGCCGCCGAGGACACCGCCGACCGGTCCGTGCCCGACCTCACCAAGCGCGCGGCGCCCGAGCAGGGCCCGCCGCTGCCGCCGCGCGCCGAGCAGCTCCAGTTGTCCGGCGACGTGACCTACGGCCTGCCGTCCCTGGACCTGTTGGAGCGCGGCGGTCCAGGACGCACCCGCAGCGCAGCCAACGACGCCGTGGTCGAGTCGCTGACGAGCGTCTTCTCGCAGTTCAAGGTGGACGCACGGGTCACCGGCTTCACGCGCGGCCCGACGGTGACCCGTTACGAGGTGGAACTCGGCCAGGCCGTCAAGGTCGAGCGGATCACGGCCCTCGCCAAGAACATCGCGTACGCCGTGGCCAGTCCGGACGTACGGATCATCAGCCCGATCCCCGGCAAGTCGGCGGTGGGCATCGAGATCCCCAACAGCGACCGGGAGATGGTCAACCTCGGCGACGTGCTGCGGTCGGCGGAGGCCGCCGGCGAGGAGCACCCGATGACGGTCGGCCTCGGCAAGGACGTCGAGGGCGGCTACGTCATGGCCAACCTCGCGCGCATGCCGCACATCCTCGTCGCGGGCGCCACCGGATCCGGCAAGTCCTCCTGCATCAACTGCCTGATCACCTCGATCCTGGCGCGCGCCACGCCCGACGAGGTGCGGATGGTGCTGGTCGACCCCAAGCGCGTCGAGCTGACCGCGTACGAGGGCGTCCCGCACCTCATCACCCCGATCATCACCAACCCCAAGCGGGCCGCCGAGGCGCTGCAGTGGGTCGTGCGCGAGATGGACCTGCGTTACGACGACCTCGCCGCCTACGGCTTCCGGCACATCGACGACTTCAACGCGGCGGTGCGTTCGGGCAAGGTGAAGCCGCCGGAGGGCAGCGAGCGGGAGCTCGCGCCCTACCCCTACCTGCTGGTGATCGTGGACGAGCTGGCCGACCTGATGATGGTCGCGCCGCGGGACGTCGAGGACGCGATCGTCCGCATCACCCAGCTCGCCCGGGCTGCCGGCATCCACCTCGTGCTGGCCACCCAGCGGCCCAGCGTCGACGTCGTCACGGGTCTCATCAAGGCCAACGTGCCGTCCAGGCTGGCCTTCGCGACCTCCTCGCTCGCCGACAGCCGGGTCATCCTCGACCAGGCCGGCGCCGAGAAGCTGATCGGAAAGGGTGACGGGCTGTTCCTGCCGATGGGCGCGAACAAGCCGGTCCGCATGCAGGGCGCCTTCGTCACCGAGGACGAGATCCAGGCCGTCGTCGCCCACTGCAAGGCGCAGTTGACCCCCGCCTACCGTGACGACGTGGTCGTCGGCTCGGGCCCGAAGAAGGAGATCGACGAGGAGATCGGCGACGACCTGGACCTGTTGTGCCAGGCCGCGGAACTGGTCGTCTCCACGCAGTTCGGCTCGACTTCGATGCTCCAGCGGAAACTGCGTGTCGGCTTCGCGAAAGCGGGCAGGCTCATGGACCTGATGGAATCGCGCGGGATCGTCGGCCCCAGCGAGGGGTCGAAGGCCCGTGACGTACTGGTCAAGCCGGACGAGATGGACGGAGTGCTCGCCCTGCTCCGGGGCGAGGCCGGTTCGTAGCCATTCCGTGGCTCACTCGTAAGTGGGTTGGACGCAACCGTTGCTCCCGCCCGTACGTCAAGTTAGTGCAGGGGGAAGGCGTATGGCCGACTGTCATCGGCGCCGGGAAAGACGGCAATCCTGATGGCGGACAAACAACGCCCGCCCGCTTGCCCGTCCTTTTGCACACCCCCCTAGACTGAGTCTCCAGCAGGTGGCTGCACGCTCGAAAGGCGCCCCCGTGTCCATCGGCAACCCGCCCCCCGACGACCGGCTCTCGGTCGGTCGCGCCCTCGCCCAGGCCCGCATCGCCGCGGGTCTGACCGTCGACGAGGTCAGTACCACAACGCGTGTGCGCCCGCCCATCGTGCACGCGATCGAGCAGGACGATTTCTCCCGCTGCGGCGGCGACGTGTACGCCCGCGGCCACATCCGGGCGCTCGCGCGCGCCGTGGGTCTCGATCCCGAGGCCCTGATCGAGCAGTTCTCGGCGGAGCACGGCAGTGCGCCCGCCCCGACCCCGGTGGCGCCGCTGTACGAGGCGGAGCGGATGAGGTCCGAGCCGCGCCGCCCCAACTGGACCGCCGCGATGGTCGCGGCGATCGTCGCCGTCATCGGTTTCGTCGGGTTCACCCTGTTCAGCGGTGGCGAGGACGGCGGCAAGGAGCCGGTGGCGGGCAAGCCGAGTGCGGCGAGCCCGGAGGCGAAGCCGTCCGGCAACCCCACGAGCTCCGCACCGAGGCCCGAGGAGTCCGACAGCGCGATCGCCGCGGCGCCGGCCGACAAGGTCACCGTCAAGCTCACCGCCCGGAACGACAAGAGCTGGATCCAGGCGGTGGACGGCAACGGAAGGCAGCTCTACCAGGGCAGTCTGGAGCCGGGCGACTCCAAGACCTTCACCGACAAGAGCAAGATCAACCTCATCATCGGCAACGCGGGCGCGGTCGACCTCTTCGTCAACGGCAAGGACCTCGGACCTGCGGGCGACCCCGGTCAGGTCCAGCGCCTCACCTTCACCCCCGGCGACCCGGAAGCAGGGTGACGCCCGGTTCCACGGGCGCGCACGGACACCGCGGCGCCCGGCGCGGGACACCCGTCCCGGCGCCGGGCGCCGCTGCGCGTCGGAGCCCCGTCGGGGACAAAGTAGGCTGAGCCTATGTCCGAACCCCGTACCGTCGCTCTTGTCACGCTCGGCTGCGCCCGTAACGAGGTGGATTCCGAGGAGCTCGCCGGCCGGCTGGCGGCGGACGGGTGGCAGCTCGTCGAGGACGCCGCCGCCGCCGACGTGGCCGTCGTGAACACCTGTGGCTTCGTCGAGGCCGCCAAGAAGGACTCCGTCGACGCCCTGCTGGAGGCCAACGACCTCAAGGGCCACGGCCGCACCCAGGCCGTCGTCGCGGTCGGCTGCATGGCCGAGCGCTACGGGAAGGAGCTGGCCGAGGCCCTGCCCGAGGCGGACGGGGTGCTCGGCTTCGACGACTACGCGAACATCTCCGACCGCCTGCAGACGATCCTCTCCGGCGGCGTCCACGCCTCCCACACCCCGCGCGACCGCCGCAAGCTGCTCCCGGTCAGCCCGGCCGCCCGGCAGGCCGTGAGCGAGGTCGCGCTGCCCGGCCACGCGCAGGGCGCCACGGAGCCGGTCCCCGCCCCCGCGGACCTGCCCGAGGGCGTCGCGCCCGCCTCCGGGCCGCGCGCACCGCTCCGCCGCCGCCTGGACAGCAGCCCGGTCGCCTCGGTGAAGCTGGCCTCCGGCTGCGACCGCCGCTGC
This sequence comes from Streptomyces sp. NBC_00510, assembly GCA_036013505.1. Lineage (NCBI taxonomy): Bacteria > Bacillati > Actinomycetota > Actinomycetes > Kitasatosporales > Streptomycetaceae > Streptomyces > Streptomyces sp. NBC_00510. Next base: position 3,335,939 of record CP107851.1, on the reverse strand, counting down.
TCCTTCTGCGCCATCCCGTCCTTCCGGGGCTCCTTCATCTCCCGCCGCCCCTCGGACGTGCTCGGCGAGACGCGCTGGCTGGCCGAGCAGGGCGTCAAGGAGGTCATGCTGGTCAGCGAGAACAACACCTCGTACGGCAAGGACCTCGGTGACATCCGGCTGCTGGAGACGCTGCTGCCGGAACTGGCCGACGTCGACGGCATCGAGCGGATCCGGGTCAGCTACCTGCAGCCCGCCGAGATGCGCCCGGGCCTGATCGACGTACTGACCTCGACGCCGAAGGTCGCGCCCTACTTCGACCTGTCCTTCCAGCACTCCGCACCCGGGGTGCTGCGCGCGATGCGCCGCTTCGGCGACACCGAGCGCTTCCTGGAGCTGCTGGACACCATCCGCTCGAAGGCGCCGGAGGCCGGGGTCCGCTCCAACTTCATCGTCGGTTTCCCGGGCGAGTCGGAGGCGGACCTGGAGGAGCTGGAGCGCTTCCTGGGCGCCGCCCGGCTCGACGCCATCGGCGTCTTCGGCTACTCCGACGAGGAGGGCACCGAGGCGGCCGGTTACGACGGCAAGCTCGACGAGGACGTCGTCGCCGAGCGGCTGGCCCGGGTCTCGCGGCTGGCCGAGGAGCTGACCGCGCAGCGTTCCGAGGAGCGGCTGGGCTCGACGGTGCAGGTGCTGGTCGACTCCGTCGACGAGGAGGAGGGGGCGGTCGGCCGCGGTGCCCACCAGGCGCCGGAGACCGACGGCCAGGTCGTCCTGACCTCCCACGCGGGCCTGGTGCCCGGATCGTTCGTCGCGGCGAAGGTGGTGGACACCGAAGGCGTCGACCTCGTCGCGGAGCCGCTTGGCACGACGCAGGAGGCGCGCAGATGACGGGAGTCCCGGCGTCCGCCGCCGGCAATCACCGGTCCGCACCCGCCGCCCCGGCGGCCGCGGTCCGGCGGCCTTCGTTGTGGAACATCGCCAACGTCCTGACGATGGTGCGGCTGCTCCTGGTGCCGGGCTTCGTCATGCTGCTCGTGCACGACGACGGGCACGACCCGGCGTGGCGCTCCTTCGCGTGGGCGGCGTTCGCCATCGCGATGATCACCGATCTCTTCGACGGCGAGCTGGCCCGGCGCTACGGGCTGGTCACCGACTTCGGCAAGATCGCCGACCCGATCGCCGACAAGGCGATCATGGGCGCGGCGCTGATCGGCCTCTCGGCCCTCGGGGACCTGCCCTGGTGGGTCACCGCGGTGATCCTCTTCCGCGAGCTGGGCATCACGCTGATGCGGTTCTGGGTGATCCGCTGGGGAGTGATCCCGGCCAGCCGGGGCGGCAAGCTGAAGACGCTCACCCAGGGCGTCGCCGTCGGCATGTACATCCTGATCCTCACCGGGCCGCTGGCGACGCTGCGGGCGGTGCTGATGGGCGCCGCGGTGGTGCTGACCGTGGTGACGGGCCTGGACTACGTGCGCCAGGCCGTCGTCATGCGCCGGGCCGGACTGGCCGCGCAGCGCGCGGCCGCCGTGCGCCGGGCGCGCGAGGGGGCGGACGAGGAGGAGGGGGCGCTCGCGGAGGACGTCCCGCTGGAGTTCCCGGAGGAGCAGGGACAGGGCGCGTGAACGTCGCCGCCGAGGTGCTGGGGCTGCTGGAGGGGCGGCAGCAGTGGCTCGCCGTCGCCGAGTCGCTGACCGGCGGCCTGGTCGCCGCCGAGCTGACCTCGGTGCCCGGCGCCTCCAGGTCCTTCCGCGGTTCGGTCACCGCGTACGCCACCGAACTGAAGCGGGACGTGCTGGGCGTGGACGGCGCGCTGCTGGCCGAGCGCGGGGCCGTCGACCCCGACGTCGCGCGGGGGATGGCGGAGGGCGTGCGGCGCGTGCTGCGCGCCGACTGGGGGCTGTCCACCACCGGAGTCGCCGGCCCGGACCCGCAGGACGGACAGCAGGTCGGGACGGTCTACGTGGCGGTCGCCGGGCCGACCGGCTCGTGGTGCGAGAGACTGCAGTTGAACGGCGACCGTGCCGAAATCCGTACCACCACCGTGAACGCCGTTCTGACCCTCTTGCAGCAGACGCTTCTGACGGGCGGGGGAACACCCGACGAATCCCCGACGGCGAAGGGTAGGGAAGACAGCGGGGGGAAGGGATGTTTGCAGCCCTGAGTGAACACGTCATCGCTCCCCGCACGGCCGGTGTCGGAGGCGGTACGGTGGGGCAAGAAGGTTGCGAATTCGCGGTCCGAGGAGGGAGCCACCGATGATTCTGCTCCGTCGCCTGCTCGGTGACGTGCTGCGTCGGCAGCGCCAGCGTCAGGGCCGCACCCTGCGTGAGGTCTCCTCATCCGCCCGGGTCTCCCTGGGCTATCTGTCGGAGGTCGAACGAGGGCAGAAGGAGGCTTCCTCCGAACTGCTCTCCGCGATCTGTGACGCCTTGGACGTCCCGATGTCCGAGGTGATGCGGGAGGTCAGCGACGATCTGGCGCTTGCCGAACTCGCCGAGTCGGCTGCTGTCGGGTCGGCAGCCGCGCCTATGCGGCCGCTGCTGGGCGCGGTTCCGTCCGTACCGTCCGGTCCGGACGAGCGGGTCACCATCAAGGCGCCGAAGGCGCCCACCGAGGCCGTGGACGTCGTCGCGGCCTGAGCGACACCAAGCAGTTCCGAACCGTGGCCCCGGCCGGTGGGCAACCGGCCGGGGCCACGGCGTGCCCGCGTGTGATCCGCGGATCCGGGGAAGGCGCTCATGAGGCGGGGCCGCCGTGGAGGTGGCCCTGCGGCGCCAGGCAATTCCCGAGGAGGAGCAGCATGACCATCGTGAAGAGCACGCTGCCCGAGGCCGACCGCAAGACCGTCGGTGAGGCCCTGCAGCACACCCTCAGCGATCTCATCGACCTGTCGCTCGTGGCCAAGCAGGTGCACTGGAACGTGGTCGGGGCGCGGTTCCGGTCGGTCCACCTCCAGCTCGACGACGTGGTGACCACCGCGCGGACCTACGCCGACACCGTCGCGGAGCGGGCGGCCGCGATCGGGGTGACGCCGGACGGGCGCGCGGGGACGGTCTCCAAGAGCAGCAGGATCGACGAGGTGCCGGACGGCTGGATCAAGGACGAGAAGGTGGTCTCGGTCATGATCGTGGCGCTGGACGCCGTGATCAGGCGGGTGCGCCAGGGGATCGAGGCGACGGAGAAGCCCGATCCGGTGAGCCAGGACATCCTGATCGGGCTCGCCGCCGAGCTCGAGAAGCACCACTGGATGTTCCAGGCCGAGAACGTCTAGGCCGGTGGGGCGTCGTCGGCGGGAGCATCGGGGGCCGTCGCCCTGGGTTGCGCCCGGGCCGGGGAATGTCGCAGGTAGTAGCCGTACGTGTCCTCCTTCCGGGTGAACGTTGTGCGGGGTGGGGCGGCAGAGGTCTAGAGATCTTGCCGGACGGGGATCGCACCTGTGTACGGGGAAAGCCCGGGATTGGGTCCCTGGTGATACCCGCCGCAACCTCGGGGCTCCGAAGGAGGCGGCCATGCACGTTCTCCGCCTGTTTCACGAGCTGTGGGCCCGGCGGCCGGTCCGCTGGGCGATCGCTTTCGTCGCGGGAGTGGTGTGGTGGTGGGCCCTGCTGAGGCTCATCGTCCAGCCCGCGCAGGCAGGCTCCTTCGAGGGCCTGGTCGTCGCCGGTGGATGGGGGCTCAGCATCGTCCCCCTGCACACGGCGAGGTGGTCACGGGGATCATCATCCGCCGCTCCGGCGGCCGTCCGTGAGGTTGAGGGCCCGGCGCCGGGAGAGCTGTCGGGAAGACTTCCGGGACCGCGAAGTCAGTCACTACCAGGGCATGACGACGCCCCCGTTGGGGCGCAGGATCTGGCCGGTCGTGAAGGCTGAGGCGTCGGAGGCCAGGAAGAGCACGGTGTGCGCCACGTCCTGCGGGTCGCCCACACGGCCCAGGGGCGAGGCGCGCACCAGCGCCTCCTCGGCGCGCGCCTGGGCCCGCTCGTCGAAGAGGCCGTCGGGGCCGGTGCCGTAGTGGCTCGTCATCGGTGTGCGGACGAAGCCGGGCGCCACGGCATTGGCCCGCACGCCGTGGGGTCCCAGCTCCGTGGCGAGGGTCCGGGTCAGCTGGACGACGGCGGCCTTTGAGACGCTGTAGCAGAGCAGCCCGCGGGTGCCGGTGTCGATGGCTCCGGAGGCCATGGTGACGATGCTGCCGGCACCGCGCTCCGCCATCGGGCGGGCGGCCTCGCGGGCGCAGTGCAGCACCCCCTTGAAGTTCACCGACAGCACCCGGTCCAGGTCGGCCTCGTCGGTGTCCAGGACGGAACCGGAGTGCATGACGCCCGCGATGGCCGCCAGGACGTCCAGCCGTCCGTGGGCGGCCACGATCGCCGCGACGGCCTCGGCCACCTGCGCACGGTCGGTGACGTCCACGGCACGCGCCTTTGCCGCGCCGCCGGCCTTCACGGCGAGTTCGGCGGTGTGCCGGGCCCCCGGCTCGTCCACGTCCGCGCACGTCACGGTGGCCCCGGCCTGGGCGAGCAGCAGCGCCGAGGCCCGGCCGATGCCGCTGGCGGCACCGGTGACCAGAGCGGTGCGCCCGGTGAGGTCGTACGCCGGTACGGTCATGCGGCGACGGTACGACCAGATCTGACGGTCCGTCAATCGGTGTGTCGCGGCGCCGACGCGGGCGCCGGCGCGGGGCCGCGCTGGCACTGCGGGCACCAGTACGTCGCACGGGTCTGGCCGGGCGGGCCCAGCTCGGCGACGCGGATCGCCGTCCCGCAGCGCAGGCAGCCGTGCCGGTCCCGGCGGTACACCCAGTGCGTCCGGCCGCGCCGGGTGTCGCCGGTGGTGATGTGGCCGTGCCGGGTCTTGTTGGCCTGCAGCAGCTTCCTGGCGAGCTCGACGACCCGTTCGGGCTCGGGGACCTCGCCGACCGGCATCCAGGGCGTGACGCCGCGCAGGAAGCACACCTCGCACTTGTAGACGTTGCCGATGCCCGCCAGATTGCGCTGGTCCAGCAATGCTTCCCCGACCGGCCGGGCCGGGTCGGCGGTCAGCCGGCGCAGCGCCTCGGCCGGATCCCAGTCCGGGCCCAGCAGATCGGGACCGAGGTGGCCGACGGCCCGGTCCTCCTCGGCGGTGCGCAGCAGCTCCAGCACGGGCAGCCGGTAGCCGACCGCGACCCGCTCGGCGTTGGCCAGGACCGCCCGGACCTGGTGGTCGGGACCGCCCCGCCAGCGCTCGCCGGGTGCGTACAACTGCCAGGAACCGTCCATGCGCAGATGCGAGTGGAGGGTCAGCCCGCCCTCGACCCGGATCAGCAGGTGCTTGCCGCGGGCCACGACCTCCTCCACGCGGCGTCCCGACAGATCGGTCGTCGCCAGCCGCGGCACACGCAGGTCCGCACGGAGCAGGACATGCCCCGCCAGCGCCCAGTGCAGCCGGTGCGCGGCCAGCCAGATCGTGTCGCCCTCGGGCACGGATCCCCCTGTTCCCGTTCAGGCCCGCAGCCGCAGGCCGCGGGGTGTCGCATGGAAGCCGGCCGCCTCCAGGGCCCGGCCGAGCACCGAGGTGAGGGCGGACTCGCCGTTCGTGCGTTCCACCGTGAGCCGGCCGAGCGCTCCGTCGCGCACGGCCAGGGCGAGCGCGTCGGCGGCCGCCTGCAACCGCTCCTCGTCCGCGCCGCCGCCTCCCCGGCCGTCGCCCTCCGCCGCGGAGGGGCCGGGCCAGGCCAGCAGGGTCTTGCCGCCGCGCTCCACGTACAGCGTGAGCTCGCCGTCGACCAGGACGACCAGGGCCCCCGCCTTGCGTCCCGGCCGGTGGGTCACCCCGGCGGGCTGCTCGGGCCAGGGCAGGGCGGCGCCGTAGGCGTTGGCCGGGTCGGCCGCGGCCAGCACCACGGTGCGGGCCTTGTCGTGCCGGACGTCCTCGCGGTCCCGGGCGTTGCTGATGGCCCGCAGGCGGTCCACCGCGCCGTCCATGGCGAACTGGGCCGCGCCCAGCCCCTCCACGACGTAGCCACGGCGCGCCTGGCCGGTCTCCTCGAAGGCCGACAGGACGCGGTACGCGGCGGAGAAGCCGCCCTCCACACCCTCGGCGGCCACCGCCCCCCGGGTGACCACGCCGTGCCGGTCCAGCAGCGCGTGGGTGAGGGCGTGTGCCCGGTGCGTCGCGTCGGGCTCCACCTCCGGCACCAGGGACCAGCGGCCCGCGGTCGTCGGCGGCCCGCCCCGTGACGCCGTCACCCGGGGCGCGGGCCGGCCGGTACGGGCCGTGAAGGCGCCGTAGCGGCCGCGGGGCACCGCGCGCGGCGCCCGGTGCGCGGTGGAGCCCGCCGTACGGCCGGAGCCGAGCAGGGCGCGCAGCGGCGCGAGCGTGTCGTTGGTCAGCCGGCCCGACCAGGCCAGCTCCCAGACCACCTCGGCCAGTTCCGGATCGGACAGCTCGTGCCCGGCGGCGCGGACCTGTTCGGAGATCTGCCGGAAGAACAGCCCGTAGCCGCCCGAGAGCCCGTCCAGGACCGCGTGGTGCACCGGGGAGAGTTCCAGCGGCTGGGGCTGCGGCAGCAACAGGGGCGCGGTGTCGGCGAGATACAGCGACAGCCAGCCGTCCTTGCCCTGCAGGGCGCCGGCCCCCGCCCACACGATCTCGCCCGCCGACGTCAGCTCGTCCAGCATCGCCGGGGTGTAGTCCGCCACACGGGCGGGCAGGACCAGCTTCTCCAGGGCCGAGGCGGGGACGGCGGCGCCCTGCAACTGCTCGACGGCCCGCACCAGGCCGTCGAGGCCGCGCAGGCCGTGCGTGCCCACGTGCTGCCACTGCGGCAGGAAGGTGGCCAGCGTGGCCGGCGGCACGGGTTCCAGTTCGTGCCGCAGCGCCGCCAGCGAGCGCCGCCGCAGCCGCCGCAGCACACCGGCGTCGCACCACTCGTGGCCCGCGCCTCCCGGCCTGAACTCGCCCTGCACGACCCGGCCGGACGCGGCGAGCCGGTGCAGGGTGCCGTCGGCGACGGCGGTGCCCAGGCCGAAGCGCTGTGCGGCCTCGGCCGAGGTGAACGGCCCGTGCGTACGGGCGTAGCGGGCCAGCAGATCCGCCAGCGGGTCCTTGACGGGCTCGGTGAACGCCTCGGGCACACCGACCGGCAGGGCGGTGCCCAGCGCGTCCCGCAGCCGCCCGGCGTCCTCCACGGCGGCCCAGTGGTCCACGCCCGCGACGCGGACCCGGATCGCCCGGCGCGCGCCCTCCAGCCCGGCCGCCCAGCCCGGCTCCGCTCCGCGCGCGGCCAGCTCGGCGTCGTCCAGCGGGCCCAGCAGCCGCAGCACGTCGGCGACCCCCTCGGGGCCCTTGATCCGCCGGTCCTCGGTGAGCCACTGCAGCTCCTGCTCCAGTTCCACCATCACGTCGGCGTCGAGCAGCTCGCGCAGCTCCGCCTGGCCCAGCAGCTCCGCCAGCAGCCGGGAGTCCAGCGAGAGCGCCGCGGCGCGCCGCTCGGCCAGCGGCGAGTCGCCCTCGTAGAGGAACTGCGCCACGTAGCCGAAGAGCAGCGACTTGGCGAACGGCGACGGTTCGGGCGTCGTCACCTCGACCAGCCGCACCTTGCGGGACTCGATGTCGCCCATCAGCTCGACCAGCCCGGGGACGTCGAAGACGTCCTGCAGGCACTCGCGTACCGCCTCCAGCACGATGGGGAACGAACCGAACTCCGAGGCCACCTGGAGCAGCTGGGCGGCCCGCTGGCGCTGCTGCCACAGCGGCGTGCGCTTGCCAGGGTCCCGGCGGGGCAGCAGCAGCGCACGGGCCGCGCACTCCCGGAACCGGGACGCGAACAGCGCGGAACCGCCGATCTGGTCGGTGACGAGCTGCTCGACCTCGCCCTTGTCGAAGGCGACGTCGGCGGCGCCGACCGGGGACTGGTCGGCGTCGTACTCGGTGCCCTGCCGCGCCGGATCCACGTCCAGCAGGTCCAGGCCCATCAGATCCGCGTCCGGCAGACGCAGCACGATGCCGTCGTCGGCGTGCATCACCTGCGCGTCGAAGCCGTACCGCTCACCGAGCCGGGCACCCAGTGCGAGCGCCCAGGGGGCGTGGACCTGGGCGCCGAAGGGGGAGTGGACGACCACCCGCCAGTCGCCCAGCTCGTCCCGGAAGCGCTCCACCACGATGGTGCGGTCGTCGGGCACATGGCCGCAGGCCTTGCGCTGCTCCTCCAGGTAGGCCAGCACATTGTCGACCGCCCACGGGTCCAGCCCCGCCGCGGCCAGCCGGGCCCGGCCCTTGCCCGGGGCCAGGGCGGCGACCTCGCGCAGGAACGCGCCGAGGGCGCGGCCCAGCTCGAGCGGACGGCCGAGCTGGTCGCCCTTCCAGAACGGCAGCCGCCCGGGCACGCCCGGGGCGGGGGAGACCAGTACCCGGTCGCGGGTGATGTCCTCGATCCGCCAGGAGGTCGTGCCCAGGGTGAAGACGTCTCCCACCCGGGACTCGTAGACCATCTCCTCGTCCAGCTCGCCGACCCGGCCGCCGCCCTTCTTCGGGTCGGCGCCGGCCAGGAACACCCCGAACAGCCCGCGGTCGGGGATCGTGCCGCCCGAGGTCACCGCCAGGCGCTGCGCGCCGGGCCGGGCCGCCACCGTGTTCGCCACCCGGTCCCACACCACGCGCGGCCGCAGCTCCGCGAAGGCGTCCGACGGATAGCGCCCGGCCAGCATGTCCAGCACCGCGGTGAACGCCGAGTGCGGCAGCGCGGCGAAGGGCGCGGCCCGGCGCACCACCGCCAGCAGTTCGTCGACGTCCCATGTGTCCAGCGCCGTCATCGCGACCAGTTGCTGCGCCAGGACGTCCAGCGGGTTGGCCGGGATGCGCAACGCCTCGATCGCGCCCTCCCGCATCCGCTCGGTGACGACCGCCGACTGCACGAGATCGCCGCGGTACTTGGGGAAGACCACCCCGGTCGAGACCGCCCCCACCTGGTGCCCTGCCCGGCCCACGCGCTGCAGCCCGGACGCCACCGAGGGCGGCGACTCCACCTGGACGACCAGGTCCACCGCGCCCATGTCGATGCCCAGCTCCAGGCTGGACGTGGCGACGACGGCCGGCAGCCGTCCGGCCTTGAGGTCCTCCTCCACCAAGGCGCGCTGCTCCTTGGAGACCGAGCCGTGGTGCGCCCTGGCCAGCAGCGGCGGCGCCCCGCGCGCCGCGCCGGACTGCGCCATGATCTCCGCGGGGGGCGCGCCCTCGGGTAGCGGCTCGCCCATGGCCCGTTCGTACGCGATCTCGTTGAGCCGGTTGCACAGCCGCTCGGCCAGGCGGCGCGAGTTGGCGAAGACGATCGTGGAGCGGTGGTCCTGCACCAGGTCGGCGATGCGCTCCTCGACGTGCGGCCAGATCGAGGGCCGCGGGTCGTCGCCGTCGGTGGCGGGGGAGCCGCCGAGCTCGCCCAGGTCCTCGACCGGGACGACCACCGACAGGTCGAACTCCTTCTGCGACGGGGGCTGGACGACCGTCACCTTGCGCTGCGGCGACAGGAAGCGCGCCACCTCGTCCACCGGGCGGACCGTCGCCGACAGGCCGATACGCCGCGCGGGACGCTCCAGCAGCTCGTCCAGCCGCTCCAGCGACAGCGCCAGGTGCGCGCCGCGCTTCGTCCCGGCGACGGCGTGCACCTCGTCGAGGATCACCGTCTCGACGCCGCGCAGCGACTCCCGGGTCGAGGAGGTCAGCATCAGGAACAGCGACTCGGGGGTCGTGATCAGGATGTCCGGCGGCCGGGTGGCGAGCGCGCGCCGCTCGGCGGCCGGGGTGTCGCCCGAGCGGATGCCCACCCGCACCTCAGGCTCCGGCAGCCTCAGCCGCACGGACTCGTGCCGCAGGCCGGTCAGCGGACTGCGCAGGTTGCGCTCCACGTCGACGGCGAGCGCCTTCAGGGGCGACACGTACAGCACACGGCAGCGGCGCTTGGCCTCGGCCGGCGGCGGCGTCGACGCCAGCCGGTCCAGGGCGGCCAGGAACGCCGCCAGCGTCTTCCCGGAGCCCGTGGGGGCCACCACGAGCACGTCGGACCCGCCGGCGATCGCCCGCCAGGCCCCCGCCTGCGCGGCGGTGGGCGCGCTGAAGGCCCCCGTGAACCACGCGCGCGTGGCGGGGGCGAACGCGTCGAGGGCCCCCGCCGGATCCCGCTCCTCCGGGGTGGCCCCAGTGCTCCGTCGCGACATGCCATCCATCCTGCCTCGCCCCACTGACAAACCGCCCCCCTCCGTGCGCGTACGCGGCCTTTCCCGGGCCGGGCGGGCGGGAGGAGGGCGGGCACGGCGCAGAATGGGGGGATGGGGTCGGACGAGCGGGCGCGGTTCTGGAGGCATCCGGGCTTGCCGGACGTCGATCTCCTGCGGGCGCGGTACGTGCGCAAGACGTTCGTCCGGCACACGCACGAGTCGTTCGTGATCGCCGGCATCACCCAGGGAGTCGAGGCCTTCCACCACCACGGCACCATCGAGCGGGCGGGGCCGGGGGCGGTGGCGCTGATCAACCCCGACACCGCGCACACCGGGCACGCGGGCGTGCCCGAGGGGTGGACGTACAGCGTGCTGTACCCCGGGGCCGACGTCGTGGCCTCCGTCGCGGCGGAGACGACGGCGATCCGCGGGACGGCGGGCTTCACCGTCGCCGTCGCCGAGGACTCGTACGCCGTGCACCTGGTCACCCAGGTGCTGCGGGCGGCCGACCAGGGCAACGCGCTCGCCGCCGACACCATGATGCGGCTCGCCGTCGCCCGGCTGCTGCGCGCCCACGGGGGCACGCTGCCCGAGCGCGCCCTTCTCACCGCGGGCGCCCGCAACGCCGAGCGGGCCCGGCAGATCCTGGAGGCGCGCCTCACCGACCCGCCGCCGCTGGCGGAGCTCGCGTCCGGGCTGGGCACGAGCCCCTTCGCGCTGCTGCGCGGGTTCCGCGACCTGTACGGCATGCCCCCGCACGCCTGGCTCACCGACGCCCGGGTCCGGCGCGCGCGGCGGCTGCTGGACGACGGGACGGCACCGGCCGAGGCCGCGGTCGCCGTGGGCTTCACCGACCAGCCCCATCTGAACCGCCACTTCACGCGGATCGTGGGGGTCCCGCCGGGCGCGTACCAGCGGGAGCGCAAGAACGTACAAGACGGCTCCAAGGGCGCGGCCTAGCGTCGGTCAGGTGACCGCAGCACCCTTGGAAGCCGGCCGGGACCGGCAGCACCCCCCGCCGTCCGTCAAGCCGCGTTCCGCGGTGGTCCGTGACGCCCTGGGAGTGGGCGTCGCCGTCGGTCTGTCCGGCTTCGCCTTCGGAGTGACCTCGGCCGGGGCCGGGCTGAGCCTGCTGCAGACCTGCGCGCTCAGCCTGCTGGTGTTCACCGGCGCCTCGCAGTTCGCGCTCGTCGGCGCCCTGGGCGCGGGCGGCAGTCCCCTGGCGGCCGCCGCCGGGGCGTTCTTCCTCGGGGTCCGCAACGCCTTCTACGGGCTGCGGCTGTCCGAACTGCTGCGCGTCCCGCGCGCGGTGCGCCCCTTCGCGGCGCAGTGGGTGATCGACGAGACGTCCGCCGTCGCCCTGGCGCAGCCCGACCGGGCGAGCGCCCGGCTGGGTTTCACGGTCACCGGCGCCACCCTCTACACGCTGTGGAACCTGACCACGTTCCTGGGCGCGTTCGGCGCCGCCGCGCTCGGCGACCCGGCCGACTGGGGCCTGGACGCGGCCGGTCCGGCGGTCTTCCTCGCGCTGCTCGCACCGATGCTGCGGGGCCGCCGCGAGCGGGCCACGGCGGCGGTCGCCGTACCGCTCGCCCTGGTGTGCCTGCCGCTGCTCCCCGCGGGGGTGCCCGTCCTGGTCGCGGCGCTGGCCGCACCGCTCGTCCTGGCCGTGACCCGCCGCAAGGAGGCCGACCGTTGAGCACGTGGATCGCCGTGGGCGTCACCGCCTTCGGCTGCTACGCCGTGAAACTGCTGGGCCTGTCCGTTCCCGCGGGCTTCCTGGAACGCCCCGTCGTGCGGCGGCTGGCCGCGCTGCTGCCCATCGCCCTGCTGGCGGCCCTCACCGCACTGCAGACCTTCGGGGACGGGCGCGGCCTGGTGCTCGACGCGCGCGCCGCGGGTCTGGCGGCGGCCGGCGTCGCCCTCCTGCTGCGCGCCCCCTTCCTGGTGGTCGTCGCCGTCGCGGTGGTGGTGACCGGAGCGCTGCGGGCCGTCACCGGGTGACGGGTTAGTGTGACCCGTCACAACGGATGCGCAAGTGAGGGTGGGACGATGGCGGTCGACTCCCTGCCGGTCCTCTCCGACGCGGCCCGCGCTCTCGCGGCGCGCTGCGAGCACCGGGTGCACGAGATCGCCCGCTCCATGACGACGCGCGCCTTCGCCGACCTCCCCGGCTATGCCGAGCTGCCCTCGGACGTCAAGGACGGGGAACTCGCCGCCACCGCGCGCCACGGCCTGCGGCTCTTCCTGCGCCGGGTCGTCCACGGCACTCCGGCCGAGCGGCCGGAGCGGGGCGACTTCGACCGCTTCAGGGAACGCGCCGCCCAGCGCGCCGAGGAGGGGCTGCCCCTGCACCTGGTGCTGCGCGGCCACCTGCGCGGCACCGCCGTGCTGTGGCGGGCGCTGCGGGAGGTGGCGCGGCCGGGCGAGGAGGCCGCGCTCGCGGAGCTCGCCGACGTCCTCATCGGCATCCAGGAGGGCATCGTCGGCGCCGTCTCCGAGACGTACCTGGACGAGCAGAGCACGCTCGCCGCAGAGCGCCGTGAGGAGCGCCGCGCCCTGGTGCGGGCGCTGCTGGACGGCTCCCTGCCGCCGGAACGGTTCCCCGCCGGGCGGCTGGGCCTGGCGGGCGGCGCCCTCGTGCTCGCCCTCCACTTCCCGCCCGAGGACGCCGCCGGCCGTCCCCCGGCGGCCGCGCACCGCAGGCCGCGCCGGGCCCAGGCCGCGCTGGACCGCGCTTTCGGCACCGAGGTGCCGGCCCTGCTCGACGACACCGGCGGCCACGCCGTCGTCCCCGGCCACCCGGTGCTGCCGGGCGGCGACGACGCCCTGCTCGCACCGCTGCGCCGCGCCTGCTCCGCGGACGTGCGGCTGGCCGCCGTCACGGCCGCCGGCCCCGAGGACATCCCCGGTGCCGCCCGCACGGCGACGGAGGTGCTGAGGGTGGCGCGCGCCGGAGGGCTGCCGCCGGGGCTGCACCGGCTCGACGACGTGCTGCTGGAGTACCACCTGTCACGGCGCGACGAGAGCAGCGATCGCATAGCGGCCCTGCTCGACCCGATCGCGGGCCGCCAGGACCTGGTCGAGACGCTGCGGACCTACCTCGGCAGCCGGCAGGAACGCCGCAGCACCGCCCGGCAGTTGGGGCTGCACCCCAACACCGTCGACAACCGGCTGGCCCGGATCTGCGAACTCACCGGGCTCGACCTCGCCGCGCCGCACGGCACGGCCCTGGCACTGGCCGCGCTGCTGCTGCGCGACGCCGCCGGGTGAGCCGTCCTCAGGCGAGGCGTCCGTACGCCCGCAGGGTGAGCAGCGCGTCGAGGGTGACCAGCGGCCGCCACTCCAGCAGCGTCCCAGGGGCCCACGCGGCCCGGCGCGCGGGCCAGCCGCCGTCGTCCTGCTGGCCGGCCGCCAGGAAGTCCAGCGCGCGGTCCATCTCCGCGTCCGTGAACCACTCCCGCGCCGGGGAGTCCGGCGTGCGCGCGTAGTCGTACGCGAAACGGTGCTCGCCGTCCGGGGATCCGGACGGCGGCGCGGCCTCCGGGGGCCGCCCGGGGTCCAGTACGACGAGCCGCTGCTCGCGCACGATCCGTCCCAGCCGCGCCGCCGCCGCCCGGGCCCGCGCCCGGTCGGGCGCGTGGTCCAGGAACGCCATCGCGGCCACGACCTCGCCGGGGTGGGTCTTGTCGAGGGTCTCGATCGCCTCCCAGCAGAAGTCCGTGGCCCGGAACAGCCAGGCGTGCCAGACCTCGTTGCGGTGCAGCGTGCCCACCACCGGCCCGCTGGCCAGCAGGTCGCCCGGAGGGTTGTCCACCAGGGGCAGCCAGGGGGCGACCGGGAAGCCGCGCAGCGAGGGGTGGAGCGCGGGCAGCGCGCCCTCCGGGGTCGACACGGCCGTCACGTAGCGGCAGATCCGCTCGGCGCGCTGACCGGTGCACCTGCCGATCTCGTCGAGCACGCGCAGCGCGTGGGCCACGTGCAGCGGCTGGCTGACCGTGCCGCGCAGGTCGGGCTCGAGGGCGTGGCCGTAGCCGTCGTCGCCGTTGCGGTAGGCGGTCAGCGCGGTCTCCACCGCGTCCGCCGGGCCGTTCCGGAAGTGGTACGCGAACCTGCGCTGCTCGAGCACGCGTGCGGTCAGCCACACGAAATGCTCGGCGCGTTCTAGCGGGGTTGCTGGCATGTGCGCACAGTAGGCCTCCGTAAGCGCTCTGCACACAGAAGTGCGCAGGGAGCACCCTGGCGTGCGACCACGCGCCCCCCAGTACGGGTCATCCGCCGCCGGGAGTTGACGGCCCTGGCACACCCCGGACTTAATGTGCCGGAAAACACGGGGGAGGGGGCGCGGTGGACGATCCACTGCTGTGGCGGGCCGGTTCCGAGGAACTGGCCGACTGGCTCGACGGCGTACGGCGGAAGCTGCTCGGGGACACGGTCGCCGGGTACGACGTGTGGAGCGGTCCGGTCTTCCCCGACTACGGGAGCGTGATCCACCGGGCCGGCGACACCGGCGCCCTCGCCCGGTACCTCACCACCGAGGGCGCCGACGCGCTGCGCGCCACCACGCACCGCGGTGCCCGGCAGGGGGAGACCGTGGTCGAGCTCCGCGTGGAGGGCCGCACCGGCGCGGACGCCCTGCGCGTCGTGCCGTCGGGCGAGCGCGCGGGCACCGTACGCCTCACCGCCCCGGTCGCCGATCCGGCCGGGCTCGCCGCGTGGCTGCACCAGCTGTCGCCGCTGCTCCCCGTACCGGTCCCGCGCCGGGAGGCGCCGGCCGACCCGCTGCCCGAGCCGCTCGCCGTCACCCTGTACCACCGCGCAGGCGACGTCCTGATCGGCCTGGAGGCGCGCGACGGGCGTCCGGCCGGCTCCGGGCCGCGCCCCGCGGACGGCCGGGTGCTCGTCCGCACGCGGCCGGACACCCTCGCACACGAGTCCGGACTTCTCCTGCATGCGGCCGTCCTCGAACGCAGGCCGGTCACCACGGCCGGCGAACTGGCCCGGTGGCTCGGCGAACTGGACGCGGCGTGGGGGGAGCGGCCGGCGCTGTCCGCGCTCACCGGCCGCGCCGCCCGGGCCGTCCTGCCGTACGGCGACCTCCGCGCGGAGGTGCGGAAGATCGAGCACGGGACGCCGTTGCTCATGGTCGGCCGGCCCTTCGGCCCCGAGGTGACGGCCTCCGGGCCCCCGGAGCGGCTCGCGCGGTGGGCCGGGCCGCTGCTCGGGGTGGTCGTGCACCAGCGGGCCGCGTCCTCGTCGCGCCGCGCCCTGGTGAGATGGCTGCGCGGTGTGGAGGAGTCGGTGTTCGCCGGGCCCGCCGCGTGGACGGTCACCGCGTCCGCCGCCCCGCCCGGCGTGCTGCCCCGGACCCCCGTCACCACCGCCGAGCTGGCCGCCCTCCTGTCCGGCACCCTGGACGGCGGCGTCCCGGGAGTGGACCGCCTCGCCCCCGGCGAAGTCTCCCTGAGGGGCGCCGGCGCGGCGTTCGGCCGGGTCGACGTCACCGGCCGCCCCGCGCACTGAGCCGCCGGCGGCGACGGCGCCCGACCGGGCCCGGTGGCGATGCGCGTGCGGGCTCCCGGGGGTTTGAATGGGAGGGGGAACCACGACATCGGACGACCGGGTGACTACACACACCGACCTGGACAACCTCGGCTCGCCGCATGACGGCAGCGGCGCCCTGTTCGTCGTCGACGGGCACGGCGACGTCCTCATGTGCACCGGATCGGTGCACGAGCTGACCGGACGGCCCCCCGGGGCGGTGTGCGGACACCCGGTCGCCGAACTCCTGACGGCCCCGGAGGTGTGGGCACGCCTCCTCCCCGCGGCCCGCGCCGCCGAAGCGGAGGACGACGCCGAGCTGCGGCACAGCGACGGCACCGCGGTCCCGGTACGGCTGCGGGTGCAGCCGATGGCCGCGGGCGGCGGGCCGGCCGGGGGGATGGTCGTGACCGTCACACCCCGCGCGGTGTCCGAACGCCGCAAGGAGGACGAGGCACTGCTCAGGGCCCTCTTCCGGCAGCGGCACGTCGGCCTCGCGATCCACGACATGGCGCTGGAGACCACCCGGTTCAACCTCGTCTCCGGCGTCGACCTTCCGCCGGGAGCCGGCGTCCGCGTGGATCCGACGGACTGGACCGTCGAGGACGTGCTGCTCCCCAAGGACGCGGCGGCGCTCCGGGAGCAACTGCGGCACGTGGCCGAGACCGGGGAGCCGCTGGTCGACTGGGTGCACAGCGCCCGGCGCCAGGGGACACCGGACGTCAAAAGGGTGGCGTCCTTCTCCGCCTTCCGGCTGCACGGCGCGAACGACCGCCCCGTCGGGGTCGCCGTCATCTTCACCGACGTCACCCAGGAGCACGCCGCCCGCCAGCGCATGGAGTTGATGCACGCCGCCGCGGAGGGCATCGGACGCAGCCTGGACGTCGCCAGGGTCGCCCAGGAACTCGTGGACGTGCTCGTCTCCCACCGTTTCGCCGACCTGGCCGCCGTGGATCTCACCCACACCGTGCTGATCGGCCAGGAGCCCGGCGAGTTCCGGCTCGGTGCCCCCTTCCGCAGGGTCGCGGTGGCCTCCTTCGACGGCTCGTGGCCCCCCGAGATCCACCCCCGGGGCGCCGGTTTCCGCCTGCGCAGCCTGGAGAGCGACCACCTGCGCGGCGGCGCCGCCGTCTTCAGGTCGGACCTGACCTCCTGGCGCGAGGGCCTGGCCGGGGACCTCGAACGCAGCCGGCTGCTGCTGCCCGACACGGCGGCGTCCTTCCTGAGCGTGCCGCTGATCGCCCGCGGCCTGGTGCTCGGCGTCCTGGTGATGTGGCGGACCGCCGCCCTGCCCCCGTACGGCCTGGGCGACGCGGGCCTCGCGGAGGAGCTCGCCTCACGGGCCTCCCTGGGCCTGGACAACGCCCGCCGCTACACGCGCGAGCACCGCACCGTCGAGGCGCTCCAGCGCAGCCTGCTCCCGCCGTCGATCACCGAGACCACCGGGGTGCTGACCGCCGGCAGCTACGTACCGGCGGGCACGACGGAAGCGGTCGGCGGCGCCTGGTTCGACGTGATCCCGCTGTCCTCCAGCCGGCTGGCGCTGGTCAGCGGCGACGTCACCGGCCACGGCCTGAACGCGGCGGCCACCATGGGCAGGCTCCGCACGGCGGTGCAGACCCTGGCCGACCTCGACCTGCCGCCCGGTGAACTCCTGGCCCACATGGACGACCTCGTCGTCAGGCTCGGCGACGTCGCCCCGCCGCACGGCGAGGACCAGGACGGCACGGCGGGCGGCAGCGCGGTCGGCGCCACCTGCCTGTACTGCGTCTACGACCCCGTCGAGGGCCGCTGCGAGATGGCGAGCGCCGGGCATCCCGCGCCGGTGTACGCCGCGCCGGGCGCCCCCGCCGAGGTGATCGGCCTCAAGCCCGGTCCGGCGCTGGGCGTGGACAGCCTGCCCTTCGAGCCGGTCGGCTTCGAGGTCCCCCCGGGCAGTGTGCTGGCGTTCTTCAACGAGCCGCTCCTGTCCCACCCCGACGGCTCCGCGCAGGAGCGGCTCGGGCGTCTGTGCTCGGTGCTCGCCACGGACCCCGGCGGGACCCGCACCCCCACCCAGACGGGCCGCGCGATCCTCGAAGAACTCCTGGCAGAACCGCCCGGCGACGACGTCACGCTGCTCGTCGCCCGTATGCGCCCCCTGCCGCCCGGCTCCGTCGCCACCTGGGAGTTCCCCGCCGATCCCGCCGTCGTGGCGCGGGCCAGGACCGCGGTGGAGAGCCAGCTGCAGCTGTGGGACCTCAAGCACCTGGCGTTCACGACCGAACTCATCACCAGTGAGCTGGTCACCAACGCGATCCGCTACGGCGGCGACCCCGTCGGGCTGCGCCTGATCCGCGACGACACCCTGGTCTGCGAGGTGTCCGACCCGAGCCAGACCCAGCCCCGGCTGCGCCGGGCCCGGCTGTCCGACGAGGGCGGCCGCGGGCTGTTCCTCATCGCCCAGCTCTCCAGCCGCTGGGGCAGCCGCTACACCGCGGGCGGGAAGACCATCTGGGCGGAGCAGCCGCTGTCCGAGTCCTGAGGCGGGCGGGGCGGTGTGTCCGGGCGGTGTCAGGCATCCGGGCCGCCCGGGTCGCCGGTCGCGGTGGTTCGCACTAAACCTGGGAGGACGGCCGTAGGCGGCGCCCGTCCGGTGTCCACCGGGCGGGCGCCGACGGAGGTGGTTCCAGTGGCGCACGGCAGCCCGCCCGCTCCCATGGGTGACGCGGAGGCGGCGATCCTGCGCGCCCTGTTCACCCAGTCGCCGGTCGGCCTGCACGTCCTCGACCCGGACCTGCGGGTGGTCCGCGTCAACATGGGCACCCCTGCCATGCGCGGGGTGCGCTCGGAGGACCTCCTCGGGCGGTACTTCCGCGACGCCTATCCCGTCGTCTCGCCCGACGACGTGGAGGTGCGCCTGCGCCAGGTGCTGGAGACCGGCGTCCCGCTGATCGAGGACCTCGTGCGGACGTACCCGCTGACCGGGGACGGCGAGGCGCATTCCTACTCGCTCTCCGTCTTCCGGCTGGAGGACCCGGACGGGACGGTCCTGGGCGTCGCGCTCGCCCTGGTCGACGTGACCGAGAGGGAGAAGGGGCGTGCCCGGCTGCGCGTCCTCAACGCGGTGCGCGATCGCGTGGGCCGCACCCTGGACGTGGTGGTGACCTGCGAGGAACTCGTCGACGCCGTGGTGCCCGCCTTCGCCGACGTCGTCGTGGTGGAGGTCGTCGACGACGTGGTCCGCGGCGACGACCCGCCGCTGTCGCCGCTCCCCCTGGGGACCCCGTTGCGGCGGGCCGCGTTCGGGAGCAGCGCCGGCCTCGGGCAGCCCCAGGCGTACCCGGTGGGCGACGTGCGGAGCCTGCCCGACCCGACCCCGTACACCCAGGCGCTGTCCGACCTGCGGCCCCGCGTGGTGCGGCTGCACGCCGGGCTGCC
Organism: Streptomyces sp. NBC_00510; assembly: GCA_036013505.1. NCBI lineage: Bacteria > Bacillati > Actinomycetota > Actinomycetes > Kitasatosporales > Streptomycetaceae > Streptomyces > Streptomyces sp. NBC_00510. The sequence goes on along the minus strand of CP107851.1, from coordinate 3,316,804 downwards.
GTGGCTGGCCACCGACCCCGCCCGCGCCGAGGCGATCCGCGCCTCGGGGACGCGGACGCTGCTCACGGTGCCGCTGACACTGCGCGGGACGGTACTCGGGCTGATCAGCCTCTACCGCACGGAACGCCTGGAGCCCTTCACGGAGGACGACGTCGAGATCGCGCTGCAGCTGGCCGACCACACTGCCCTGTGCGTCGACAACGCCCGCCGCTACACCCGGGAGCACAGCGTCGCCGCCACGGTGCGGCGGCAATTGCTGCCCCGTCGCCCCGTCTCGCACACCGCGCTGGAGACCGCCTACCTGTCGGCGGCGAGGGAGAGCGCGGCGGGGTCCTGGTACGACACGATCCCGCTGTCCAGCGCCCGCACCGCGCTGGTCGTCGGGGACGTGGCGGGACAGGGCATCCACGCCACCGCCGGCATGGGCCAGTTGCGTACCGTCATCCGCTCGCTGAGCGCGTTCGACCTGGAGCCCGACGAACTGCTGGCCCGGCTCAACGACATCACGACGCACCTTGCCGCCGAGCGCGCCTCGCTGCCGCCCGCCGACCCGCTGCACCGGGAGGCCCTCACCGCCGCCTGCATGTACGCCGTGTACGACCCGCTGACCCGCAGATGCACGATGGCCCGCGCCGGTCATCTCGCGCCGGTGATCGTACGGCCGGACGGCAGTGCGCAGATCCCGGAGATCCCGGACGGGCCGCGCCTGGGCACCGCAGGGGGGACGCCCTTCGCCGCCGCCGAGCTCGACATCCCGGAGGGAAGTGTCCTGGCCTTCACCAGCTCGCCGGTGCTGTCCCTGCACCTGGCGGGCGGTTCCACACCGCTCAAGGGCGGCCGGCCGGGGCGGGAACGTCCGCTCCAGGATCTCTGCGACGAGATCATGTACACGCTTCCCGGTGGCGTCGACCGCGGGGTGCCGATGCTCCTGCTGGCCCGCACGCGCCCCTTCCCGCCGGACCGCGTCGCCGCCTGGCCGCTCGCGGACGACCGTACGGCGGTCGCCACCGCGCGGGCCCTGGTCCGCGACCGGCTCGCCGAGTGGGGAGCGGACGAGGACACCGTCTTCAACGCCGAGCTGATCGTCAGCGAACTGGTCACCAACGCGATCCGCTACGGGAGCCCCCCGATGCGGCTGCGCCTCATCAACGACCGGATGCTGACCTGCGAGGTCCGGGACACCAGCCCCGCCGCCCCGCACCTGCTGCACGCGCGCACCGTGGACGAAGGCGGGCGTGGGCTGTTCATCGTCGCCCAGCTCGCCGACCTGTGGGGCACGCGGTACGCGGAGGACGGCAAGACGATCTGGACCGAGCAGGCCCTCCCCGCGCCTGCGGGCTGACCGGCCCGCCCGCCGGCGTCGAGGCTGACGAAGACCGGGCCGGGTGCCGTGCTACGTTGCCGACTCCGCCGCGTGCCATACGCCGAGCTGAGCCGCTCCCTCGGCATCGACCCGCGGACGCTGATGAGGCGCGTTGGCCTGGACGTCGCGACGCTCGCCGGCCCGGAGCGGTGGATCTCCGGCGCGGCCGTGGCACAGGTGCTGGAACTCTCGGCGGAGGCCTCCGGGCGCGAGGACTTCGGGCTGCTCCTCGCGGAGTTCCGCCGCTTCCGCGACCTCGGTCCCATCGGCCTGGTCGTCCGTCAGGAGCCCGACGTCCGCGGTGTGCTCGGCGTCCTGATCCGGCACCAGCGCGGGTACAACGAGGTGCTGGACGCCCGGCTGTCCGAGGGGGACGGACTCGCCGCCCTCAAGGTGGGCGTACGGCTCGGCGTGCCGATGGAGGCCCGGCAGGCCACGGAACTGGCCGTCGCCGCCTACCACCGGACCCTGCGCGAGGTGCTGCACCCCCACTGGCAGCCGCTCTCGGTGTGGTTCGCCCATCCCGCACCGGCGGACACGGTGACGTACCGGCGGCTGTTCGGCCCGGTCGTGCAGTTCGACCGGGAGTTCGACGGCATCCTCCTGCGGGCCGACGACCTCGACGCCCGCAACGCCACCGCGGACCGCCCGCCCGGGTACGTGGGCGGGCAGCCGCAGGTGCTCGCGGGTCCCCGGGACGCCACCGTCGTGGACCGGGTGCGGGAACTGATCGAGGTGCTGCCTTCCGGCCGCTGCTCGATCGAGCAGGTCGCGCGCAGCCTCGGCGTCGACCGGCGCACCCTCCACCGGCACCTGGCCCGCTCGGGCGAGACGTTCTCCTCGCTGCTCAACGCCACCCGCATGGACCTGGCGCGGCAGTTCGTGGCCGGCCCGTACCGGTCGCTCACGGAGGTCTCCCGTCTGCTGGGCTTCTCGTCGCTCAGCGCGTTCTCCCGCTGGTTCCACGACCGGTTCGGCTGCAGCCCGCGGGAGTGGCGCAGGTGCGGGCAGGCCCGGCCGCCGATCCGGTCCGCGGCCGGCGCCGCCCGTTCAGGCGAACGGACCCGGTCCGTTTGACGCACCGTCCGGGGCGGCGGACCGTGGCGGGTATCCCCGCTCGTAGAAAGGCCGGACGGCGATGGCGGACACGCAGGCCAGGCGCATAGCCGCGTTCATCGAGCCGCTGCGTGTGGAGCCCGGGTCCACCGTGGACCTGGCCAGGGACTTCGACCCCCGGTACAAGGGCAGCCTGAAGAAGCGGGACGGCGTCGGACTGCTGAGCACGGGCGTGTCGCTGCTGGCCGAGTACCAGGCGCGGCTGGCCGCCCAGGACACCTACGGGGTGCTGCTCTGCCTCCAGGCACTCGACGCCGGGGGCAAGGACGGCACCATCCGTCACGTCATGAGCGGGGTGAACCCGCAGGGCGTGCGGGTCAGCAGCTTCAAGGTGCCCTCCGCGGAGGAGCTCGACCACGACTACCTGTGGCGCTACGCGCAGCGGCTGCCCGCGCGGGGCGAGATCGCGATCTACAACCGCTCCCACTACGAGGAGGTGCTCGTCGTCCGGGTGCACCACGAGATCCTCCAGCGGCAGAAGCTGCCGGAGCAGCCCAAGGGCGCGGGCATCTGGGAGCGCCGCTACCGGGAGATCAACAACTGGGAGCGCTACCTGACCGACAACGGCTTCAAGGTCGTCAAGGTCTTCCTCAACCTCTCCAAGGAGGAGCAGCGCGCCCGCTTCCTGAAGCGGATCGACCTCCCCGAGAAGAACTGGAAGTTCTCCGCCGCCGACGTACGGGAGCGCCGCCACTGGGACGAGTACCAGAAGGCCTTCTCCGAGATGCTGTCGGCGACGAGCACCAAGCACGCCCCCTGGTACGTCGTCCCGGCGGACCGGAAGTGGTTCGCGCGGATCTGCGCCGCGGCGGTGCTCGCCCACACGCTGATGGAGATCGACCCCCAGTACCCCACGGTCGGCGAGGAGGCCCGGCGCGACCTGCTCGCCGCCCGGCGGGAGTTGGAGGCCGAGGCCCCGCAAGGGGCGCCGGCCGACCCGTACGCGCCCCGGCGGCGGACGAAGGACGCGCGGCGCCCCTAGGCCCGGGACCGCCGGACCGCCGGACCGCCGGACGGCCCGACGCAGCGACCGGATCGGAGGCAGGACGATGACGGTGCAGCCCAAGCCGGAGGGGGAAGGGCCCGCGTCACCGGAAGGCTGGTACGCGCGGTCCCCGCAGGACGTTGCCATGGCGTTCGAGGTCGACCCGGACGTCGGCCTGCCGGCCACGCGGGTGACGGAACTGCTCGCCGCGCACGGCCCGAACGCGCTGCCCGAGGAGAAAACGCCGCCCGCGTGGCGGCGCTTCCTCGACCAGTACCGCAGCTACATGCAGATCATCCTGGTCGCCGCGGCCGTCGTCTCGTTCCTGATCGCCCAGTGGAGCACCGGCATCCTCCTGGTCCTGCTGACCCTGCTCAACGCGGTCGTCGGGCTGCGCCAGGAGGGCAAGGCCGAGAGCGCGATGAACGCACTGAAGTCGATGATGAAGGCGACCGCGCGGGTGCGGCGCGACGGCACCGAGTCGGAGATCCCGGCCGAGGGCGTCGTGGCGGGCGACATCGTGCTCATCGCCGCCGGCGACCAGGTGCCGGCCGACGGGCGGATCGTCCGGGCCAACGCCCTGCAGATCGACGAGTCCGCGCTGACCGGCGAGAGCGTCCCCGCCGCCAAGGACACCGGCACCCTGCCCGCGGGCGCCACCCCCCTCGGGCCCGGCGACCAGACCAACATGGCCTTCATGAACACCCCCGTCACGCACGGGAGCGGTGTCCTGATCGTCACCGGCACGGGCTCGGGCACGGAGCTGGGGAAGATCTCCGGGATGCTGTCGGCCACCGCCAAGGAGCAGTCGCCGCTGACCAAGGAGCTCGACGACCTCACCCTGTGGATCGCCGCGGCCGCGGGCCTGACGATGGTCGTGATGTTCGCCCTCGGCCGTGCCCGCGGCCAGGAGTGGGACGCGCTGTTCGTCAGCGCGGTGTCCCTGGCCATCGCCGCGATCCCCGAGGCGCTGCCCACGGTGACCCAGGTGATCCTCTCGGTCGGCAGCCTCAACCTCGCCCGGCGCAACGCGATCGTGAAGGAACTGCCCTCGGTCGAGACCCTCGGCTTCACCTCCGCCATCAACTCCGACAAGACCGGCACCCTGACGATGAACCAGATGACCGCCGTCGAGGTGGTCAGCCCCACCGACCGCTACACCGTCTCCGGCACCGGCTACGGCCTGGAGGGCAGGATCCACCACGCCGCGGGCTCCTCCGCGGGCATCGAGGACGCGATCCTGCCGTACGTGGTGGCCAGCGACGCCAAGCTGGTGGACGGCACGGTGGTGGGCGACCCCACCGAGGGCGCACTGCTCGTCCTCGGCCACAAGGCCGGGCTGGACATCGAGGCCACCCGCGAACGGCTGCCCCGGCTGGCCACCCTGCCGTTCGACCCCGGCTACAAGCTGATGGCCACCTTCCACTCGGCCACCGACGCCTCGGGCCGCCCGGTCGTACGGTGCTTCGTCAAGGGCGCGGCGCCGGCCGTGATGGCACGGGCCGCGACCGCGCTGTCCGCCGGCACGACCGTTCCCTGGGACGACGACCTCAGCCGGCGCGCCCAGGGGGCCACCGAGCGGATGGGCGGCGAGGGACGCCGCGTCATGGCCGCCGCCACCCGCGACCTGGACCCCGTCGGCTTCGACCCCGCCGGCGACCTCCTCGCCCTCGTCACCGACCTGCGGATGACCAGCCTCGTCGGCATGATCGACCCGCCCCGCGACGAGTCCCGGGACGCGGTGGCGGACGCCCAGGCCGCCCACATCAGGGTCCGCATGGTGACCGGCGACGACGTCACCACCGGCGCCGCCATCGCGCGGCAGCTCGGCATCCCCGGGGAGGCGATGCTCGGCGCGGACTTCGCCGCCCTGCCGGAGGAGGAACGCCTCGCCCGCATCGACGACATCGGCGTGGTCGGACGGGTCGCCCCCGAGCACAAGGTCCTGCTCGCCGACACCCTCAAGAAGAAGGGCGAGGTGGTGGCGATGACCGGCGACGGCGTCAACGACGCCCCCGCCATCAAGGCCTCGGACATCGGCATCGCCATGGGCAGCGGCACCGACGTCGCCAAGAACGCCGGCCGCATGATCCTGTCCGACGACAACTTCGCCACGATCATCCACGCCGTGGAGGAGGGCCGGAAGCTCTACGACAACCTCACCAAGTACATCCGCTTCGTCCTCCTGCTGCTGGTCACCTTCGTCCTGACCTTCCTCGGCGCGACCCTGCTCAACATCGCCGCCGGTGAACCCTTCACCCCCGCCCAGGTCCTGTGGGTGCACTTCGTCGTCAACGCCCCCTTCGGCTTCGCCCTCGGCTTCGACCAGGAGAGCCCCGGCCTGATGCGCCGCACGCCCCGGCCCCGGGGGCAGTCCGTGCTCACCAGGCCCGTGCTGATCACCGTGGGGCTGAGCGGGCTGGCGATCACCGCCATCCTGCTGGCCCTGATCAAGGTGGGGGAGAGCCACTTCCACAGCGCCGCCGTCGGCAACTCGATGGCCTTCACCGCCTTCGCGCTCTGCCTGATCGTGGCCGCGTTCGAGTGCCGCAGCGAAACCGCCTCCGTCCTCACGACCACCACCTTCGACAGCAAGCAGATGAACTGGGCGGCCCTGGGCGAGTTCGTCCTCGCCGTCCTGGTGACCCAGATGGACGGCTTCCGGCGCATCCTGGGCACCACCGGGATCAACCTGCGGCAGTTCGGCTGGGCCCTGCTGTCCGCCGTCGTCCTGCTGCTGCTGTGGGAGCTCGGCAAGCTCCTGGCACGCCGGGTGCGGGCGGCGGCCGCGGAGCGGGGCCGGGCGGCGCCGCTTCAGGTGCCCGCGGCGGGCAGTTCCAGCCTGAGCTCGTAGCCGCCGTCGGCGGTCGGGCCCGAGGTGACGGTGCCGCCGAGCAGCGCGGCGCGTTGCCGCAGGCCCACGAGGCCGTAGTGGGCGCTGGGCAGGGGGAGCGCGGGCCGGGTGGGGGCGGTGTTGGTGACCGTGACCCGGACGGTGCCGCCCTGGCGGTGGATACGGACCCGTGCAGAGGCCCCGGGCGCGTGCTTGCGCACATTGGTCAGCGCCTCCTGGACGGTGCGGTAGACCGCGCGCTGCACCGTCGGCGGCAGCCCGTCCGGCAGGTCAGGTTGCAGCTCGGCCTCGATGCCGCTGCCGCTCACCAGCCGTTCCAGGTCCGCGAGGGAAGGCTGCGGGGTCAGCTCCGTGGGCCGGCCGCCGGCGGCGCGCAGCACGCTCACCATGTGCCGCAGCTCGTCCAGGGTCTGCACGCTCAGCCGCCGGATCGTCGCCGCGGCCTCCTTGACCTCGGCGTCCTGCGTGCCGACCTGGAGCGCCCCGGCCCGTACGGCGATCAGGCTGACCTGGTGGGAGACCACGTCGTGCATCTCGCGGGCGAGCTGGGCGCGTTCCTTGGCCAGTACGGTCTGCGCGGTGAGCAGCCGCTCGTGGTCACGGGCCTCCGAGATCTCGGTGAGCCGCAGCGACAGGTCCCGCCGGGCCTGCACGAGCTGGCCCAGGAAGACCGGTGCGGCGGCCGTCGCGGCGGTGTAGCTCAGGGTGATCAGGGTCGAGGGCTCGGACAGGTCGAACTTCGGCGCGGGCCACGGCGCCATGTCGGCGATCGTGAAGGCCAGCGCGCAGCCGGCCAGCAGCCACCGGCGCTGGGAGAGCGAGGCGAGGGTGTAGAGCGCGGCCAGCGTGGCGAAGGCCGCGTCCGAGACCAGCACGGCGGGCAGCGCCAGCACGAAGGTGACCAGCGGCAGACGCCGGCGCAGCATCAGGGCGACGGCGCCGCCGAGGGCGCACCCGAGGCGTACCGGCTCCTCGGGGTCGACGTTGACCCAGATGTCGAACAGCGCCACCGCGACGACGACGAGGTCCATCGCCATGGGCGTCGGACGCCGGAACCTCATCCGCCCTCACCGTCCTGCGGCCGCTTGAGCAGCCCCGCGCGCTCCGCGAGCAGCGCGGCCTGCACCCGGCTGCCCACCTGCAGCTTGGTCAGGATGGCGCTCACATGGTCCTTCACCGTGCCCGTCCCCAGGTGCATCCGCCCGGCGATGTCCGCGTTCGACAGGCCCTCGGCGACCAGCAGCAGGACGGCGCGCTCGCGCTCCGTCAGCCGGGCCACGCCGCGGGCCGCCGGCTCCTGCGGGCCGGCGCCCAGGTAGCCGTCCACGACCGTCCGGGTGACCTTGGACGACAGCACGGCACCGCCGTCGGCCAGGGTCCGCACCAGGAAGGGCAGTTCCTCGGGGTCGGTGTCCTTCAGCAGGAAACCGGCCGCGCCCGAGCGGAGCGCCGTCGTCACGTACTCGTCCATGTCGAAGGTCGTCAGCATCGCCACCACCGGAGGCTGCGGCAGCCGCCGGAGCCCGGCCAGGACGGTGAGGCCGTCCACGTCGGGCATCCTGATGTCCAGCAGGACGACGTCGGGCTGGGCGTCCTGCGCCGTACGGATCGCCTGCCCGCCGGGCACCGCACCCACGACCTCGATGTCGTCCGCCGCGTCGAGGATGCGCTGGAAGCCCGTACGGATCAGGGCCTCGTCGTCGACCACCAATACCCGGATCACGCGTGCTCCACTCACCACCGGACCCCTGCCCGATTCCTACCACGCCGCGCGCCGTCCGGCAGGGCACCGGGCCGCGTCCGGCCAGGTGACGGGGAGCGTCGGTCGGGGGGCGGGCGCGGTTCCGGACGACTGCCCGGCGGGGTGCCGCGGGCGGTTTCCACAACCCTGGAGCACTGACCAACGTAACACCGGGTGCGCCGCGGGCCACGGCACGCGCGGTGGGGCCCGCCCCGTCGGCGGGGCTCCGGTCGCGCTCCACCTCGCCCGCGGTCCGGCGGTGCTCGGCAGGTTCGCGTCCCCCGTACGCCGCCCCAACCCTCCGGCCGCCCTGATCAACCGGCGCCGTACCGGGCGGGGAAACGGGCGAGTGCGACGGACACCCAGGAACGGACCCTCTCGTCGGGGTCGTCCGCGAGCCCGCGGATCGCCGGCAGGGTCTCCGGGCGCCGTGCGAAACCGAGGCTGCTCAGGGCCGAGATCCGCACGCGCGGCGAGGCGTCGGAGAGCAGCCCGGTCAGGACGACGACGGCCCCCGGATCGGTCCCGCAATGCCCGGTCAGCGCCCCCGCCACCGTGCGGCGGACGCCCTCGTCCGGGTCCGCGGCGGCCCGCGCGAGCCGTTCGACGTCGGACGCGTGCCGCACGTGGCCGAGCAGCCAGAACGCCGTCCGCCGCAGTTCCGGGTCCGGATCGAGGGTCCAGGGGAGCAGCAGCGCGCGGGCGGAGGCGGGGTCCTCCTCGGCGAGGTGGGTCAGCTCCGCCGTGAGGGAGTCCTGGTCGTCCCCGAGGTCCCGGGCGTGGGCGCGCAGCAGTGCCGTCAGCGCGGCACGGCCCGCCGTGTGCACGAGGATCCCGGCGAGAACGGCGCGCGCGTACCAGCCCCGCGCCTCCACCGCGGCCGCGAGGTGGGCCTCCAGCGCAGGGACGAGGGCCGCGTCGCGGGCGGCGAGCAGCCGCCGCTCCAGCACGTGGAGGGCGTCGACGTCGGCGTCGGGGTCCGCCAGCCCGGTGGCGAGGGCCTCGAGGTCGGCGACCACCGTCTCGTCCATGGGGCGTCCCTCCCGGTTCGTGCTTGCGGTACCGGGAGCCTACGGGCCCGGTACGACAGAGCCCCGGGGAGTCAGTGGTGGAGGGCCGCCTTCGCGCGCTCCAGCGCGCCGCGGACCCCGGCCGAGAGGCTCTCGATGTCGTACGCGCGGTAGTGGCGGCGGCCGTTGATGAAGAACGTCGGGGTCCCCGACACATTGCTCAGGTCCGCGGACTCGGCGTCCTCGGCGACCCGGACCGCGACGGAGCGGGTCTCGACGTCACGCCGGAAGCGCTCGATGTCGAGACCGATCGCCGTGGCCAGGCGTTCGAGTCCCCGAGAGTCGAGCGCCTGGGGGTGGGCGAAGATCTGGTCGTGCATCTCCCAGAAGCGGTCCTGCTCGGCGGCGGCCTCCGTGGCGCGGGCGGCCTGGACGGCGTGGGGGTGCACGTCGGCGAGCGGCAGGTGGCGCCACACGTAACGGACGTCGCCGAAGTCGGCGAGCAGGTCGCGGATGACGGGCTCCGCCTCGCCGCAGTAGGGGCACTCGAAGTCGCCGTACTCGACGACGGTGACCAGGGCGTCGTGCGGGCCGCGGACGTGGTCGCGCTCCGGGTCCACGGGGACGGCCAGGTCCTCCAGTTGCTGCGACTTGCCGAGCAGCGCCCGCCGGCGCACCGCCCGGGGAAGCCGGTTCAGGACGAGCGTCACGCACCAGGTGAGCAGGAAGGAGAGGACCACCGCGGCGAGGATGCCGATCTTCGCCTCGGCGAGCCGTCCGCCCTGGAACGCGCGGTCCGCGATGAGGAGGGCGATGGTGAAGCCGATGCCGGAGATGGTGCCGCCGGCCGCCACCGCTCCCCAGCCGACCGCCGGGCGCAGCCGGCCGCGGCTGAGCCGGGTGGTCAGCGCGGAGGCGCCCACGATCCCGAGCGGTTTGCCCACCACGTACGCGACGACGATGCCGAGGGTGACGGGGGAGGTGAACGCGGCCGCCAACTGCCGTGCGTCGATGGTGATGCCGGCGTTGGCCAGGGCGAAGGCGGGGACGATGAGATAGCTGGTCCAGGGCCGGAACAGCTCCTGCAGCCGGGAGTTGAGCGAGACCGACAGCGCCAGACCCCGCCGGGCGCTGCGCTCCAGTGCGGGTGTGGGCTGCTCCCTGAAACGCAGGTAGAGCGTGCTGGCCCGGCGCAGGTCGGCGCCGCGCGCCGGGTGGTCGCAGGCCATCAGACCGAGCGCCAGCCCCGTCACGACCGGGTCCACCCCGGAGCCGAGCAGGGCGAACCACACCGCCACGCCGGTCAGCGCGTAGGCGGCGCCGCGGAACTCGCCGCAGGTCCGCACGATGGAGTTGGCCGCCCCGATCCCGACGGCGAAGAGGCCGATGGCGACGAACAGTTCGGGCCACGAGATGCCGCTGGTGTACGCGAACGCGATGACGGCGAGCGCGATGAAGTCGTCGACGACGGACGCGGTCAGGATGAACGCCCGGGTGGCCGCGGGGAGTCTGCGGCCCAGCAGGGCGTACATCCCGAGGGCGAACGCGGTGTCGGTGGAGATCACGGTGCCCCAGCCGCGCGCTTGCGGGGTGCCGTGGGTGAAGGCGAGGTAGAGGGCGAGCGGCACGAGCATCCCGGCGAGTCCGGCCATGGTCGGCAGGGTGATCCGGGTCCGTTCGCGGAACTCGCCGAGGTCGAACTCCCGGCGGGCCTCCAGGCCGACGATGAAGAAGAACAGGGTCATCAGCCCGCTGTTGATCCACTCCCGCAGGTCGAGCGACACCCCCCGTGAGCCCAGCGTGAGCGACAGATGGGTGTGCCACACCGACTCGTAGTTGCCCGGCGCCAGGTTGGCCCAGGCCAGGGCGACGATCGTGGCGGCCAGCAGGAAACCGGCGCCCGCCGTCTCGGTGCGCAGGAACCGCAGGCGCGGAGTGGTCACGCCGGGGCGGCGCGGAGTCTGCCCCGTTGCCCGCAGTGACGAGAACGCGCTCACCCGCACATCGTGGCACGAGCCCGCGACGGTGGCCTGTCGCACGGGCCCACGGGGCAGGAAGGCGGCCCGGGCGGTGGTTCCGCGGCGCGCGCCCGCCCTACGCACAGTGACGGTTCCGGCGGTCGCGGGCCCGGCGGTTGGCGCCCCGGCGCCGGACGTTCGAGACTGCAAGGAGACGACTTCTTCCCGTACGGCCGGACAGGCGCCCACGACCCCTCGTGGCAGCGGGCCGCTGGGACGCGGATGGTCGTAGACCCTCAGGGGATCACATGGTGGACAAATCAGCCGAAGCCGGTCGGCGCGATCAGGATGAAGCTTCAGCCGCCGGGGGTGATCGTGCCGGTCCGCGGACCGGCACGGAAAGGATCCTCGCGGAGACCCTGGCCGGCGTCGTCCACGTCGAGCAGGTCCGCGTCGACAGCCACTTCTTCGAGGACCTGGGCGCCGACTCCCTGGTGATGGCCCACTTCTGCGCGCGGCTGAGGAAACGGCCGGACGCGCCGTCGGTGTCGATGAAGGAGATCTACCGCCATCCCACGGTCCGCAGCCTGGCGGCGGCCCTCGAGGAGGCCGCACCGGCCGCCTCCGCCGCCTCCGCCCGGGCGCCCGCCCCTTCCGGCTCCGTACGCGCCTCGTCCGCGCCCGGCGCGCCCGGTGTGAACGGGTACACCGGCGCCGACCCGTCGCGCGCCGCGGTGCCACGGCCGGTGGTGGGGCCGCCCTCCGGCACCCCCCACTACGTGCTGTGCGCGACGCTGCAGCTCGCCTTCTTCGTGGCGTACTCCTTCGGGGCCGCGCTCGTCCTCACCAAGGGCGTGGACTGGATCGCCGGGGCCTCGGGCCTGGTCGACACCTACCTGCGGGCGATCGCCTTCGGCAGCATGACCTTCGCCGCGGTGTGCGTGCTCCCGATCGTCGCCAAGTGGGTGCTCGTCGGCCGGTGGCGGCCCCGGCAGATCCGCATCTGGAGCCTGTCCTACCTGCGCTTCTGGTGCGTCAAGACCCTCATCCGGTCGGATCCGCTGGTGTTCTTCCACGGGTCGCCGCTGTACACGCTCTACCTGCGGGCACTCGGCGCGAAGATCGGGCGCCGGGTCACCGTGCTGTCACGGCGCGTGCCGGTCTGCACCGACCTGCTCACCATCGGCGACGACACGGTGATCCGCAAGGACGTGCTCTTCTCCTGTTACCGCGCCGAGTCCGGGGTGATCCGGACCGGACCCGTCACGCTCGGCAAGGACGTGCTGGTCGGCGAGGTGACGGTGATCGACATCGACACGGTCATGGGCGACGGCACCCAGCTCGGGCACGCCTCCTCGCTCCACGCCGGCCAGCGCGTCCCCGACGGCGAGCACTGGCACGGGTCCCCCGCCCAGCCCGCCGAGGTCGACTACCGGGCCGTCGGCCCGGCCCGCTGCGGCACCGCGCGCAGGGCGGGCTACTCCCTCTCGCAATTGCTGGGAGCGGTCCTGGTCTACGTGCCGCTGGCCGTCGCCGGCTCGGTGCTGCTGTTCGCCGCCGTGCCGCAGTTCGCCTCGCTCCTGGAGCCCGGCCCCAGGGCGCTGACGACCTGGTCGTTCTACTCCGACGCCCTGGTCACCTCGGCCGCCCTGTTCTTCGGCGCGGTGGTGCTCGGCCTGCTGTTCACGGTGACGGTCCCGCGCGTGCTGAACCGGGCCGTCCGGCCGGACACGGTCTACCCCCTGTTCGGCTTCCGGTACGGGATGCACCGGACCATCGGATTCCTGACCAACCGGCGTTTCTTCAAGACCCTGTTCGGCGACAGCTCGGCCATCGTCCACTACCTCGGCGGCCTGGGCTACCGGCTCTCCCACGTGGAGCAGACCGGGTCGAACTTCGGCACGATCATGAAGCAGGACAACCCGTTCCTCAGCGCCGTCGGCCGGGGGACGATGGTGGCCGACGGACTGTCGATCATCAACGCCGACTTCTCCAGCTCGTCCTTCTGCGTCTCGCGCGTCACCATCGGGCCGCACAACTTCGTCGGCAACTACGTCGCCTACCCGTCGCAGGGCAGGACGGGGGACAACTGCCTCCTGGCGACCAAGGTCATGGTCCCGGTGGACGGGAAGGTGCGGGAGGGCGTCGGCCTGCTGGGCTCGCCCAGCTTCGAGATCCCGCGGTCCGTCCTGCGCGACAGCAAGTTCGACCACCTCAAGGACGGCGAGACCTTCCGGCGCCGCCTGGCGGCCAAGAACAAGCACAACGTCTCCACCATGGCGCTGCACCTGCTCGTGCGGTGGGTGTTCTTCTTCTGGGTGGCGCTCGTGGTGTCGGTGGCCGCGGACCTCTACGACGCGCTCGGGGTGTCGGTGATCGCGCTCGCCAACATCCTCACGCTCGCCTTCACGGTCGCCGACATGGTGCTGTCCGAACGCATCGCCACCGGCTTCCGGGGGCTGCGGCCGCTGTACTGCTCGATCTACGAACGTCCCTTCTGGCGGCACGAGCGGTACTGGAAGGTCACGAGCGTGAGCGAGGCGATCATGGTCTTCAACGGCACGCCCTTCAAGAGCGTCATCTGGCGCTGGCTCGGCGTCCGGGTGGGCCGGCGGGTCTTCGACGACGGCTGCTACTTCCCGGAGCGTTCCCTGGTCGCCGTCGGGGACGAGTGCGTCCTCAACGAGGGCAGCCGCATCCAGTGCCACTCCCAGGAGGACGGCACCTTCAAGTCCGACCACAGCGCCCTCGGGGCCGGCTGCACGCTCGGCGTCGGTGCCCTCGTGCACTACGGGGTGACGATGGGCGACGAGGCGGTCCTCGCGCCCGACTCCTTCCTGATGAAGGGCGAGGAGATGCCGCCGGGGGCCCACTGGGCCGGCAACCCCGCCCGGGAGATGCCGGACGTGCTGCCGGTGCCCCCGGCGCACCGCGACGCCGCGGCCGCCGCCCGGACCGGCTGAGCGGCGGCGCCGCGCCGCGTCCGGTCACCGGCCGGGACCCCCGGTGGCACGCGCGTCCGATCGGGCCAACACTGGTGGAGTACGGGCAAATCGACTACGGCGGGCGCCACTCAGCCGTTGTGGGCCCGCCGGACGGGTGGGCAAGGTGACGACTTCCCCCTTCGGGTCCGGCGACCCGTTCTCCGACCTCTTCAACCGCTTCTTCGGGATGAGTCCCGCGGCGTCGCCGCCCGCGGTCCAGCGCGTCCCCATCGGGCGCCTGCTCAGCGACTCCTCGAACGAACTGCTGGCGGCCGCCGCGAGCCGGGCGGCCGCCGACGGCGCCGACCTCGACACCGAGCACCTGCTGTGGGCGGCCACCCGCGTACCGGCGGGCAGGCAGCTGCTGGAGCAGGCGGGCGTGGACCCCGACCGGCTGGCCGAGGACGTGGGCGCGATCCTGCCCTCGGGCACCGGCAGCGGGGAGCCCGCGCTGACCCCGGCCGCGAAACGCGCCCTGCTCGCCGCCCATGCGCGCTCCCAGGCCTCCGGCGCCTCCTACATCGGCCCGGAGCACATCCTCGCCGCGCTCGCGGACGACCCCCGCTCCGGCCTCGAGATGCGCTCCGAGGGCGCCGATCCCACGGCCCTCGCCGGCAAGGGCGGCCGCCCCCGGTCCGCGCCGACCGACACCCCGACCCTGGACGAGTACGGCCGGGACCTCACCGAGGAGGCGCGCGCCGGACGGCTGGACCCGGTGATCGGCCGGGGCGAGGAGATCGAGCAGACCGTCGAGGTGCTGTCCCGGCGGACGAAGAACAACCCCGTGCTCATCGGCGACCCCGGCGTCGGCAAGACCGCCATCGTCGAGGGCCTCGCGCAGCGCGTCGTGGCCGGCGAGGTGCCCAGGACGCTCCGGGACCGCAGGGTGGTCGGCCTGGACCTGGCCGGACTCGTGGCCGGCTCCAAGTACCGGGGCGAGTTCGAGGAACGCCTGAAGAAGGTGATCGACGAGGTCACCGCGGCGAAGAGCAGCGTCATCCTGTTCATCGACGAACTCCACACCGTCGTCGGCGCCGGGGCGGGCGGCGAGGGCGCCATGGACGCGGGGAACATCCTCAAACCCGCCCTGGCCCGCGGCGACCTGAGCGTGGTCGGCGCCACCACCATCGACGAGTACCGCAGGTACATCGAGAAGGACGCCGCCCTCGAGCGCCGCTTCCAGCCCGTGATGGTCCCCGAGCCCTCCGTCGACGAGACGGTCGAGATCCTGCGCGGGCTGCGCGACTCCTACGAGGCGCACCACCAGGTGCGTTACACCGACGAGGCACTGGACGCCGCGGCCGCCCTGTCCGACCGGTACATCAGCGACCGCTTCCTGCCCGACAAGGCGATCGACCTCATGGACCAGGCCGGCGCCCGCGTGGGCCTGCGCTCCCTGGGCGGCCCGGGCCCGTCCGACGAGCTGGAGGAGCGCCTGACCAAGCTCCGCCGCGAGAAGGACGAGGCCGTCAGCACCGAGGACTTCGAACGTGCCGGCGGCCTCAAGGAGCGGATCCGGGAGCTGGAGAACGAACGCGCCGCGGTCACCGCGGAACGCGAACAGACCCCCGGCGTCACGGCCGAGGACATCGCCGAAGTGCTGTCGGCGCGCACCGGCATCCCCGTCTCCCAGCTGAACGAGACCGAACGCGAGCGGCTGATGAAGCTGGAGGAGGACCTCCACCGGCGGGTGATCGGCCAGGACGAGGCGGTCGACGCCGTGGCCCAGGCCGTGCGCCGCGGCCGCGCCGGCATGGGCGACCCCGACCGGCCCACCGGCAGCTTCCTCTTCCTCGGACCGACCGGCGTCGGCAAGACGGAGCTCGCCAAGGCGCTCGCCGAGCTCCTCTTCGGCGACCCCGAGCGCATGATCCGCTTCGACATGAGCGAGTTCCAGGAGAAGCACACCGTCTCCCGGCTCGTCGGCTCCCCGCCCGGCTACGTCGGGTACGAGGAGGCCGGGCAGCTCACCGAGGCGGTGCGCCGCAAGCCGTACAGCGTCGTGCTGTTCGACGAGGTCGAGAAGGCCCACCCGGACGTCTTCAACCTGCTGCTGCAGGTGCTGGACGACGGGCGCCTCACCGACGCCCAGGGCCGCACGGTGGACTTCCGGAACACCGTGGTCATCATGACCAGCAACATCGCCTCCAAGCACATCCTCGACCACGAAGGGGCCATCGACGACATCAGGGACGACCTGATGGCCGAGCTCCAGGCGCACTTCCGGCCCGAGTTCCTCAACCGCATCGACGAGATCATCGTCTTCCACGCGCTGACCCGGTCGGACCTCGTGCAGATCGTCGACCTCCTGCTGGAGCGCAGCCGCCGCAGGCTCCACGCCCAGCAGGTCGGCCTCGAGGTCACCCAGGCCGCCAAGGAATGGCTGGCCGACCGGGGCTACCAACCGGAGTTCGGAGCACGGCCGTTGCGCCGCACCATCCAGACCGAACTCGACAACAGGCTCTCCAACATGCTGCTCGACGGCACCCTCAACCCCGGGGACACGGTCGTCGCCGACGTCAAGGACGGGCAGCTGTCCCTCGGCCTCAAGGAGGGCGAACCGCGGGAGCCGGCCAAGGAGGCGGCGGCGTCGGACGGTTGACCCCGGCCCACCGCGCAGCTTCACGGGCGGGCATCCGCCACGGGCCCGCGCCCTCCCCGGAACCGCACGGGGCGGGCGCCAGGAGGAGACGGAAATGACCGGTCACATGTACCTGGCCTACGACTACCCGGTCCTGGGCGCGTTCTGGACGATGATGTGGATCTTCCTGTGGGTGATCTGGATCTTCCTCATCGTCCGCGTCGTGATGGACGTCTTCCGCGACGACACCATGAACGGATGGGCCAAGGCGGCCTGGCTGCTCTTCGTGCTGGTCCTCCCCTTCATCGGGATCCTCGCCTACCTCCTCTTCCGCGGCTCGGGCATGGGCAAGCGCGAGGCGGAGCAGGCGCGCACCCGTCAGAAGGCGTTCGACGACTACATCCGCGAGACCGCGGGCGGCGCCGGCACGGCGACGGGCGGGGTCGACGCGCTCGCGAAGCTCTCGGAGCTCAAGGCGAGGGGCGACCTGACCGAGGAGGAGTTCCAGCGCTTCAAGGAGAAGGTCCTGCACTGAGCGGTCCCAGCCCTTCGTCCCGCGGCGGCGTCCGCCGCCGCGGGCACCGCCGGGAGACACCATGAACGCACCGTACGGACACGCCACGACGCAAGGGCCGGCCGACCCCGACGAGGTGCTCGGCAGGCTGGGGGGCTCCTGGGGGTGGTCCCTGGGCTTCGGCCTCGCGACGCTCGTGGCGGGGGTGGTCGTGCTCGTCTGGCCGGACGAGACGCTGCACGTGCTGGCGGTCGTCATCGGCCTGTACCTGCTGGTCACGGGGGTCTTCCACTTCGTCACGGCGTTCTCCCGCCGGGACGGCGGCAGCAGGGTGACGGCGGTGATCGTCGCGGTGGTCGCCGTGCTCGCGGGGGTGCTGTGCCTGCGGCACCCGCTGCAGACCGCCGCCGTGCTCTCCCTCGTCCTCGGCGCCTACTGGCTGGTGTCCGGCCTGCTCGTGGGCTTCATCGCCGTCGCGGGACGGGACATGCCGCACCGGGGCATGGCCTTCGCCGTGGCCGGGCTCGGCGTCGTCGCGGGGATCGTCGTGCTCGCCTTCCCCGTGCAGTCGGCGGTCGCGCTGGCCCGGCTGGTCGGGCTGTGGCTCGTCCTGCTCGGCCTGGCCGAGGTGGCGGCGGCGCTCGCGTTGCGCTCCCTCGCGAAACGTCCGGCGTCCGCGCCTCCGCCCGTGTGATCAGGGCCCCGCGTCGTCGTCGGCGGCCCGTAGGGGCGGGACCGGCGTCTGCAGGGACTGCTCGGCCCAGATGGTCTTGCCCTCGGCGTGGTAGCGGGTGCCCCACTGGTCGGCGCAGCGGGAGATGATGAACAGGCCGCGCCCGCTCTCGTCCAGGGTGCGGGCGTGCTTCAAGTGCGGGGCGCTGGCTCCCGCGTCGCTGACCTCGCAGGTCAGCGTGGCGTCCAGCACGAGCCGCAGTTGCAGGGGCGGGGCCCCGTACCGCACCGCGTTGCCGACCAGTTCGCTGACGATCAGCTCCGTGGTGAAGGCCGTCTCCTCGTCGACCCCCCACTGCGCCAGCCGGCGCCGCGCCAACGACCGCGCGATGGGCGCCGCCTCCGCGTCGCTGGGCAGCGGGCAGGTCAGCACCCGGTCGCCGGGGAACCCCCGGGTGCGGGCGAACAGCATGAGCAGGTCCCCGGGCTGGCTGCCGTTCCTGATGGCGTACGCGAAGGCGTCGCTCAGCTCCTGCAGCGGGCCCCGGCCGTACCGCTCCAGCAGGCCGTGCAGCGTTCCGGAGCCCGGGTGGAGCAGGTCCGTCAGCGGGGAGGTGCCGAACAGCAGGGTGGTGTGCTCGGGGAGCGCGACCGTGGTCGCGGAGAAGGGGGTGTTGCTCGTCTCCGCCAGCAGCGGCCCGGCGGAGACGGGGAGCGACTCGATCGCGCCGTCGGGGAAGACGGCGATCGGCTGCGGGTGGCCCGCGAGGGCGATCGTGCAGGTGAGGTCGAGCGGGTCGTAGACGGCGATGACGCACTCCGCGGTCAGCGGCTCGCGGTGCAGGGGGTCCCCGGCCGGCAGCGCCGCCCGCTCCGCGGCCAGCCGGGTCGCCGTGTCGCTCAGCCGGGCCAGCAGTTCCTCGGGCTGCAGGTCGAGCGCGGCCAGGGAGTGGATCACCGTACGCAACTGCCCCATGGTGGTGGCGGCCTCGACGCCCCGCCCCTTGACGTCACCGGCGACCAGCGCCGTCCGCGCCCCGGGTAGCGGGATCACGTCGAACCACGCCCCTCCGCCCTCCATGCCGGGCAGGTGGAGATGGGACGTCTCCAGCGCGATCCGCGGCGCCGGCCGCTGCGGCAGCAGCCGGCGCTGCACGGTCGCGGCGATGGTGCGCTCGCGGGTGAAGCGCCGGGCGTTCTCGATGCACAGCGCCGCGTGGGTGCACACGTCCAGCGCCAGCCTGACGTCGTCCTCGTCGAAGAGGTCCTCGTCCTCGTGCCGGTAGAAGCTGACCAGACCCAGCGCCTCACCGCGCACCGCCAGCGGCGCCACGATCAGGGAGTGCACGTTCTGCCGGCGGATTGCGTCGGCCCGCGCCGGGTCGGCCGCCAGCCACATGCTGTCCTCGTCCACCGGGATGAGCCGCGGCTGCAGATCGGCCAGCACGCGGGCGAACGGGGTGCCGTAGGGCAGGTGCCGGACGTCCCCCACGGGGTACGCCGAGATCTTCCCGCGGTAGGCGGCCCTGCGCAGCGGCACGTCGCGGTCGACGGGGACCAGCGGCGGCACCTCGCCGCGCACGACGTCCTCCACCACCTCCACCACCACGATCCCGGCGAACGCCGGGACCACCGTCTCCGCGAGCTCCTCGCAGACCGCGACCACGTCCAGCCGCTGCCCCACCCGCTCGCGCACCGCGTCCAGGACGGCCATCCGCCGGCGGCTCGTCTGCCGCTCGGTGACGTCGGAGGCCGCGGCCACCAGCCCCAGCACCTCGCCGTGCGGGCCCTCCAGGCGGAAGACGGACGTGAGGTACATGCGCCGGTGCGGCCGGCCCTCGCCCAGTGCGCCGCGCACCAGGCGGTTCACCACCGGCTCCCCGGTCTCCAGCACCCGCCGGGCGACCTCCTCCTCCGTCACCGGGTCGTCCAGCTGGAACACCTCGCCGAAGTGCCGCCCGGGGCTGAGCGCCGCATCGTGCAGCGCCCGCGTCGCGCTGTTCATCCGCACCAGGCGCAACTGGTCGTCGAGGACGTGCAGACCCACCGGGGCCTGCGAGAACATCACCTTCAGCAGCGCCATGTCCCGCGCGCCGAGGGAGTCGCCGCCCGCGCGCACCTCCCACATCACGGAGTCACCGCACAGGAGCGGCCTGACCAGCAGCTCGCTCTGGCCCAGGGCGGAACCGGGTGCGCGGACGAGGTCGGCGACGGGCTGTCCCACGGCCCGGTCGGCGGGCAGGCCGAACAACTCATCGGCCTTGGGCCGCCACTCGGCCACCCGCCCGTCCTCGTCGACGAGCAGGAGCACGTCACCGCCACCCGCCATCCGCACGCACCTCCCACCTCACCCTCTCCCACCCCACCAGCCCCCGCACCCTGGCGTTTTCCCCCGGGGAGGGTCCGCCGCCGCGACCGCGTCAGGAGGTGAGGAGCCGCTCGTCGGACGGGGCGGGGGAGGGCGAGGGGAACCCGTCGCCGTACTGCACCGCGATCATGGCGATGTCGTCGTCGAGCTTGATGTCGCCGCCGCCCACGTGCAGGGAGAGCCCGTCGAGCACGTGCTGGAGCAGTTCCTCCGGACGGGAGCCCGGCCAGTCGGCCACGTGGGCGCCCAGGTCGTAGAACTGGCCGTCGTCGTTGCGGGCCTCGATGGCGCCGTCGGTGTAGAGCAGCAGCGTCGCCTCACGGCCGAAGGGGAAGGTGTCGACGACGTAGTCCTCGGCGTTCAGGCTCCCCAGGCCGAGCGGGGGAGAGGGCACGGCCGGGGACAGCAGCAGGGTGTCGGACCGCTGTGCCATGTAGGGCGGGGGGTGTCCGCAGGTGACCATGTGGATCTCGGCGCAGTCGTCGGGTACCTCCAGGACCAGCGCGGTGATGAACCGTTCCACGGCGTCGCTGTCGGTGCGGCCGGTCTCCTCGAAGTGGCCGCGCACCGCGTGCTCCAGGTCGGCCACCAGCTCCGGGAGCGAGCCGAACCTGCGGGCGGCCCCCCGGAACGCCCCGAGCAGGGCCTCCGCGTCCTCGACCGCCGGCAGCCCCTTGCCCTTGACGTCCCCGATCAGGAAACGGACCCCCGCCGCGCTCCGGGCCACCGCGTACAGGTCCCCGCCGATCTGCGCGTACGGATGGGAGGCGTGGTACGTCGCCCGTACGAGCAACGGCCCGATGCGCGGGGGCAGCGGGCGCAGCAGGACGCGCTGGATGGTGTCGGACACGATCCGCACCTCCATCAGCTCCCGGACGCTGCGGTCCCGGATGCTGCGGGAGGCGATGACGAAGGCCGAGACGAGGAGGATCTCCAGCTGGTGCACGGCGGGGATGGAGGTGCCCAGCAGGTTGTCGTGGACGTCCAGCACGAAGGCGGCGACGCAGGACAGGGCGGCGCTCAGGGTCGTCGTCCCCGGCCCCGCCAGCACGGCCGTGGTGGCGGGGACCACCACCATCAGCGAGGCCAGGTGCTCGGTGGGCGGCAGTATGAAACCGGTGACGACGATCGCGCCGATCATGAACACGGCCAGCGCCAGTGGCCCGTGGCCCTGGGCCACCCGCGTCACCCAGGAGGGGCCGGGCCCTGAGCCCGGCGCGGCCGCCCGCCGCCCGGGCAGCCGCCGCAGGCGGTGCGTGAGACTGCCCTTCATCGCGGCTCCGGGTCCCTGACGGGGCCGGGGGCCGCGGCGCGAAGGTCGTCCTCCACCGCTGGCGCTCGCATACACCGAATGTACGCCCGGCAAACATCTCCGGTCATCGCACCACTTAATGGCAGCATTCGGAAAAAGCGGACGGTGCGAGGAAAGAAGGCGGTGGTGCGCCCTCCCCGGAAGCCGGGGACCGGTCAGCCCGTGAACGCCTCGACCAGGGTCCAGACGGCCAGGCCCGCCATGCAGGCGCCGCCGATGCGCTGGACGGTCTTCAGCGGCACCTTCTTGGCGATGAACCGGCCCACCACCAGGGCCAGGGCGGAAACCGACATCAAGGCCGCTGCCGAGCCTATGGCCGTCGGCAGCCAGCCGTTGGTGGCGGCGAGGTTGGCGGTGGTGATCTGCGTGAGGTCGCCCCACTCGCCGATGAAGACGGCCATGAAGGCGGTGGAGTACACCGGCCAGAAACCGGTCACGGTCCTGCCGGCCTCGTCGTGGTCGTCGTCGCCCCCGCTCCGCAGCAGCATCACGGCGCCGAAGGCGAACAGGGCGGCGGAGACCAGCTTCACGGCCATGTTCGGCAGCATGCTGATCAGGCTGCCGGCGCCCACCGCGATGGCCACGTGCACGATGAAGGCGGTCGAGGTGCCGAACCAGACGTACAGCGGGCGCATGCGCGTGCCCATCGCCAGTGAGGCGAACATCGTCTTGTCCGGGAGCTCGGCGAGGAAGATCAGCCCGAAGGCGGTGACGAGCGCCAGGGGGTCGAAGGTCATTCCGGTGCTTTCTGCTGGGGCCGGACCGCGGACTCGACGGCACCCAGGGGGTGACGGGAAGCGCCAACGGCCCGGCACGACGGAGCGGCCCGCACGGCGGTGCGGACCACGTCTTGCCTTGGCCGAAGGTCTCGTCCACCCCCGCACCTGGTGCGGCGGCCCGGTGGCCGGGACGTCCAGGACGTCCAGTGTGTCGACCAGCCGGTATTGCGGGACTACTCCCCTTCGCTGCAGCCCAGTGTACCCAACGCACGGATCGGCCCCGCCGGCCCGGCGGCGGACGTGTGCGCCCTTGTGCGACGCCCGCCCGTTCGGTCGGCGGCGCGGGATACTGGCCGCATGAAGCTGACGGTGTTCTGGGAACGGATGCGCACGCACTTCGGCGAGACGTACGCCGATTCCTTCGCGCGCGACCACGTGATGTCCGAGCTCGGCGGCCGGACCGTGCACCAGGCACTGGACGAGGGCTGGGAGACCAAGGACGTGTGGCGGGCGGTCTGCGCGGCCGTCGACGTTCCGGCCTCGCGCCGCTGATCACGGGGTGGGACTGGGGTCGTGGCGGGAAGCGACGAGACGATAGCCGGGGCGGCCGCGGGTCCGCGGTCGCCGGGGGAGCCCGGGGACCCGGGACACGGAACGGGTGCCGGGGAGGGCGCGGGGGGTTCCGCGATGCCGCGGTGGCTGCCGAAGGCGATGCTGCTGGCGATCGCGCTGCTGGCCGCCTTCCAACTGGCGAACTGGGCGTTCCACCAGGTCATCGGTTTGCTGGTGAACATCCTGCTGGCCTTCTTCGGCGCCCTGGCGATCGAGCCGGCGGTGGACTGGATGGCCGCGCGCGGCATGCGCAGGGGGTGGGCGACCGGGCTGGTGTTCCTGGTCGTGCTCGCCGCGGGCGGGATCTTCGTGGTGCTGCTCGGTTCCCTGCTGGTGGACCAGATCACCTCGATCGGGCGCAATCTGCCGGAGTACGTCGACGACGTGGTCGTGTGGGTCAACCAGACCTTCGGCACCGACCTGTCCGTCGGCAAGGTGCAGGACAACGTGCTGCACTCCGACTGGCTGCGCACCTACGTGCAGCGGCAGGCGGGCAACGTGTGGGGGCTGTCGGCGACGGTCCTCGGCGGGGTCTTCCAGGTGCTGACGATCAGCCTGTTCACCTTCTACTTCGCCGCCGACGGGCCCCGGATACGCCGTGCCGTGTGCTCGGTGCTGCCGCCCGCCCGGCAGGCCGAGGTGCTGCGGGCCTGGGAGATCGCGGTGGCCAAGACCGGTGGCTACCTGTACTCGCGGGCGCTGATGGCGCTGATCTCGGCCGTCTCCCACTACGTGCTGTTCGTGATCATCGGGGTGCCGTACGCGCCGGCGCTGGCGGTCTGGGTCGGCGTGGTCTCGCAGTTCGTGCCGACGGTCGGCACGTACCTGGCGGGGGCGCTGCCGATGCTGATCGCGTTCACGCAGGACCCGTGGGACGCGGTGTGGGTGCTCGGCTTCGTCGTGGTCTACCAGCAGTTCGAGAACTACGTGCTGCAGCCGCGGATCACCGCGCGCACCGTCGACATCCACCCCGCGGTGGCCTTCGGGTCGGTGATCGCCGGCACGGCGCTGCTGGGGGCGGTGGGCGCGCTGGTGGCGATCCCGGCGACGGCGACGCTGCAGGGCTTCCTCGGGGCGTACGTGAAGCGGTACGCCGTCACGGACCCGCGGGCGCACGGGCCGCAGCGGCGGCCGTTGTTCCGGTTGCGGTCGCGCAGGGCCGGCCGGGGGAGCGGTCCGGGCGACGGGCAGGGCACCGGTCCGGGCGACGACGGGCCGGAGGGGCCTGCGGGGGCGTGAGGGACCGGCGGGACGGCCGGGACGGGGCGGACGGGGCGGACGGGGCGGACGGCGGGGGGCGACCGAGGTCCGGGAGTCGCTTGACACGAAAATCGAACATCCATTCTCATGGATGTCCCGGACCCGGTTTCCCAAGGGTTTTCACGGACTCCCGTGGGTTGTCCACAGGCCGGGGGCGGCGTCGGGACGCGTTGTCAGTGGCAGGCAGTAGCGTCATGGACGTGAAGCGAACGACTCAGACACCCAGGGTGGAACCCATGGCAGGAACCGACCGCGAGAAGGCGCTCGACGCCGCGCTCGCACAGATTGAACGGCAGTTCGGCAAGGGCGCCGTCATGCGCCTCGGCGACCGGCCGAACGAGCCCATCGAGGTCATCTCGACGGGATCCACCGCCCTGGACGTCGCCCTCGGCGTCGGCGGTCTCCCGCGCGGCCGCGTGGTGGAGGTCTACGGCCCGGAGTCCTCCGGCAAGACGACCCTGACCCTGCACGCGGTGGCCAACGCCCAGCGGGCCGGCGGCAAGGTCGCCTTCGTGGACGCCGAGCACGCCCTCGACCCCGACTACGCCAAGCGCCTCGGCGTGGACGTGGACTCCCTGCTGCTGTCCCAGCCGGACAACGGTGAGCAGGCCCTCGAGATCACCGACATGCTGATCCGTTCCGGCGCGCTGGACCTCATCGTGATCGACTCCGTGGCGGCCCTCGTGCCGCGGGCCGAGATCGAGGGCGAGATGGGTGACTCGCACGTGGGTCTGCAGGCCCGTCTGATGAGCCAGGCGCTGCGCAAGATCACCGGTGCGCTCAGCCAGTCCAAGACCACCGCGATCTTCATCAACCAGCTCCGCGAGAAGGTCGGCGTGATGTTCGGCTCGCCGGAGACCACCACCGGTGGCCGCGCGCTGAAGTTCTACGCCTCCGTGCGGCTGGACATCCGCCGCATCGAGACCCTCAAGGACGGCACTGACGCGGTCGGCAACCGCACCCGCGTCAAGGTCGTCAAGAACAAGGTCGCGCCGCCCTTCAAGCAGGCCGAGTTCGACATCCTCTACGGTCAGGGCATCAGCCGCGAGGGCGGCCTGATCGACATGGGCGTGGACCACGGCTTCATCCGCAAGTCCGGTGCCTGGTACACCTACGAGGGCGACCAGCTCGGCCAGGGCAAGGAGAACGCGCGCAACTTCCTGCGCGACAACCCCGACCTCGCCGACGAGATCGAGAAGAAGATCAAGGAGAAGCTCGGCATCGGCGTCCGGCCCGAAGCCTCGGGCGAGCAGCCTGGTGAGGACGCGGTCGCTCCCGCCGCGGTGACCGATCCGGCCAAGGCGGACGCCGGCGCGACGGTCCCGGCGCCCAAGGCCGTCAAGGCGACCAAGGCCGCGGCTGCCAAGGCCTGACGGTGGTATCCGGGCACAAGGATCGTGGCGGCTCTTTCTCTCGCTCCTCGCCCGCCGTAGGGCAGGAGGGACCGAGGGCGGAGCAAGAGCGCCCGCTCGACCCCGTGGAGCAGGCGCGGGCGCTCTGCCTGCGCCTGCTCACCGGGACCCCTCGTACCCGCAAGCAGCTCGCCGACGCCATGCGCCGCCGGGAGATCCCGGAGGACGCGGCGGAGCACGTGCTGGAGCGGTTCGAGGACGTCGGGCTCATCGACGACCAGGCGTTCGCCAACGCCTGGGTGGAGTCCCGGCACCACGGCCGGGGCCTCGCCCGGCGTGCCCTGGCCCAGGAGCTGCGCACCCGGGGGGTGGACGCCGAGGCGATCGGCCAGGCCGTGGGACGGCTCGACGCGGGGCAGGAGGAGGAGACCGCCCGCGCCCTCGTCGACCGCAAGCTCCGGGCCACCCGCGGCCTGGAGAAGGAGAAGCGGATCCGCCGGCTCGCCGGGATGCTCGCCCGCAAGGGGTACGCGGAAGGGCTCGCCCTGAGGGTGGTCCGCCGTGCTCTGGAGGAGGAGGGCGAGGACCCGGAGTCGCTGGAGCACTACCTGCCCGACTGAACCTCCGTTGAGGTTCCTTGACCGTGCCTCTGAGTCGACTTAGCCTCACAACCGGTGAGGGATCGCGTCCTCAGAGATACGGGAGTTGGTGCCATGGGCATCGCGCTGGGGACCGAATCCGTGTTCACGGCCGTGGCCGTGGCCGTCACCGTGGTCGTCGCGGTCACCGCGGGGGTGCTGCTCCAACGGCTCCGCGCGGAACGCGAAGAGCTCAGGGCGGCGGCCGAGCGTGAGGCCCGGGAGATCCGGGCCACCGCCAAGGAGGAAGTCCGCGAGATCCGGGCCGACTTGGAGCGACGTGAGCAGCGGCTCGCCGACCGGGAGGCCCGCATCGACGCCGAGTCGGAGCAACTGCACCGGCGTCGCCGTGAACTGGCCGAGGAGCGCGAGGAGCTGGAGCGCCGCCGCGCCGAGCTCAACCGGCTGGAGGAGGAGCGGCGCGACGTCCTGGAGCGCGTCGCCGCCTACACCGCAGCCGAGGCCCGCGCCGACCTCGTGCGCTCCGCCGAGCAACAGGCCAAGCGTGAGGCGGCGGTGATCGCCCGCGACATCGAGCGGGCGGCCCGCGACCGCGGCGAGGAACGCGCCCGGCGGATCGTGGCCGGGGCCATCCAGCGCGTGGCCACCGAGCAGACCGCCGAGTCCGTGGTCTCGGTGCTCCAACTGCCGGGCGACGAGATGAAGGGCCGGATCATCGGCCGTGAGGGCCGCAACATCCGTGCCTTCGAGGCCGTCACCGGGGTCAACCTCATCATCGACGACACACCCGAGGCGGTGCTGCTGTCCTGCTTCGACCCGGTGCGCCGCGAGGTCGCCCGGCTCGCCCTCGACGCGCTCGTCACCGACGGCCGCATCCACCCGCACCGCATCGAGGAGGTCTACGAGCGCAAGCAGGCCGAGGTCGAGCAGCTCTGCGTGCGCCACGGCGAGGACGCGCTCACCGAGATCGGCATCACCGACATGCACCCCGAACTGGTCACGCTGCTCGGGCGGCTGCGCTACCGCACCTCCTACGGCCAGAACGTGCTCGGCCACCTCCTGGAGTCCGCGCACATCGCGGGCATGATGGCCGCCGAACTCGGCATCGACCCGGCCGTGACGAAACGCGGCACGCTGCTGCACGACATCGGCAAGGCCCTCACCCACGAGGTCGAGGGCAGCCACGCCCTCATCGGCGCGGACCTGGCGCGGCGGCACGGCGAGTCAGAGGACGTCGTCCACTCCATCGAGGCCCACCACAACGAGGTCGACCCTCGCACCGTCGAGGCCGTCCTCACCCAGGCCGCCGACGGCATCTCCGGGGGCCGTCCCGGCGCGCGGCGCGAATCCCTGGAGAGCTACGTCCGCCGGCTCAAGCGACTGGAGCAGATCGCCGCCGCGCACACGGGCGTGGCCAAGGTCTTCGCTATGCAGGCCGGACGCGAGGTCAGGGTCATGGTGCGCCCGGAGGACGTGGACGACATCCAGGCGCAGGTCATCGCCCGTGACGTGGCCAAGCAGATCGAGGAGGAACTCACCTACCCCGGCCAGATCCGCATCACCGTCGTCCGTGAGTCCCGCGCCACGGAGTTCGCCCGCTGAGCGGACCGGCCGGGACGAACGGACCGGCCCGGCGGCTCACCCCGGCTCCTCCGGAGGTCCAGCGGACGGAGCCGGGACCGGGCTCCCCGGGCCCGCGCCCCGCCCCGCCCCGTCAGTGGGGGACGCGGTCCTGGACGGGGCTCGGGGGGCCGCCGCGGGCGAGGTCGGCGTAGGCGTACAGCTCGGTCGGGCGGCAGCCGGTCATCACGGTCACCAGGTGGCCGTCCGGGCGGATCAGCAGCACGCTGTGCGCCGTCGACCCCGGGTACGCCTCCGTGACGAGCAGCTCCGCCCGGGTGGGCAGGGCCGCCACCGCCTTGGCCAGCCGGGGCATCAGGCCCGCGGTGAGCCAGTGCCGGCTCTCCCACACACCGGTGCCCGGCGCGACGAGGACGACCAGCAGGTCACGCCCGAGGCGCTCGTACAGGCGCGCCCCGGAGCCGTCGAGCGCCGTGACCGGGACGTCGACGACCGCACCGCCCGGGGGAGTGGCACAGGACCCCAGGAGCGGCGACGGCGCGGCCGCCGAGGAGGCCGAGGCCGCGGCGCCCGCCCCGCGGGGAGCGGGCAGCGCGAGCGGGGAGCGGGCGTAGACCGGCGGCGCGCCGAGCGGGCCCCGGCCGAGGTGGCCGTCGGTGAGCAGTTCGGCGTACCGCCGGGCGGAGCCGGACAGCACGGAGCGTCGCACCGTGTGCCAGACACCGCTGGCCCGCAGCAGCGGCAGCACCTGGTCGGTGGCCCGCAGCCGGGCGCCCACCGCGCCGCGCCGCTCGGCCTGGTAGCTGTCGAGCAGGGTGTCCGAGGCGCCGTGGTGCCAGGCCAGGGAGAGCTTCCAGGCGAGGTTGTCGGCGTCGCGCAGGCCCTCCTCCAGGCCCTGCGCGCCCAGCGCGCCCATGAGGTGCGCCGCGTCCCCGGCCAGGAAGACGCGTCCGGCGCGCCAGCGCCGGGCCAGCCGCTGGTGCACCGGGTACTCGGCGGAGCCCAGCAGCTCGTACGACGGAACGCTTCCGCACCAGGCCGAGAGGGTGCCGCGGATCCGCGAGACGAGCTCGTCGGAGGTGAGCGGCTCACCGCGCGCGGGCAGCAGCCAGTCCAGCCGCCACACCCCGTCCGGCAGCGGACGGGCCGTCACCTCCGGTCCCGCGCCCGGCCCCGGCGGCTCGCGGTGCAGCAGCGCCACGCCCTCGTCGGGCAGTGCGACCCGCAGGGCGGCGACGGCGTGCCGGTCGACGGCCGTGCGGCCGGGGAAGCGCACGCCCAGCAGCTTGCGCACGGTGGACCGCGGGCCGTCGCAGCCGATCAGGTAACTCCCGCGCCACCAGGTGGCGTTGGCACCCTTGGTGCGGACGCTGACACCGCGGTCGTCCTGCTCGACGGAGTCGACGCGCGCCCCCGGGACGATCCGCACCAGCGCCTGCTCGGCGAGGGCCCCGCGCAACCCGTGCTCCAGGCGCTCCTGCCCGATGTGCAGCGGGGAGGGCCCCTGCCCGCCGGAGGCGCGGTCGCCGAACTCCACCCGGACGGTCTCCTGCCGCCGGCGCAGCGTCCGCCACGCCTCCCAGGTGGCGCCGGACTCGTAGAGCCGGCGGTGGCCGAGCCGCACCAGCAGCCCGGCGGTCTCGGGACTGAGGACGGCCGTGCGTTCCGCGGGGAGCGAGGGCGCGTGGTCGTGCTCGTCCAGCACGATGCTCGGCACGTCGTGCCGGGCCAGGCAGAGCGCGAGGGCGAGCCCGACCGGACCCGCCCCCGCGATGATCACCGGGTCCACTGTGTGGTCCCCGGAAGTTGTGCAGTCACATTGCGTATGCAACCTACTGCGCGTGCGTGCGTCAAGTGACCACACCTGCCGCGCGGTGGTGCGCCTGGCGCGCCGTCACTCCGCGGCGGCCTCCACCGCCTTGATGTCGCCCGCCTTCGGCGGCGCGCCCTTGCGGCTGCGGCGGCCGCGACGCTCGATCCAGTTGGCCAGCGCGCTGAGCGCCAGGCACATCAGGATGTAGATCGGCGCCACGATGATGATCATCGGGATGAAGGGGAAGCCCGCGCTGTTCTTCGCGATGAGGTTGCCGGTGTAGAGCAGCTCCTCGTACGTGATGATGTAGCCGAGCGAGGTGTCCTTCAAGGTGACCACCAGCTGGCTGATGATCGAGGGCAACATCGCCCG
Source organism: Streptomyces sp. NBC_00510 (assembly GCA_036013505.1). NCBI lineage: Bacteria > Bacillati > Actinomycetota > Actinomycetes > Kitasatosporales > Streptomycetaceae > Streptomyces > Streptomyces sp. NBC_00510. The sequence goes on along the minus strand of CP107851.1, from coordinate 3,287,038 downwards.
GACCGCCTGCGGGATCAGCACGAAGACCATGACCTGCGTCTTGCGCAGGCCGATCGCGTACGCGGCCTCGCTCTGGCCCTTCGGTACGGCGTTGATGCCGGCCCGGAAGATCTCGGCCTGCACCGAGCCGTTGTAGAGGGTCAGGCCGATCACCAGCGCCCACAGCGGGGCCGAGGTGAAGACGCCTACGTACAGCGCGAAGATCATGATCAGCAGCGGCATCGCGCGGAAGAACTCCACGACGACCGTCGCCACCCACCGCACCGGGGCGTGGTCCGACAGCCGGCCCGCCGCCAGCGCCGCGCCCAGCACCAGCGAGAAGACGGCGGCCAGCGCGAACGCCTTCAGCGTGGCGAGCAGACCGTCGACGATGCGCTGCTGGATGTCGGTGTACTGGAAGGGCTCCCAGAGGTACGAGGCGAACTGCCCCGACTCGTCGAGCCGCCGGTGGACGAACCACAGCAGTGCGAGGATCACCAGGGCGGCGGCCGCGCCGACGACCCGGTTGCGGATCCTGGCCCGGGGGCCGGGCGCGTCGAAGAGGACGTTCGCGCTCATCGGGCCACCGCCAGCCGGCTCTCGAGCAGTCGGAAGACCGCGCTGATGAAGAGGGTGAGGACCAGGTAGGCGAGTGCCACCCAGACGAAGGTCGCGAAGATGCTGTAGCCCTTCTCACCGAGCGCCTTCTGCACGCTGAACAGCTCGGTGACGCTGAACCCACCGGCGATCGCGGAGTTCTTGGTGAGCGCGATCAGCAGGCTGCCGATGGGCGGCAGCACGGTCCGGGTGGCCTGCGGCAGGATGATCAGCCGCAGGGTCTGGGTGAAGGTCATCCCCAGGCTCCGGGCGGCCTCGGCCTGCCCGAGCGGGACGGTGTTGATGCCCGAGCGCACGGCCTCGCAGATGAACGCCGAGGTGTAGCAGCTCAGGGCGAGCACGGCGAGCCGGAAGAAGCTCCAGGTGTTCAGCCCCAGCCGGGGCAGCACCAGCACCGCGATGAAGAAGAGCAGGGTCAGCGGGGTGTTGCGCAGCAGGGTCACCCACGCCGTGCCGAAGGCACGCAGCGGCGGCACCGGGGACACCCGGAATGCGGCCATGATCACCCCGAGCACCAGGGCGATCGCCCCGCTGAGCGCGGTCAGCTCGACCGTGCCGAGGAACCCCTCGCGGAAGAGCGCGAAGTTGTCCAGCAGTACGTTCATCGATTCTCCGAAAGGGGTGCGCCGACGGCCGCTCCTGGCCGCCGGCGCATCAGGCTCGGGCTGTGCCGGGGAGGGGGGACGGGACCCGGGTCAGGCCGGGTCCCGCCCGCTTCAGGACTGGAGCTGCGGGATCTCGGCGCTCACGCCGGACTTGCCGAGCGTGGCGTCGTACGCCTTCTTCCAGTCGCCGTTGTCCTCGTGGTTCTTCAGCGCGTTGGTGATGGCCTCCTGCAGGACGGTGTCGTCCTTGAGCAGGCCCACGCCGTAGGGCTCCTCGGAGAACGGCTTGCCGACGACCTCGAGGTTGGCCGGGTCCTGGGCCGCGTAGCCCTTGAGGATGGCGTCGTCGGTGGTCACCGCGTCGACCTGGCCGGAGGCCAGGTTCTGCACGCACAGAGAGTAGGAGTCGTACTCGACGGGCTCGGCGCCGTAGTTGCCCTCCTTGATGCGCTGGATGGAGGTCGAACCGGTCGCGGAGCAGACCTTCTTGCCCTTGAGGTCGCCCGTGCTCTTGATGCCGCTGCCCTTCTTGACCAGGAGGTCCTGGCCCGCGACGAAGTACGGGCCGGCGAAGGAGACGGACTTCTTGCGCTCGTCGTTGATGGTGTACGTGCCGACGTAGTAGTCGACCTGGCCGCCGGAGAGGGCGGTCTCGCGGTTGGCCGACTGGATCGTCTTGTACTCGATCTTGCTCTCGTCGAAGCCGAGGTCGGCGGCGATCATCTTGGCGATCTCGATGTCGAAGCCGGAGTACTTCTTGCTGCCGGGGTCCTGGTAGCCCAGGTTCGGCTGGTCGGCCTTGACGCCGATGACGAGCTTGCCGTTCTTCTTGATCCGGTCCCAGGTCTTGGAGCCGGCCAGGTCCACACCGGTCTTGACGGTGTAGGTGGGCAGTTCGGCGGCGGCCGCGCTGCTGGAGCCCTTGTCAGGGGTGCTGGAGGAGGAGGGCGAGCCCTCCTTGCCGCACGCGGTCGCGGTGGCGGTCAGCGCCAGGACGGCCAGAGCGGCGGCGGCAGTGGTACGGAAGCTCATCGTGATCATCCTTAGGTCGGCGAACCGTCGGTGTCGCTCTCAGTGGTGAAGGATCTTCGAAAGGAAGTCCTTGGCCCGGTCGCTCCGGGGATTGCTGAAGAACTGGTCGGGCGTCGCCTGCTCGACGATCCGCCCGTCCGCCATGAAGACCACGCGATTGGCGGCGGACCGGGCGAAGCCCATCTCATGGGTGACGACTACCATCGTCATCCCGTCGCGCGCGAGCTGCTGCATGACCTCCAGCACCTCGTTGATCATCTCCGGGTCGAGCGCCGAGGTCGGCTCGTCGAAGAGCATGACCTTCGGCTCCATCGCCAGCGCCCGGGCGATCGCCACGCGCTGCTGCTGGCCCCCGGAGAGCTGCGCCGGGTACTTGTCCGCCTGGCTGCCCACGCCCACCCGGTCCAGCAGCGCGCGGGCCCGCTCCTCGGCGGCCTTCTTGCCGGCCTTGCGCACCTTGACCTGGCCGAGCGTGACGTTCTCCAGGACCGTCTTGTGCGCGAAGAGGTTGAACGACTGGAAGACCATGCCGACGTCGGCGCGCAGCCGGGCCAGCTCCCTGCCCTCCTGGGGCAGCGGCTTCCCGTCGATCGTGATCGCGCCCGAATCGATCGTCTCCAGGCGGTTGACGGCCCGGCACAGCGTCGACTTGCCCGACCCCGAGGGGCCGATGACGACCACGACCTCGCCGCGGCCGATGCTGAGGTTGATGTCCTGGAGCACGTGCAGCGCGCCGAAGTGCTTGTTCACGTCCTTCAGTACGACCAGGTCGTCGGGCGCCGTAACGGCGTCCTCGGTCACCGGCACTTCGGTCATCGGCGTGTGCTCCATCCTCGTCGGTTGACCAGACCTTGGCGATCACCCTATTGACGCTTGGCAAACCGAGTCAGCACATCTGAGGGGAACTTGAGCATCACGATCCGGTCACTGGCTGGCACAAATCCGGCACTGTGGGTGAGCCCGGCCGGTTGTGCAGCGTACCGGCTCCGTAACAGTCGTCCCGCAGGACCGGGCTGCGCTTGACGCGCACGTGGCCCATCGGCGTGTATTCGGTGGTAGAGCATGATTGCGGGGGCGTGAAGGGCCGGACCGCGGGAGGTGAACGGATGAGACTGCTGCTCGTGGAGGACGACCACCGGGTCGCCGCCGCGCTGTCGGCCGTGCTGGCCAAGCACGGGCTGCAGGTCACCCACGCCCGAAGCGGCGAGGAGGCGCTGCACGCGCTGCTGCCCGACCACGGGCCCGGTTTCGACGTGGTCCTGCTCGACCTCGGCCTGCCCGACCAGGACGGCTTCGAGGTGTGCAGCCGCATCCGGCTGCGCACCGCCATCCCCGTGATCATGGTGACCGCGCGTGCCGACGTGCGGTCCCGCATCCACGGCCTCAACCTCGGCGCCGACGACTACGTGGTGAAGCCGTACGACACCGGTGAGCTGCTCGCCCGCATCCACGCCGTCTGCCGCCGCAAGGCGCAGGAGGCGCCCGCCGGGCCCGAGACGGAGGGCACGGAGGCCGCGGGCGGCGTCATCGGGCTCGGCCCGGTCCGTGTGGAGCTGGAGACCCGCAAGGTCACCGTCGGCGACGAGCCGGTCGCGCTCACCCGCAAGGAGTTCGACCTGCTCGCGATGCTCGCGCAGCGGCCCGGTGTGGTCTTCCGCCGTGAACAGATCATCAGCGAGGTGTGGCGGACGAGTTGGGAGGGGACCGGGCGCACCCTTGAGGTGCATGTGGCGTCCCTGCGGTCCAAGCTGCGCCTGCCCTCCCTGATCGAGACCGTGCGCGGGGTCGGCTACCGCCTCGTCGTGCCCTCCGGCTAGGAGGCCGTTCCTCCGTGCGCACCCGGCTGCTGCCGCTGCTCATCGTGCTGATGGCCGGTGTGCTGCTGGCCCTCGGCTTCCCGCTCGCCGCCAGCCTGGCCGCCGCCCAGCAGCAGCGCGTCGTCGTCGACCGCATCGACGACACCGCGCGCTTCGCCGCGCTGGCCCAGTACGTCAGCACCGACGGCAGCGGCGAACGGGTGAAGACGCTGCGGGCGGAGCTGCTGCAGTACCACTACGTGTACGGGATCCGGGCCGGCGTCTTCGACCGCGACGGCGAGCCGATCGCCTCGGCCCCGAAGGGCTGGACGCTGCCCACCGGCGGTGAGGCCTTCACCGCGTACAGCGAGGCCCTGGCCGGGCGGCGCAGCCACGACCCCAAGCAGATCTGGCCCTGGCAGCACCGCTCCCTGTCGGTCGCCTCCCCGGTCGTCCGGGACGGCGACGTCGTCGCGGTCGTGCTCACCGACTCGCCGACCGGCGCGATGCGCTCGCGCATCCTGCGCGGCTGGCTGCTGCTCGCGGCCGGTGAGCTGGCCGCCATGATCGTGGCCGTCATGGCCGCCTTCCGGCTCACCGGCTGGGTGCTGCGCCCGGTCCGGGTGCTGGACCGGGTCACCCACGACATCGCCACCGGCCGGATGAAGTCCCGTGTGGCGGTGTCCGGGGGGCCGCCGGAACTGCGGCGCCTGGCGCGCTCGTTCAACGAGATGGCCGACAACGTCGAGGAGGTGCTCGACCAGCAGCGGGCCTTCGTCGCCGACGCCTCCCACCAGTTGCGCAACCCGCTGTCCGCACTGCTGCTGCGGATCGAGCTGCTGGGCCTGGAACTGCCCGACGGGCACGAGGAGATCGCCTCGGTCCGGGAGGAGGGCAAGCGCCTCGCCTCGGTCCTGGACGACCTGCTGGGCCTCGCCACCGCCGAGCACGCGGAGGCCAACCTCGCCCTCACCGACATCGCCGCCCTCGCCGCGGAACGCGTCGAGGCGTGGCGGCCGGTCGCCGAGCGCGACGGCGTGGAGCTCTCCTACGGGGGCGCCGCCGCCGTGACCGGCTGGGCCGACCCGGTGGCGCTGTCCAGCGCCCTCGACGCCGTGATCGACAACGCCGTGAAGTTCACCCCGGACGGTGAACGCGTGCGGGTCACCACCGAACTGCGCGGCCGCCCCGGCGCGATCGACGTGACCGTCGCCGACGGCGGCCCGGGTCTCACCGAGGACGAACTCGCCCGCATCGGCGACCGTTTCTGGCGCAGCCCGCGTCACCAGAACGTCGACGGCTCGGGCCTCGGCCTGTCCATCGCGCGGGTGCTGCTGACGCAGGGCGGCGGCAGCATCGCGTACGCGCCGAACGAGCCGCACGGACTGGTGGTGACCCTCACGGTGCCGCGTACGGCTCCCTGAGCCCGGGGCCGGCCTGGCGGGCCAGCGGGTTGGAGCCGATCGAGTTGTGGATGCTGAAGTTGACGGCGTCCGAGCGGTAGCGGTCGTCCGACCACTCCACCGGGCGGCCCTTCTGCGTGGTGGTGACCCGGCGCACCCGCAGCAGCGGGCTGCCGCGCCGCACGCCCAGCAGTTCGCTGTCCCGGGTGCCGGCCGCGACCGCGTCGATCAGGTGCTCCCCGTAGGCGAAGACCAGGCCCGTGTCGTCGTACAGCCGCTGGGTGACCGACTCGCAGTCCGGCTCTATGCGCAGCACCGCGGGGGCGATCCAGTCGGCGTAGACCGTGCGCTCCACCAGGACGTGCTCACCGTCCAGTCCGCGCACCCGCAGCACGTACAGCACGTCCGCGCCCGTGCGCAGGTGCAGGCGCGTGGCGTCCTCAGCGGTGGCCGGCCGGGTCTCGGTGCGGACCACGGTGCCGGAGGCGGCGCGGCCCATGGCCCGCGCCCACTGGGCGAAGCTGCGCAGCTCCGCGAAGCTCTGGCTGCGCCGGCTGGCCAGCACGACGCGGCGGGCGCCCTGACGGGAGCCGATCAGCCCCTCCGCGGTCAGCGCGGCCACGGCCTGGCGCACCGTGCCACGGGAGACGCCGTACCGGGCGGCCAGTTCGGTCTCCGGCGGGAGCAGGGCACCGACCGTGTACTCCTCGTCGTCGATGGCCCGCCGGAGCTCCTCGGCGATCTCCTCGTGCCGCGCCGCCACCGCGCCCCCTTCCGTTCATTCACCGTCTGCGCACAACATCGCTCAGCGTAGACGAGCCGGGCGCCGATCGCGCGCAGGGGTTCACGGCTCCCGGGGCCGCTCCCGGGCTCCTTGGCTGAAAAGGGACGACTGCCCTCTGCAGGCTTGCCGAGGTTTTCCCGCCGTTTACGGAAAGGCCATTGACGCACGGCCTACTGAAGGCCAACTTGTTCGGACAAGTTGAACCGCCCCGACCTCCCTGGCCCTCAGGACCCGACTTCCCCTCCAGGAGACTTCCGTGCCCGCGTCCCTCCCGAAGGCGGCCGCACTCGCCGCCGGCCTCGCCGTGACCGCGCTGGCGCTCAGCGCCTGCGGCTCGGCCCCCACCACCCAGACCGCCGCCGACGGCAAGAACGGCAAGAGCGCGGCCACCGCGACCTCCGCCGAGGAATTCGGCGGCATGGACGCCCTGGTCGCCGCCGCCAAGAAGGAGGGCACGCTCAACGCGATCGCCCTGCCCCGCGACTGGGCGAACTACGGCGCGCTGATCGACGGCTTCACCAAGAAGTACGGCATCAAGATCCAGAACGAGACTCCGGACGCCGCCAGCCAGGACGAGATCAACGCCGTCACCTCCCGCAAGGGCCAGGACCGCGCCCCCGACGTCCTCGACCTCGGCGCGTCCTTCGCGATCAGCGGCGCCCAGCAGGGCCTGTTCGCCCCCTACAAGGTCGCCTCCTACGACGACATCCCGGCCGCCCAGAAGGACGCCCAGGCCCGCTGGTACAACGACTACGGCGGCTACGTCTCCATCGGCTGCGACGCCAAGCGCGTCAAGAACTGCCCGACCACCTTCGCCGACCTGCTCAAGCCCGAGTACAAGGGCCAGGTCGCGATGAACGGCAACCCGACCAAGTCGGGCTCGGCCTTCGGCGGCGTCTACGCGGCGGCGCTGGCCAACGGCGGCTCCTTCGACGACATCCAGCCCGGCATCGACTTCTTCGGCAAGCTGAAGAAGAACGGCAACTACAACCCCGTCGAGTCCACCCCGGCCACCGTCGAGAAGGGTGAGACCCCGATCAGCATCGACTGGGACTACCTCAACGCCGGCTACGCCGAGGAGTTCGCCAGCAAGGGCGTGGACTGGAAGGTCTCCGTCCCGAGCGACGGCGAGTACGCCCAGTACTACGCGCAGGCGATCAACAAGGACGCCCCGCACCCGGCGGCCGCCCGCCTGTGGCAGGAGTACCTGTACAGCACCGAGGGCCAGAACCTGTGGCTCGCCGGCTTCGCCCGCCCCGTCCTGATGCCCGCCATGGACACGGCCGGCACCCTCGACAAGACCGCCGCCGCCAAGCTCCCCGCGGTCAGCGGCACCCCGTCCTTCCCGACCGACGCCCAGCAGAACAAGGCCAAGGAAGTGCTGGCCCAGGGCTGGGGCAAGGCCGTCTCCGGATGACCGACCCGATGACCGCCACCGCGGCGCCCGTCGCCGCCGCTGCCGGGGCCACCGCCCCGGCGCGGCGGCGCTCGGCCGGCTGGCTCGCGGTGGTCCCGCTGCTCGTCTTCGTGGCGATCAGTTTCGGGGCCCCCGCGGTCGCCATGCTCAACGGCGCCTTCACCGTCAAGGACCCCGCGACCGGGGCCACCTCGTACACCACGGCCAACCTGACCGCCTCCCTGCAGGGCGCCTACCTGACCGCCCTGTGGGGCAGCGTGAAGCTGTGCGGGCTCTCCGCCGCCATCGGCGCGGTGTTCGGGCTGCTGCTCGCCCAGGCGGTGGTGACCTCGCGCTTCCGCGCGCTGCGTGAAGCCGTGCTGACCGCCTCCGGCGTGCTCGCCAACTTCGGCGGGGTGCCGCTGGCCTTCGCCTTCGTGGCGACCCTGGGCAACGCCGGCGTCCTCACCCGCCACCTGGGTCTCGCCGACCACGGCTGGAGCCTCTACAGCTTCTGGGGCCTGGTCATCGTCTACCTCTACTTCCTCATCCCGCTCATGGTGCTCACCGTGACCCCGGCGCTGGAGGGGCTGCGCGTCCAGTGGCGCGAGGCGGCCCAGAACAACGGCGCCACCAACGGGCAGTACTGGCGGCACGTCGCCCTGCCCGTGCTGGCCCCCTCGCTCCTCGGCGGCCTGGTCCTGCTCTTCGGCAGCGCCTTCGCCGCCTACGCCACCGCCGCGGCGATGGTCGGCAGCTCCGTGCCGCTGATCACCCTGCAGATCGCCGACGCCATCTCCGGCAACGTCCTGGTCGGGCAGGAGAACGTCGCCCTCGCCCTCAGCCTGGACATGGTCGTCGTCGCCGGCCTGGTCATGGCGGTCTACCTGCCCCTGCAACGACGGAGCGCGCGATGGCTGGTCTGACGAGCACCCGGATCCGGCCCTGGCGCGGCATCGTCCTCGCCGGTGCCGGCCTCTACTTCCTGGTGCCGCTGGCCGCCTCGGTGATCTTCACCGTGGACGTCCCCGGCCAGGGCATCACCTTCGACGCGTACGGGCAGATCGTGGGCGCCGAGGGCTTCACCTCCAGCCTGCTGCTCTCCCTGGAGCTCGCGGCCGCCACCATCGCCGTCGTCCTGCTGCTGATGGTGCCGGCCATGGTCGCGTTGCGGCTGTCCGCGCCCCGGCTGCGCCCGGTGGTCGAGGTCGTCTGCTCGCTGCCGCTGGTCGTGCCGCCGATCGCGCTGGTCGCCGGGGTGAGCAACGTGCTGCGCTGGGGCCCCGAGCACCTGGCCACCACGCCGCTCTTCCAGACCTTCGTGGCCATCCAGAACCCGTCCTTCCCGGTCGTCCTGGTGCTCACGTACGTCGTGATGGCGCTGCCCTTCGTGTACCGGGCCCTGGACGCCGGACTGCGGGCGGTGGACGTCCGCACCCTGGTCGAGGCGGCCCGCTCCTGCGGCGCCGACTGGCCGCGCGCGCTGGTCCGGGTCGTGCTGCCCAACCTGCGCGGGGCGCTGCTCAACGCCTCCTTCCTCACCCTCGCCCTGGTGCTCGGCGAGTTCACCGTCGCCCAGCTGCTGGGCTTCCAGCCTTTCGCGGTGTGGATCGTCACGGTCAGCGGCTCGCAGGCCCAGCTGTCCGTGGCCGTCTCGGTGCTCAGCCTGCTGGTCACCTGGGTGCTGCTGCTCATCCTGGCCGCCGTCGGCGGACGCCGCCCCACCTCACGTACCGCCTCCCGGAAGTGACCGAGACATGACCGACACCGTCCCCGCCCCGGCCGACGCCGCGCCGACCGTGCCCGGCGGCGCCACCGTCGAGTTCCGGGCGCTGCGCCGCGCCTTCGGGCCCACCGTCGCCCTCGACGGACTGGACCTGACCGTCCGGCCCGGAGAACTCCTCGCCCTGCTCGGCCCGTCCGGCTGCGGGAAGACCACCGCGCTGCGGATGCTCGCCGGCTTCGAGCACCCCGACTCCGGTCAGGTGCTGGTCGACGGCAAGGACATCACCAAGATCCCCGCGCACCGCCGCGACGCGGGCATGGTCTTCCAGTCCTACAGCCTCTTCCCGCACCTGAGCGCCGCCGACAACGTCGCCTTCGGGCTGCGCATGCGCAAGGTCGGCGCCGCCGAACGGCGCGCCCGCGCCGCGGAACTGCTGGAACTCGTCGGCCTGCCGGACCACGGGGACCGCTACCCGCACCAGCTCTCCGGCGGCCAGCAGCAGCGCGTGGCCCTCGCCCGCGCCCTGGCGCTGCGACCGCGCGTCCTGCTCCTGGACGAGCCGCTGAGCGCGCTGGACGCCAAGGTGCGCACCAACCTGCGCGAGGAGATCCGCCGCCTCCAGCTCGAACTCGGCATCACCACGCTGTTCGTGACGCACGACCAGGAGGAGGCGCTGTCCATGGCGGACCGCGTCGCCGTCATGAACGCCGGGCGGATGGAGCAGTGCGCCGCCCCCGCCGAGCTGTACGACCGCCCCGCCACGGCCTTCGTCGCCGAGTTCGTGGGCACCAACAGCCGCCTGCCGGGCCGGCTGACCGACGGCGGCGACGTCGAGGTCCTCGGCCGGCGGCTCCCCGCCCAGGGCGACGTGCCCGCCGGCACCGAAGTGGACGTCCTCGTCCGTCCCGAGGCGGTGCGCCTGACCGCCGACCCCGCCGGCGACGCGCGCGTCATGGCGACCGCCTTCCTCGGCGCCGTCACCCGGGTGACCGTGCAACTGCCCGACGGCACCTCCGTCAAGGCCGACGTGGCCGGCTCCGACGCCGCCGCCCTCCCGCCGGGGGCGACCGTCACCGTCTCCCTGCCCGACCGGCCCGTCCTGGTCACCGCGCGCACCGCCTGACCCCGATCGCACCTCCCATCCCCCCACACCCCCGAGGAAAGAGAGCCCCGTGACCCACCCACCGCACCACCCGCTCCAGGCCGTCCTGTTCGACATGGACGGCACGCTCGTCGACACCGAGGAGCTGTGGTGGGAGGCGGTCGCCGAGGTGGCCGCCGGGCTGGGACACGTGCTCGGCGACGCGGACGTGACCGAGGTCCTCGGCCGCGCCGTCGAGCACACCGCCACCCACCTGGTGACCACGACCGGGACGGCGGCCGGCGCCGAGGAACTGGCCGCCCTCCTGCACCGGGAGTTCGCCGAGCGGGTCCGCGCCCGCACGGTGCCCCGCCCCGGCGCGCTGGAGCTGCTGGACGAACTCGCCCGGCACGAGATCCCCATCGCCCTGGTCTCGGCGTCCCCGCGCGAGGTCGTGGACATCGTGCTGGCGGTGCTGGGCCGCGAGCGCTTCGCGGTATCCCTGACCGCCGACGACACCCCCCGCACCAAGCCCGCCCCCGACCCCTACCTCGCCGCCGCCCACGCCCTCGGCGTGGACCCCGGCGCGTGCGTGGCCGTCGAGGACACCCCGACCGGTGTCGCCTCCGCCGAGGCCGCCGGCTGCCGCGTGCTGGCCGTGCCCTCCCTGGCGCCCATCGCCCCCGGCGCCGGACGCGCGGTGCTCGGCAGCCTGGAACGGGCCGACGTCTCCGTGCTGCGGGCCCTGGTCGCGCGGCCGCCGTCCTTCCTCGTGCCCGCCTTCACCAGCCGCCGCGCCCGCGTCGGCGAGCCGTTCCGCGCCACCGTCGCCGGGCTCCTGCGCGGCGCCCCCGTCACGTACGCCGGGACCGCGGGCCCCGGCTGGGCGCGGGTCTCCGCCGACGGCACCGTCACCGGCACCCCCGACGCAGCCGGCGACGTGGAGGTCGCCGTCACCGCCACGGACGCCGACGGGCGCTCCGCCACCGTCACCGTGCGTGTGCCGGTCGTCGCGGCGGGCGAACCCGTCGTGCGCGAGCTGCGCGTCATGAGCTGGAACCTGTGGCTCGGCGGCACCCGCGTCGACGACCACCGGGACAAGCAGTTGCGCGTGCTGCTGGAAGCCGACGTGGACGTCGTCGGCCTGCAGGAGACGCGGACGCACTCCGCCAAGGAACTGGCCGAGGCACTGGGCTGGGACCACCACCAGGCGGGCGACAACCTCGGCGTCATCAGCCGCTACCCGATCGTCTCCCGTCACGGCCTGCCCGCGAGCCCGTTCTACGGCGGCCTCGGCGCCACCGTCCGGCTCGACGAGGGCCACGACCTCACGCTGTGGAGCGCGCACCTGAACTACACCCCGTACGGCCCCTACGACGCCCTCCACGACCGGCAGCCGGTCGAGGTGCTCGTCGAGCACGAGGCGGCCTCGGGACGCCTGGACCAGATCCGGGACATCCTGCACGACATGGCCGACGACCTCGCCGCCCGCGACACCACCCCGGTCGTCCTCGTCGGCGACTTCAACGTCCCCTCCCACCTGGACTGGACCGCCGAGGCGGCGCCCCTGCACGGCGGGTACGGACCCGTGCCCTGGCCGGTCACCCTCGCCGCCGAGGCCGCCGGACTGCGCGACTCCTACCGCGAGGCCCACCCGGACCCCGTGCGCGAGCCCGGCACCACCTGGTCACCCGTCACCCCCGAGCCCGAGCCGCAGGACCGGATCGACTACGTCCTGTACGCCGGGCGGGGCCTGCGGGTGCTGGACTCCACCACCCTGGTCACCGGGGAGCCCCGCCCCGAACCGGACGTGGCGGGCAACGCCTGGCCCTCCGACCACGCCGCCGTGGTCACCACGTTCGCCCTGTCCTGAACGGGCGGGCCCGCGCGACCGACCGGTCGCGCGGGTCACGGCCCTAGTCGCACTCGCTCATCTCGTCCAGCCTCGGCCGCTGGTCCGCCACCTCCTGGGAGGCCAGCGGCTTGAGGTGCTTGACGTACGAGGCGCGCCAGGCCCCGGAGGAGATCTCGTCCTTGATGGCGTCGCATATGGCGTGCTTCAGCTCGGGCTCGTTCTGGGCCAGCCCCACGCCGTACTCCTCGGTCCCGAAGGGGACCCCCAGCAGCCGCAGTTGCCCGGTGTGCTGGGCGCGGTAACCGGCCAGGATGATGTCGTCGGTGGAGACGGCGTCGACCTTCCCCGCCAGCAGCTGGTTGACGCACAGCCCGTACGAGGTCTGCTGCTCGGTCCTTATCTGCGGGTACTCCTTGCGGAGCCGTTCGGCGGGCGTCGAGTCGGTGACGGTGCAGACATGACGGCCGAACAGGTCCTGCACGCTGTGGACGGGGGCGTCCTTGCGGACGAGGAAGTCCTGGCCGGCCTGGTAGTAGGGGCCCGCGAAGTCGACCGACCTCTTGCGTTCCTCCGTGATGGAGTAGCTCGCCACTATGAAGTCGACGTACCCGGCGCGCAGGAAGTACTCGCGCGACTGGGTGTCCACGACCGTGAACTGCACCTTGTCGAAGCCCAGATGCCGGGCGATGGCCCTCGCCAGGTCGATGTCGAACCCTTCGTAGCCGTCCTTGGCGGTGCTGGAGGCCTCACTGAGGCCCGGCTGGTCCTTCTTGACGCCGACCACGAGGTAGCCGCGGTCACGCGCCGTCCGGTAGGTCGGCGAGGAGGAGAGGTCGGGGCCGTCGTCCCCCAGCCGGTCGACGGCGAACCACCCGGCAGCGGCCAGGACCGCGAGCGCGACCCCGCCCGCCGCGAGCGTGTACCACCGGCGCAGGGACGTGCGCCCCCCGGGTTCCCGTGCCGGCTCCGCCACCGCGGGGGCATCGGGCTCCGTCCGGTGCGACGGGGGCGCGGCGCCGCCGTCCGTCCGCGTGGCGTCCGGGTCGTAGTCCGGGTAGACGCCGACCGGGAACTGCGGGGTCTCCTGCGCCACGTGCTGCAGCAACTGCTCGGTGCGCTCCGCCGACAGCCGTGCCCCCGGCTCCTTGACCAGCAGCCCGTCGATCAGCGGGCGCAGCGGCCCCGCGTGCGCCGTCGGCGGCACCTCGGCCGTGCGGACGGCCTCCAGCACCTCGTACGGCGTCGGGCCGCGGAAGGGGGGCCGGCCCTCGACCATCTCGTAGAGCGTGACGCCCAGCGACCACAGGTCGGCGGCGGGCGTGGGCGCCAGCCGGTTGGCCAGCTCCGGTGCCAGGTACTGCGGGGTGCCGACGGTCTCGTGCACCCGCGTCACCTGGGCCGCGCCCTCGAAGGTCGCGATCCCGAAGTCCATGAGCACCGCCCGCCCGTCCCGGCGGAACAGGATGTTGTGCGGTTTCACGTCGCGGTGCAGCACCCCGGCCGCGTGCACCGCGCGCAGCCCGCGCAGCACCTCCAGGCCGATCCGCGCCGCCTGCAGCGCCGGGATCCGGCCCTGCTCGCGCAACTGGTCCGCCAGGGAGTGCGGGTTGACCTGCTCCATGACGATCCAGACCTGGCCGTCGGCCTCGATCACGTCGTGCACGGCGACCACGTGCTCATGCCCGATCCGGGCGATGGCCTGCGCCTCCCGGCGCGCCCGCTCCACCCACTGGGCCTGCGTCTCCGGGTCCAGCGCGCCCCGGAACAGCAGCTCCTTGACGGCGACCTGACGGCTGAGCCGGTTGTCGTAGGCCTCCCACACCACGCCCATGCCACCGCGCCCCAACTGCCGGCGCAGCTCGTAGCGGCCGTCGACGAGGGTGTGCGGCATCCCCCCAGAACTCATGCGTGTGCCCCCATCGGTACGTGGTCCGCTACAGGTTAGGGGGCTCTGACGGGGATGAACATCGTCCCCGGGGCGGGGAGCGATCACATGTCGGGCGGAATGGTCCGTACCGGTCCCGGATCCCCTAGGGCTTGACGGACCGGTAGTAGCGCTCGGCGCCGTCGTGCAGCCGCAACGGGTCGGTGAAGACCGCCGTCCGCAGGTCCATCAGCTGGGCGGCGTGCACCTCCTGACCGATCCGGTCACGGCTGTCGATCACCGTGCGGGTGAGGCGGTCCACCAGCCCGGTGTCCGTCCGGTCCGTGGTGATCAGCAGGTTGGCCACGGCGATCGTCTGCACCGCGCGGCCGCCCTGGACCATGGGGTACGCGTCCGCCGGCATGACCGCCTGCCGGTAGTACGTCGACTCGTCGCTCTCGGCGTGCAGCCGGGCCACCAGGTCGCCGAGCTGCACCAGCTTCACGTCGGTGGTCTCCGCCAGGTTCGCGACGGTCTTGGTCGGCAGTCCGCCCGACCAGAAGAACGCGTCCAGCTTCCCCCGGCGCAGCATCTCCGGCGCCCGGTCGATGCCGACCGTCCGGCGCCGCACGTCGCCCGGTTCCCCGAGGTCGGCCGCCTCGAGCAGCCGCTGCGCTATCAGGTTCACCCCGGAGCTGGGCTGGCCGATCCCCACCCGCAGCCCGCGCAGGTCCTTCGCCGACCTCACGGGCGAGTCGGCGGGCACCACGAGCTGCACGTAGTCGTCGTACAGCCGGGCGCAGGCACGCAGCCGCCCCGCGCCCGGGCCGTGGTAGTCGGCGACGGCGTCGGCCGCGGCGATCGCGAAATCGGCCTTGCCGGTCGCGACCCGCCGGACGTTGTCCACGGACCCCTCGGACCGCACCAGGCGCACCGGCACCCCGGGCAGGTCCGTGTGCAGGTAGGGCTGGAGCCGCTTCCCGTACGTGTCGTACACGCCGTTGCGCACACCGGTGGCGAAGTCGACCCGGTCCTTCGGGTACGACGGCCCGTCGGAGGGCAGCACCCACCACAGCAGCAGCGCGACCGCCGCCGCCACCGCCAGCACGGCCTGCACGGCCCTGCGTCTGCCGATACGGGGGAACTCCATCCCCGCGATAGTGCCAGGCCCGGCGGCGCGGCGGCCAGCGCCGTCCTGCCGCGTCCGGATTTCGGACGTGACGGCCCGCCCCACGGGGAACACTCGTCCCAGGGCGCACCCCGTACGAAGGGAGGCCCCGCATGGGACGCACGGTGAGCTGGACGGTGGGCGACCTCGTCGTGCATCGCGTCGACGAGACCACGCTGCCCGCGGCGACCGGACGGCGGCTGCTGCCCGCCGCCACCGCGCGGGTGGTGGCGGGGGCGCCGTGGCTGCGGCCGGACTTCGCCGCCCCCGACGGCACGCTCCGGCTGGCCACCCACACCTTCGCCGTGGTGGCCGGCGGCCTGCGCGTCCTGGTGGACACCGGGATCGGCAACGGCAAGACCCGGTCGGACCCCGCGTGGCACCGGCTCGCCACCGACTACCCGCGGCGGCTGGTGGAGGCGGGCTTCCCGCCGCACGCCGTGGACCTGGTGATCCTCACCCACCTGCACACCGACCACGTCGGCTGGAACACCCGTGACGACGGCGGCACCTGGGTGCCCTCCTTCCCCCGCGCCCGTTACCTGGTCTCCCGTGCCGAATGGGACCACTGGGCGGGCACGGACCTGGACGACGACCACCGGCAGGTCTTCCGCGACTCGGTGCTGCCGGTCCGCGACGCCGGACTGCTCGACTTGGCCGACGTCACCGACGCCCCCGTGGAGGCGGCCCCCGGCATCCGTCTCCTGGCGGTGCCCGGGCACACCCCGGGGCAGGTCGCGGTGGAGCTGCACGGCACCGGGCGGTCCGCGCTGGTCACCGGCGACAGCTTCCACCACCCCGTGCAGATCGCCGATCCCGCGATCACCAGCACCGCCGACTTTGACGCGGCCCTGGCCGTGCGCACCCGCCGCGCGCTGCTCACCGCGTACGCGGGTACGGACACCCTGCTGCTCGGCACCCACTTCCCGCCGCCCACCGCGGGCACCGTCGTCCCGGGGGCGGGCGGCCACCGCCTCCTCGCCGAGCCACCCGGCACCTGATGCGGCGGGCGCCGTCCGGTGCCGTGCGGCGCCGTCCGCTGCCGTCCGCGCGGGGGCGGGCGCGGGCACGAGCGCGCGCGGCGCGCCCTTACCCTGGATGGGTGCAGCGTGAAGAGCAGGGTGTGAAGAGCTACGAGATCCGCACCTACGGGTGCCAGATGAACGTCCACGACTCCGAGCGGCTGGCAGGCCTCCTGGAGGCGGCCGGCTACGTCCGCGCGCCCAAGGGCGAGGACGGCACGGTGTCCGCAGATGTTGTCGTCTTCAACACCTGCGCGGTCCGGGAGAACGCCGACAACCGCCTGTACGGCAACCTCGGCCGCCTGGCACCGCAGAAGGCCGCCCGGCCGGGCATGCAGATCGCCGTCGGCGGCTGCCTGGCGCAGAAGGACCGGGACACGATCGTCAAGAAGGCCCCCTGGGTCGACGTCGTCTTCGGCACCCACAACATCGGCAGCCTCCCCGTGCTGCTGGAGCGTGCCAGGATCGCCGAAGAGGCGCAGGTCGAGATCGCCGAGTCGCTGGAGACCTTCCCGTCCACGCTGCCGACCCGGCGCGAGTCGGCCTACGCGGCGTGGGTGTCGATCTCGGTCGGCTGCAACAACACCTGCACCTTCTGCATCGTCCCCGCGCTGCGCGGCAAGGAGAAGGACCGCCGCCCCGGCGACATCCTCGCCGAGGTCGAGGCGCTGGTCGCCGAGGGCGTCACCGAGGTCACCCTGCTCGGCCAGAACGTCAACGCCTACGGCTCCGACATCGGCGACCGCGAGGCCTTCGGCAAACTGCTGCGCGCCTGCGGGAAGATCGACGGCCTGGAGCGGGTCCGCTTCACCTCGCCCCACCCGCGCGACTTCACCGACGACGTGATCGCGGCCATGGCCGAGACCCCGAACGTGATGCACCAGCTGCACATGCCGCTGCAGTCCGGCTCCGACACCGTGCTGCGCGCGATGCGCCGCTCGTACCGGCAGGACCGCTACCTCGGCATCATCGAGAAGGTGCGCGCGGCCATGCCGGACGCCGCCATCTCCACCGACATCATCGTGGGCTTCCCCGGCGAGACCGAGGAGGACTTCGAGCAGACGCTGCACGTGGTCCGCGAGGCGCGCTTCGCGCAGGCCTTCACCTTCCAGTACTCCAAGCGCCCGGGCACGCCCGCCGCCGAGATGGAGGGGCAGGTCCCGAAGGCGGTCGTCCAGGAGCGCTACGAGCGGCTGGTCGCGCTGCAGGACGAGATCTCCTGGGCCGAGAACAAGAAGCAGGTCGGCCGCGTCCTGGAGGTGCTGGTCGCCGAGGGCGAGGGCCGCAAGGACGACGCCACGCACCGCCTGTCCGGCCGCGCCCCCGACAACCGCCTGGTGCACTTCGCGCCGCCCGCCGAGCCCGTCCGCCCCGGCGACATGGTCATGGCGGAGATCACCTACGCCGCGCCGCACCACCTGCTCGCCGAGGCGCCGGCCTTCGGCGTCCGCCGCACTGCGGCGGGCGACGCCTGGGAGCGGCGTACCTCGGCCGCGGCGGCCAAGCCCGCGGGTGTCATGCTGGGCCTGCCGACGATCGGCGCGCCCGTTCCGGCAGCGGCGGCGGCCGCGCCGGGCTGCGGCTGCGACTGACGGAGCGGGGACCGCGAGGACCGCGAGGACCGCGGGGACGAGGGGGGACACGGATGGCTCGTTGGGGGCTCTTCGCCGAGGAGACCGTGGGCAGCGGCGACGCCAGGCGCTGGGAGTTCGAGCTCCTCGGCCACGCCGAGGGCACGCGCGAGGAGGCGCTGGGCAAGCTGGAGGAGGCGGCGCTGGCCTACCGGCCCAGCAAGCCGTTCAGCGTGCGGCGCAGCTGGCTGTACCGCTCGGGGGAGGGGTTCGTCCAGGTCAACGAGGGTGTGACCACGACCTACATCTGCCGTTTCACGGTCGCCGAGCTGGTCCGCGACAGCAAGGACCCGAAGGTCGCCGCCACGGCCGAGCCCTGGGACCGCGTGCCCGAGGGCTTCTGAGACGGCGGACGGTAGGGTTCCGATCATGCTGGTCGCCGCCGCCGTCTGCCCCTGTCCGCCGCTGCTCGTGCCCGACGTCGCGTCGGGCGCGGCGCCGGAACTGGACCCGCTGCGCGCCGCCTGCGCGGACGCGTTGGCCGTGCTGGCCGCCGCGCGTGCCGATCTGCTGGTCGTGGTGGGTGCCGCGGACTCCGCGCACGTCTGGGAAGGCGGCGGTACGGGCTCGCTGCGCCCGTACGGCGTCAATCTGACGGTGCGGCTCGGCGACGGCAGCGACCCCGAGCCCCTGGCCCCGTCGCTGACGCTCGCAGCCTGGCTCCTGACGCAGGCGGGCTCCGCCGCGCCCCTGCACGCCTGCGCCGTGCCCGCGCACGCGCCGGCGGCCAGGATGCTGGAGCTGGGACAGGGCCTGGCGGGACTGGCCGACCGGGTGGCGCTGCTGGTCATGGGCGACGGCACCACCTCCCGCACGCTCAAGGCTCCCGGCTACCTCGACGAGCGGGCCGAGCCCTTCGACGCGTCCGTGGCGCGCGCCCTCGGTGCCGCCGACACCGGGGCGCTGGCGGCCCTTGACGCACGGCTCGCCACCGATCTGGGGGCGGCCGGCCGCGCCCCCTGGCAGGTCCTGGCCGGCGCCGCGGACGGCGCCGGGCTCGGCGGCCAGCTGCTGTACGACCAGGCGCCCTACGGCGTCGGCTACTTCGTGGCGGCCTGGTCGTAGACCGGCCGGTTCTCGGGGTCCGGGACCGTCCTCAGGGCGTGCCCTTGGAGCCGCCCTCCTTGAGGTGCTCCATGGCGTCCTTCGTCTTGTCGACGCCCTTGTGGATCTTCCCGCTGTACTTGTGCTTGGTCTTCTCGTCGACCGTGCGCGCGACCTTGTCCAGGCGGGAGCCGATCGACTCGCCGTGGTGCTCCATGAAGTCGCCGGCCTTGGCGCCGGCCCTGGCCTTGGCGTGCTCGGCCTTGGCCTTCAGCGTGTCCTTGAAGCTCATGCGTCACCGTCTCCCGTGGATGCCTTTGCCGGAAATGACCCTTTTCCCGTAAAGATCTTACCCGTCCACAGGTAAATCCGCGCCGCCGGAATTTGCGAAACTGTGCACGTGAGAATCGACGTCCCCCACGTGATCGCCGTCGTCGGCCCCACCGCGGCCGGCAAGTCCGACCTCGGAGTCGCCCTGGCCCAGGCCCTCGACGGCGAGGTGGTCAACGCGGATTCCATGCAGCTCTACCGCGGCATGGACATCGGCACCGCCAAGCTCACCGAGGACGAGCGGCAGGGTGTGCCGCACCACCTGCTCGACATATGGGACGTCACCCAGGCCGCCAGCGTCGCCGAGTACCAGCGCCTCGCCCGCGCCGAGATCGACCGGCTGCTGGCCGCCGGTCGCACCCCCGTGCTCGTCGGCGGATCGGGGCTCTACGTGCGCGCCGCCATCGACGCCCTGGAGTTCCCCGGTACCGACCCGCAGGTGCGCGCCCGGCTGGAGGCCGAGCTCGACACGCTCGGCTCCGGCCCGCTGCACGCCCGCCTGGCCGCCGTGGACCCGGAGGCGGCCCGCGCGATCCTGCCCAGCAACGGCCGGCGGATCGTCCGCGCGCTGGAGGTCGTGGAGATCACCGGCCGCCCCTTCACCGCCAACCTGCCCGGGCACGACTCCGTGTACGACACCGTCCAGATCGGCGTCGACGTCCCCCGCCCGGAGCTCGACGAACGCATCACGCTGCGGGTCGACCGCATGTGGGAGGCCGGACTGGTCGGTGAGGTCGCCGCCCTGGAGACGGCCGGCCTGCGCGAGGGGCGCACGGCCTCCCGGGCGCTCGGCTACCAGCAGGTGCTGGCCGCGCTGGCCGGGGAGTGCACGGACGCGGAGGCGCGCGCCGAGACCGTCCGCGCCACCAAACGCTTCGCGCGCCGGCAGGACTCGTGGTTCCGCCGGGACGGCCGGGTGCACTGGCTGGCGGGCCGTGGACAGGAACTGGTCGGCCAGGCGCTCGCCCTGCTCGGCCCCGCCCGGTCGGGCGGTCACAGCCTGATCACGTGATGGCATCGGGACGCCCCAGCGGCACTTGACGCCTCTTCGAGCGTGCCATCATCGAGCATCGGAGCTACGGTGTCGGACTTCTTGGGAGGGCGCGTGGCGATGGAAGCCGGCCCTCGCAACGGACCGCAGCCGGAACACACCGAGCACACCTCTGGCGGGGAGCTCGAGCCGCGCGACCGGCTCGTGGTGGACGGCCCCCTGGAGGACCCGCTGGACGGGCAGACCCTCGCGGAGGAGGAACAGTCCTTCCGCGAGCTGCGTCCCGAGCGGCGCCTGCGCGCGTGGCAGCTCGCCCCGATCGTCGCCCTCGGCGTGCTCGGCTCGCTCATGTTCGCCTTCCCGCTGGCCTTCGAGACCGGCGACGGCGGTGCCGTCGTCGCGATGCTCGGCCTCCTGCTGGGCTGCTGCTCCGCGGGCTGGGGGATCATGGCCGCCCGCCGGGTCGGCTACACCTGGCCGGGACTGCCGGCCCGCGGCTCCGGCCGCCGCCCGGACTGGCGCTTCGTGGCGCTGTACGCGGCGATCACGGTGGTGCTCACGCTGCTCGCCTTCTGGCGGGTCGCCCGTCTGCGCTGACCCGTAGACTCGGCGCATGACCAGCGCAGCACCGCAGGGCCTGCCCTTCCTCAAGGGGCACGGCACGGAGAACGACTTCGTGATCATCCCCGACCCCGACGGGGCCCTCGACCTGACCGCGGGGACCGTCGCGCGCCTGTGCGACCGCCGCGCCGGGATCGGCGGCGACGGGGTGCTGCGGGTCGTGCGGTCGGCGAAGCACCCGGAGGCCGCTGCCATGGCCGCGGAGGCCGAGTGGTTCATGGACTACCGCAACAGCGACGGCAGCATCGCGGAGATGTGCGGCAACGGCGTACGGGTCTTCGCGCACTACCTCCGGCGCGCCGGTCTCACCGGTGCCGGGGACGTCGCCGTGGCGACCCGCGCCGGCGTGCGCCGGGTGCACATCGACAAGGACGGCGACATCACCGTCGACATGGGCCGCGCCGCGCTTCCCGCCGGCGAGGTCGAGGTGACCGTCGGCGAGCGCAGCTGGCCCGCCCGCAACGTGAACATGGGCAACCCGCACGCCGTCGCCTTCGTCGACGACCTCGCCGACGCCGGCAAGCTGCTGGACCCCCCGGCCCACGCGCCTGCCGCGGCCTACCCGGACGGTGTGAACGTGGAGTTCGTCGTCGACCGGGGTGAGCGCCACGTCGCCATGCGGGTCCACGAGCGCGGCTCCGGCGAGACCCGTTCCTGCGGCACCGGGGCCTGCGCCGTCATGGTCGCCGCGGCCCGGCGCGACGGCCGCGACCCGGCCGTCACCGGCCGTCCCGAGACGTACCGCGTCGACCTGCCGGGCGGCACCCTGGTGATCACCGAACGTCCCGACGGCACCGTCGAGATGACCGGTCCCGCCGTGATCGTCGCCGAAGGCGTCATCGATCCGGCCTGGCTCGGCGACGGCGGCTGAGGATACCCGCTCCGAGGGCCCGGTATTCGCTCGAACGGGTGATGCCGATCACGCTGGGCGAGAGCGTGGCAGCGGCACGTGATGGGCTCGGTAGCATCAAGCACCGGCACGGAAGCCATCCCGCCGGTGGGTGACGCTGCCGGAGGTGCCGCATGAGACCGGACAACGCAGTGGAGACCGCCCCGGGCGCCGCAGGACGCAGGCGCATCCCCCGGGCCGCGGACCTGCGCCGGCTGGGACGCGCGGCCCTGCTGGGCCCCGGCGGACGCGCCGGCCGGCTGCCGGAGTCCATCGAGCACATCGCCAAGGTGCACCGTGCCCGACATCCCGGCGCGGACCTCGCCATCCTGCACACGGCGTACGTGCTCGCCGAGTCCTCGCACCGCGGCCAGATGCGCAAGAGCGGGGAGCCGTACATCACGCACCCGCTCGCCGTGACCCTGATCCTCGCCGAACTCGGCGCGGAGACGACGACGTTGACCGCGTCGCTGCTCCACGACACCGTCGAGGACACCGATGTGACGCTCGATCAGGTGCGGGAGGAGTTCGGCGAGGAGGTCCGTTTCCTCGTCGACGGCGTCACCAAGCTGGAGAAGGTGGACTACGGCGCCGCCGCCGAGCCCGAGACCTTCCGCAAGATGCTCGTCGCCACCGGCAACGACGTCCGCGTCATGTCCATCAAGCTCGCCGACCGGCTGCACAACATGCGCACCCTCGGCGTCATGCGCCCCGAGAAGCAGGCCCGCATCGCCAAGGTCACCCGGGACGTGCTGATCCCGCTCGCCGAACGCCTCGGCGTCCAGGCGCTGAAGACCGAACTGGAGGACCTGGTCTTCGCCATCCTCCACCCCGAGGACTACCTCCGCACCACCGAACTCATCCTGGAGCACGCCGCCCTGCCCGATCCGCTGGGCGCCGTCGCCGAGGACGTCCGCAAGGTGCTCCGCGAGGCCGGCATCAGCTCCGAGGTCGAGGTACGGCCCCGGCACGTGGTGTCCGTGCACCGGGTCCGGCTCAAGCGCGGCGGTGCGCAGCCCGGCGGCAGCGACTTCGGGCGGGTGCTGATCCAGGTCGCCGAGGACGCCGACTGCTACGCCGTCCTCGGTGAACTGCACACCTGCTTCACCCCCGTCATCGCGGAGTTCAAGGACTTCATCGCCGCGCCCAAGTTCAACCTGTACCAGTCGCTGCACACCGCCATCCGCGACGGTGAGGGCCGCATCGCCGAAGTCCTCATCCGCACACGGCAGATGCACCACGCCGCCGAGGCCGGGGTCATCGCGCTCGGCAACCCGTACGCCACCGCCGAGGCGGCGGACTCCGACGAGGGCGAGCGCGTCGACCCCACGCGCCCCGGCTGGCTGGCCCGGTTGCTGGAGTGGCAGCGCGAGGCTCCCGACCCGGACTTCTTCTGGAGCACCCTGCGCGACGAGCTCGCCCAGGACCGCGAGATCACCGTCTTCTCCGCCGACGGCGGCACCGTGGGCCTGCCCGACGGCGCCACCTGTACCGACGCCGCGTACGCGCTGCACGGTGAGGGCGCCCACTCCTGCGTCGGGGTGCGGGTCAACGGGCGGCTCGCGCCGCTCGGCACGGTCCTGCGGGACGGCGACACCGTCCAGCTCCTGATGACCGAGGCCACCGACGGGGACGGGTACGGGCCCTCGCCCGAGTGGCTGGAGCACGCCCGCACCCCGGCCGCCCGGATCGCCATCGCCCGCTGGCTGGAGGCCCACCCGGCGGCCACCGCCGAGGAGGAGCCGGCCGCCCCCGCCGTCCGCGCCGCCGCAACGGCCGCCCGCAGGGCCGCCGAACCGCTCGCGGACACCGACCCGCCCGGGACCGCCGTCCGCATGGCCCGCTGCTGCACGCCCGTGCCGCCCGACGGGATCACCGGCTTCCCCATCCGCGGCGGCACCGTCGCCGTGCACCGCAGCGAGTGTCCCGTCGCCGCGCGCATGGCCGCCTCGGGCCGCGCCAGGGTCGCCGTCCACTGGCGCTCCGACGCCCCCGTCACCGGTCACCGGGCCACCCTCTACGCCGAGGCGCTCGGCAGGCCCCGGCTGCTCGCCGACCTCACCGAGGTGATCGCCACCCAGGGCGTCGCCATCGTCTACGCCGCCGTGGAGCCGCCGCAGGAGCACCGCGTACGCCACACCTACACCGTCGAACTGCCCGACCCGGAAGCGCTGCCCGCCCTCATGCGCGCCATGCGCGCCGTCCCCGGTGTGTACGACGTGTACCGCGCCCAGGAGGCCGTGGCCGCCGCGCAGCCGTAGAGGAGTACCCGATCGGGTGGGGTGCTGACGTGCCGCCGTCGGGCGGGCACGGTGCGCTGATACCGGTATCCCATGATCGGATCCTTTGCGCGCCGTGCCACCGTCACCGCGGCGGCCGTGGTGGCGCTCACCGCGGCCGGACTGCCCGGCGACGCGACGCCCGCGGGGCTCGGTGACCGGCTCTACCCCGAACTCGGCAACCCCGGGTACGACGTCTACGACTACGACATCTCGTTCACCTACCGCGGCAACGACCGGCCCCTGGACACGGTGACCCGGGTCGACGCGCTCGCCACGGACACCCTCGACCGCTTCCACCTCGACTTCCGCGGCGACGTCCGTTCCGTCGAGGTCAACGGCCGCCGGGCGGCGTTCAGCACCTGGCGCGAGGAACTGGTCGTCACCCCCGCCGTCCCGGTACCGCGCGGCGACCGCCTGCGGGTGACCGTCGTCCACACCAGCGACCCCGCGGTCAAGGGGGACACCGGCTGGATCCGCACCAAGGACGGCCTGGCCATGGCCAACCAGGCAGCCGCCGCCCACACCGTCTTCCCCTGCAACGACCACCCCTCGGACAAGGCCCGCTTCGCCTTCCACGTCACCGCGCCGAACGACCTCACCGTCGTCGCCAACGGCCTGCCCGAGACGGCCGTCCGCAAGGGCCCCGTGACGACCTGGAACTACCGCACCGTCCACGTGATGGCCACCGAGCTCGCCCAGGTCTCCATCGGCCGCTCCGCGGTGCTGCGCCGGACCGGCCCCGGCGGCCTCCCGTTGCGCGACGTCGTCGGCTCCGCCGACCCCGACCGGGCCAAACTGGAGAAGCGCCTGGCGATGACCGCCGGGCAGATCGCGTGGATGGAACAGCAGGTCGGCCCGTACCCCTTCGAGACGTACGGCATCCTCAGCGCCGACACCGTCACCGGCTTCGAGCTGGAGACCCAGACCCTCTCGCTCTTCGAGCGGCGGGTGCTGCTGTCCCGGGAGGCCGACGCGGCGCCGGTGATGGTGCACGAACTGGCCCACCAGTGGTTCGGCGACAGCGTCTCGCCCGCGACCTGGTCCGACCTGTGGCTCAACGAGGGGCACGCCACCTGGTACCAGTGGCGTTACGCCGCCGAGCACTACCACGAGCTCACGCTGGAGCAGCTCGCCAAGGCCGCCTACGGCGCCGACGCGCGTCTGCGCCGCGACGGCGGCCCGGCCGCCGCCCCCAAGCCGCCCGGCGCCGACGGCAAGCTCGGCATCTTCCGCGGCAACGTCTACTTCGGCGGAGCGCTCGTGCTGTACGCGCTGCGCCAGGAGATGGGCACCGACGCCTTCCAGCGGCTGGAGCGGGCCTGGGTCGCCCGCCACCGCGACGGGGTCGCCTCCACCCGGGACTTCATCGCCCTCGCCTCCGAGGTCGCCGGCCGCGACCTGGGCGGCTTCCTGGGCGCCTGGCTCTACGGTCCGACCACGCCCCCGATGCCCGGCCACCCCGACTGGAAGCGCTCCGTGCCCGCCAAACCGGTGCACGGTCCCGCGCACCGGCGCGAGGCGGGGAAAGTCGCGTGACCCGGCGGCGACGACCGTGCGACCATCTAGGTACGGCGACGGCGGCGTGCCCGGGCCGGGGGAATCCTCCGGGTCCGTGCGGCGTTCTCTCCGTACGAGGGGCGAGAGCCCCCCGTTCCCGTCGATCTTCCGAGCAAAGGATCCAATGACCTCCTCTTCCTCCTCTTCTTCTGCCCGCAGCCGCCAGCGCCTCCCCGAGAGCCTTCGGGCCGACGCCCTGATGGAAGAGGACGTCGCCTGGAGTCACGAGATCGACGGAGAGCGTGACGGCGACCAGTTCGACCGCTCCGAGCGAGCGTCGCTGCGCCGCGTCGCGGGCCTCTCCACCGAGCTCGAGGACATCACCGAGGTCGAGTACCGCCAGCTCCGCCTGGAGCGGGTCGTGCTCGTCGGGGTGTGGACGGACGGCACGGTCCAGGACGCCGAGAACTCCCTCGCGGAGCTCGCCGCCCTCGCCGAGACCGCCGGCGCCCTCGTCCTGGACGGTGTCATCCAGCGCCGTGACAAGCCGGACCCGGCCACCTACATCGGTTCCGGCAAGGCCCAGGAGCTGCGCGACATCGTCATGGAGAGCGGTGCGGACACCGTGGTCTGCGACGGTGAGCTCAGCCCCGGCCAGCTCATCCACCTCGAGGACGTCGTCAAGGTCAAGGTCGTCGACCGCACCGCGCTGATCCTCGACATCTTCGCCCAGCACGCCAAGAGCCGTGAGGGCAAGGCCCAGGTCTCGCTCGCGCAGATGCAGTACATGCTGCCGCGGCTGCGAGGCTGGGGTCAGTCGCTGTCCCGGCAGATGGGTGGCGGTGGCGCCGGCTCCTCGGGCGGCGGCATGGCGACCCGTGGTCCCGGTGAGACCAAGATCGAGACCGACCGGCGGCGCATCCGCGAGAAGATGGCCAAGATGCGCCGGGAGATCGCGGAGATGAAGACCAGCCGCGACCTGAAGCGCCAGGAGCGCAAGCGCCACAAGGTGCCCTCGGTGGCGATCGCCGGCTACACCAACGCCGGCAAGTCCTCGCTGCTCAACCGGCTCACCGGCGCCGGCGTCCTGGTGGAGAACGCGCTGTTCGCCACCCTGGACCCGACCGTGCGCCGGGCGGAGACCCCGAGCGGCCGGCTCTACACCCTGGCCGACACCGTCGGTTTTGTGCGGCACCTGCCGCACCACCTGGTCGAGGCGTTCCGCTCCACCATGGAGGAGGTCGCCGAGGCCGACCTCATCCTGCACGTGGTGGACGGCTCGCACCCCAATCCGGACGAGCAGCTCGCCGCCGTGCGCGAGGTCTTCCGCGACGTCGGCGCGCTGGACGTGCCGGAGATCGTGGTGATCAACAAGGCGGACGCCGCCGACCCGGTGCTGCTGCAGTCCCTGCTGCGCCGCGAGAAGCACGCCATCGCCGTCTCCGCCCGCACCGGGCGGGGCATCGCGGAGCTGCTCACCATGATCGACGACGAGCTGCCGAGGCCCGCCGTCGAGATCGAGGCCCTGGTGCCGTACACGCGCGGTGCGCTCGTCGCCCGCGTCCACGCGGACGGCGAGGTGCTCTCCGAGGAGCACACCGGCGAGGGCACCCTGCTCAAGGCGCGGGTGCACGACGAGCTCGCGGCGGAGCTCGAACCGTTCGCGCTGGTCGCGCGCCGCTAGGCGGTACGCACGTACGAGGAGGGCCCGCCCCCGGCCGGGGGCGGGCCCTCCTCGTGTCCGACGGCGGTGTCAGCCGCGGATCGCGTCGAAGACCTCCTCGGCCTCGGAGCCCAGGTGCGGTCCTGCCAGCCAGCGGGGACTGTCCTGCGGGCCGATGGAGGTGTTGCTGACCAGGGCCGGCTTCCCACCGGGCCCCCGGGCGAACCAGCCGCCGCCGGAGGAGCCCGCCGTCATGGTGCAGCCGAGCCAGTGCATGGTCGGCGCCCCCGGGTCCAGCGCGAGGCGGACCGGGTCGCCCGAGCAGTGGTACTGCTGGTAGCCGAAGCCGTCGAAGGGGGCCGCGGCGGGGTAGCCGCGGATGTCCATGGAGTCGATGCCGGCCGAGGTGGGCGCGTCGAACCAGACCGGCACCGACGCCCCGACCGTCTCCTCCAGCGACGTGTCGGAGTCCGGGTTGGTCACCTTCAGCACCGCGAAGTCGTAGGGGTAGGCGGAACTCGTCTGCGAGGACTCCCCGCCCCCGTCGATCCACTGCTGGGAGGTCCCCGCCTTCGTCGCCCACCACGTGCCGTACGGGGCGAGCTGCTGCTTGGTGGCGCTCCGCAGCGCGGCGCCGCTCAGGCCCGTGTCGTTGAAGGACGGCACGAAGACGATGTTGCGGTACCAGCCGCCCTGGGCGCCCGCGTGCACGCAGTGCCCCGCCGTCCACACCAGGTTGCTGCGGCCCGGGTTGGCCGGGTCGCCGACCACGGTCGCCGAGCAGACCGCCTGGCCGTCGGGCATGTCGAAGAGCAGCTTGCCCGTCGCCGGGGAGGCCTCGTGGTACGGGGTCGAAAGGCGCTGCGCCCGGATCGCGGCGGGCTCACGGTCGGTGGTGCCGTCGTCCACCCGCCCCAGGTCGGGCCGTTGCTCGTCGTCCGGGGTCCCGTCGGCGTTGCGGAGCCGGTCGGCGTCCCAGAGGTCCTTGATGATGGGGTTGATGAAGTCGGCCGCGTCGCGCAGCCACTTGTCCTTGTCCCAGTCCTTCCAGCCGCCGTTCTTCAGCGCGTCGGCCCACTGGTCCAGGTCGTCGAGGCTGGTCGGGAGGGCCGTCGGCAGTTGGAGGCCGCCGTCACCGGCCGTCGCGGTGGGTGTCGGGCTCGGCTTGGCGTCGGCGTTGTCGTCCGACGGGCCGCAGGCGGTCGCGGTCACGGCCAGCAGCGCCGCGGCGACGGCGGCCACGGCCAACCGGCTTATCGGTGCCATGGGTTGTGGTCCCCCTGTTGTGAACATGTCGTCTGCCCGCTCAAGGGCAACCCCTCACTGTGCCCTCGAAGGGAGGACGGCGGGCGCCGCGCCCGCGGTTCCTCGCCAGGATCTCGGCCCGAGACAGTTGCCGGTAAGCGCGTGCGTCGTTGGTAGCTCCGGGGACGGAGCAGCCGACACCGAGGAGTGAGCACGTGGCCGCCATGCCGAGCGCCAGGAGCCGACCGGCGGTGCACGAGGGCGAGTTCGACGACACCGAGGGCATCCTGCGGCGTCAGTCGGCGCGCGAGTCCGCCGCCCGCACCTACGCCCGCTCGCTGCCCGTCGTCCCCGTGCGCGCCCGCGGCATGACCGTCGAGGGCGCCGACGGCCGCCGCTACCTCGACTGCCTCTCCGGCGCCGGCACCCTCGCCCTCGGCCACAACCACCCCGTCGTCCTGGAGGCCATCCGCGCCGTCCTCGACTCCGGTGCCCCGCTCCACGTGCTGGACCTCGCCACCCCCGTCAAGGACGCCTTCACCACCGCGCTCTTCGAGACCCTGCCGCGCGAACTCGCCGACCGCGGACGCATCCAGTTCTGCGGCCCGGCCGGCACCGACGCGGTCGAGGCCGCCCTCAAGCTCGTCCGCACCGCCACCGGCCGCGGCGGACTGCTCGCCTTCTCCGGTGGCTACCACGGCATGACCGCCGCCGCCCTCGCCGCCACCGGGGACATCGCCGTCCGGGGCGCGGCCTGCGCCGCCGACGCCCGGATCACCCGGCTCCCCTACCCGTACGACTACCGCTGCCCGTTCGGCGTCGGCGGGGAACACGGCGCCGAACTCTCCGCCCGCCTGACGGAGAACCTGCTCGACGACCCCAAGGGCGGCATCCAGCCCCCCGCGGGCATGCTCCTCGAACCCGTCCAGGGCGAGGGCGGCGTCATCCCCGCCCCCGACGCCTGGCTGCGGCGGATGCGCGACCTCACCGCGGCCCGCGGCATCCCGCTCATCGCCGACGAGGTGCAGACCGGCGTGGGGCGCACCGGGACCTTCTGGGCCGTCGAGCACAGCGGCGTCGTCCCGGACGTGATGGTGCTGTCCAAGGCGATCGGCGGCAGCCTCCCGCTCGCCGTCATCGTCTACCGCGAGGAACTCGACTCCTGGCAGCCCGGCGCCCACGCGGGCACCTTCCGCGGCAACCAGCTCGCCATGGCCGCGGGCACCGCCACCCTCGCCTACGTGCGGCGCAACGGCCTCGCCGAGCGCGCCGCCGAGCTCGGTTCCCGGATGCTCGCCCGGCTGCGCGCCCTGGCCGCGGAGCACCCCTGCGTCGGCGACGTCCGCGGCCGCGGCCTCATGCTGGGCGTCGAACTCGTCGACCCGGACGCCGCCCCCGGCCCCCGCGGCGTCCCCCCGACCGCGCCCCGCCTCGCGGCGGCCGTCCGTCGGGCCGCCCTCGAGCGTGGCCTCATCGTCGAACTCGGCGGCCGCGACGCCGCCGTGATCCGGCTGCTGCCCCCGCTGACGATCACCGAAGAACAGTCAGAAGCCGTCCTCGACCGCCTCGCCGACGCCCTCGTCGCGGCGACGGCCGTCCGGGCGTGACCATGCGCCCGCCGGCCCCGCCCCGGGGCGGATCCCACCGGGCGCCGATCCCTCACGGAGCGAAGCGATGACCGTACGTCCCGGCGACGAAGCCACCGCGGCCGTCCCCCAGCAGCGCGCCGCCGCGGCCGAACCGCCGGGCCGGGCCGAACCGCCGGGCCGGGCCGGGCTGCCCGGACCGTCCACCCCGTCGCCCGGCGCCGACCCGCTGGAGCAGGCGGATCCGTGGGCCGCCGCCGACGCCGCCGGCACGGAGGCCCTGCTGCGCTGCTGGGTCCGCGAGACGGGGCTGCCACCGGAGCCCGACGGCCGCACCCTGCGCGTGCCGCTGCCCGCGAGCGGCGCGGAACTCCTCGTCCCGGTCCTCCACTGGTCGGCCGTCGGCCACCACCGCCTCGGCGCCCCGCAGCCCGCCGCCGGGGGCGCCCCACTGGACGCCGTCACCCTCGCCGCGCTGCTCGCACGGGAGGCCGCCGCGGCCGGTCCGGACGGTCCCGGCCTCGTCGCGCGGGTCGCCGACTCCGTACGCCAGACCGCCGTCTTCCTCTCCGCACGCCGCGCCCGCCCCGCCGCCCCCCGGGGAACCCATCCCTTCCTCGACTCCGAGCAGGCCCTCGTCCTGGGCCACCCGCTCCACCCCGCGCCCAAGGGCCGGGAAGGACTCACCGAGGCCGAGGCCGTGGTCTACGCCCCGGAAACGCGCGGGGCCTTCGCCCTGCACTGGCTGTCCGTGCACCGCTCGCTGCTGGCCACCGACTCCGCATGGACCGAACGCGGCCGCCCGGTCCCCGCCGAGCACCTGCTGGCGGCCCTCGCCGGACCGGAACTCGCCCGGCGGCTCCCCGCCGGCACCGTGGCCCTGCCGCTCCACCCCTGGCAGGCCCGCGAGGTCGCCCACCGCCCGGCGGTGCGCGCACTGCTGGAGGCCGGGCTGCTCCACGACCTCGGCGCCGCGGGCGACCCCTGGCACCCCACGTCCTCGCTGCGCACGGTGTTCCGCCCCGGCGCCCCCGCGATGCTCAAGCTCTCGCTGGCGCTGCGGATCACCAACTCCCGCCGCGAGAACCTCCGCAAGGAACTCCACCGGGGCGTCGAGGTGCACCGGCTGCTCCGGGCCGGCCTCGCCACGCGCTGGCACGCCGCGCACCCAGGGTTCGACATCGTCCGCGACCCCGCCTGGCTGGCCGTCGGCACGGACGCCCCCGTACCCGGCCTCGACGTCGTCCTGCGGCACAACCCCTTCGGCCCCGGCGACGAGGTGCGCTGCCTCGCCGGGATCACGGCCCTGCGCCCCGCGCCGGACGGGGGCGCCCTGCGGTCCCGGCTCGGCGAACTGCTGGCCCGGCTCGCGTCCCGTACCGGACGACCGGTGGCGGCCGTCGCCACCGAGTGGTTCCTGCGCTACCTGGACGCCGTGGTCCGGCCGGTGCTGTGGCTGGACGGCGAGGCGGGCATCGCCCTGGAGGCCCACCAGCAGAACACCCTGGTCGTCCTCGACGCCCACGGCTGGCCGGCCGGCGGCCGCTACCGCGACAACCAGGGCTACTACTTCCGCGAGTCCGCGCGCGCCGGGCTCACCGCGCTGCTGCCCGGGGCCGGCGGGAGCAGCGACACCTTCGTGGACGACGCCGTGGCGGACGAGCGCTTCGCCTACTACCTCGGCGTCAACAACGTCCTCGGCCTGGTCGGCGCCCTCGGTTCCCAGCGCCTCGCCGACGAACGGGTGCTCCTCGCCGCCCTGCGACGCTTCCTGGAGCAGGCCGCCCGCACCGGCCGCTCCGGGCTGCCCGCACGGCTGCTGGAGGAACCCGGGCTGCGCTGCAAGGCCAACCTCCTCACCCGGCTGCACGGGATGGACGAGCTGGCCGGCCCCGTCGACACGCAGTCCGTCTACGTCACCGTCCCCAACCCCCTCACCGCCTGACGAGAGGAGGCCGCGACCACCGTGGCGACCGCCGACCCCACCCGCGCCCCCGTGTGCCCGCCCGCGACCGCCGGCCCCCGGGACCCCGGTGCCGGGAACGCCGACGACACCCTCGACCTGGAACTGCCCCCCGAGCTCCGCGCCCTCCTCGACGAGGACGTCACCGCCGACGACCGCGCCGGCGGCCCGGCCCCGCTCGACGACCTCCTCGACGGCGTCGCCGACTGGGGCCCGGTCGGCACCCCCGCGGGCACCTTCCAGCTCGTCCCCGTACGCCCCGAGCGCGACCTCCCGGTCATCACCCACTGGATGAACGACCCCGCCGTCGCGGAGTTCTGGGACCTGGCCGGCCGGCCCGAGGTCGCCGAGCGGCACCTGCGCGCCCAGCTCGACGGCGACGGGCGCAGCATGCCCTGCGTCGGGGTCCTCGACGGGGTGCCCATGAGCTACTGGGAGGTGTACCGCGCCGACCTCGACGCGGTGGCCCGCTACTACCCGGCCCGCCCCCACGACACCGGGCTCCACCTGCTCATCGGTCCCGTCGCCGACCGGGCCCGCGGCCTCGGCGGCACCCTCCTGCGGGCCGTCGCCGACCACGCCCTGCGACAGCGCCCCCGGTGCACCCGGGTGATCGCCGAGCCCGACCTGCGCAACACCCCGTCCGTGGCCGCCTTCCTCGCCGCGGGCTTCCGCTTCTCCGCGGAGGTCGAGCTGCCCGGCAAGCGGGCCGCGCTGCTGGTCCGCGACCGCGCGCTGCGTCACGTCCTGTGACCGGCCGCGCCCTCGGGCGGCTCCCCGGTACGTTCGGTGGCGACCGCGGTGTCAGTGCCGCCCCGTAGGCTGGATGCCCTATGACACAGCCCGCGAAGCCCGCCCTCACCGACCTCCTCCACGCCGCCGTCACCGCGGTCGGCGGAGTGGAGCGCCCCGGCCAGGTCACCATGGCCGAAGCCGTCGCCGAAGCCGTCGACACCGGCTCCCACCTGCTCGTCCAGGCGGGTACCGGAACCGGCAAGTCGCTGGGCTACCTGGTGCCCGCGCTGGCGCAGGGCGAACGCGTCGTGGTGGCCACCGCGACCCTGGCCCTGCAGCGCCAGCTCGTCGAGCGCGACCTGCCGCGCACCGTCACCGCACTGCAGCCGCTGCTGCGCCGCGAGCCGCAGTTCGCGATGCTCAAGGGCCGCTCCAACTACCTGTGCCTGCACCGACTCCACGAGGGCGTGCCGCAGGACGAGGGCGACGGGCTCTTCGACCAGTTCGAGGCCGCGGCGCCGACCAGCAAGCTCGGCCAGGACCTGCTCCGGCTGCGCGACTGGTCGGACGAGACGGAGAGCGGCGACCGCGACGACCTGACCCCCGGCGTCTCCGACCGCGCCTGGCAGCAGGTCTCGGTGACCTCCCGCGAGTGCCTGGGCGCCTCGCGCTGCGCGTACGGCGCCGAGTGCTTCGCGGAGGCGGCGCGCGAGCGCGCCAAGCTCGCCGACGTCGTGGTCACCAACCACGCGCTGCTGGCCATCGACGCCCTGGAGGGCGCGCCCGTCCTGCCCAGCCACGAGGTGCTCGTCGTCGACGAGGCCCATGAACTGGTCTCGCGCGTCACCGGGGTCGCCACGGGCGAGCTCACCCCCGGCAGGGTCAACCGGACGGTGAAGCTCGCGGCCAAGCTGGTCAACGAGAAGGCCGCGGACGCCCTGATGAGCGCGTCGGAGGGCTTCGAGCGGCTCATGGAGCTGGCCCTCCCCGGGCGTCTGGAGGAGCTGCCCGAGGATCTGCGCTACGCCCTGATGGCGCTGCGCGACGCCTGCCGCCAGGTCATCACCTCGCTCGGCGAGACCCGTGACCGCTCCGTGCAGGACGAGGACGCCGTGCGGAAGATGGCCCTCGCCGCCACGGAGAACGTCCACGAGGTCGCCGAGCGCATCGTGGAGGGCTCCGAGTACGACGTCGTCTGGTACGAGCGCCACGACCGCTTCGGCGCCTCGCTGCGGGTCGCCCCGCTCAGCGTCTCCGGACTGCTGCGGGAGAAGCTGTTCACCGAGCGCTCCGTCGTCCTGACCTCGGCCACACTGCGGCTCGGCGGCGACTTCAACGGGGTCGCGGCCTCGCTCGGGCTGGCCCCGGAGGGCACCGTGGCCGCCGAGGGCGAGGAGGAGCCGCCGGTGTGGAAGGGCGTCGACGTCGGCTCGCCCTTCGACTACCCCCGGCAGGGCATCCTCTACGTGGCCCGTCATCTGTCGCAGCCCGGCCGGGACAGCGGCCGCGAGGACATGCTGGACGAGCTCGCGGAGCTGATCGAGGCCGCGGGCGGCCGTACGCTCGGGCTGTTCTCGTCCATGCGTGCGGCCCAGGGCGCCGCCGAGGCGCTGCGCGGCCGCATCGACCACCCGGTCCTGCTGCAGGGCGAGGAGACCCTGGGCGAGCTGATCCGCCGCTTCGCCTCGGACGCCCGCACGTGCCTGTTCGGCACCCTCTCGCTCTGGCAGGGGGTGGACGTGCCCGGGCCGAACTGCCAGTTGGTCGTCATGGACCGGATCCCGTTCCCCCGCCCCGACGACCCGCTGATGAGCGCGCGCCAGAAGGCGGTGGAGGACCGGGGCGGCAACGGTTTCATGGCGGTCGCCGCCACGCACGCGGCCCTGCTCATGGCGCAGGGCGCCGGCCGGCTGGTGCGGGCCTCCGGCGACCGGGGGGTCGTCGCCGTCCTCGACCCCCGGCTGGTGACGGCCCGCTACGGCGGCTTCATCAAGGCCTCGATGCCGGACTTCTGGCAGACGACCGACCGCAACCAGGTCCGCCGTTCGCTGGCCGCCATCGACGCCGCCGCCTCGGCGGCCGAGTGACGCCCACGGGCACCCCCGGCAGAGCACGACAGCAGCCTCGGCAGAGCACGACAGCAGCCCCGGCACACAACGGGGCCCCGGAACCGGCGCAGAGGTTCCGGGGCCCGGTCACGGGCGGGTCCTTGGCTCAGACCCGGCGCAGCACCGCCACCACCTTGCCGAGGATGGTCGCCTCGTCACCGGCGATGGGCTGGTACGCGGCGTTGTGCGGCATCAGCCAGACATGCCCGTCCTCGCGCTTGAAGCGCTTGACCGTGGCCTCTCCCTCGATCATCGCCGCGACGATGTCGCCGTTCTCCGCGACCGGCTGACGGCGCACGGTCACCCAGTCGCCGTCGCAGATGGCGGCCTCGATCATCGAGTCGCCGACGACCTTCAGGACGAACAGCTCGCCGTCGCCCACCAGCTGGCGGGGGAGCGGGAACACGTCCTCCACGGACTCCTCGGCGAGGATCGGGCCACCGGCGGCGATCCGGCCCACCAGGGGGACGTACGACGCGGACGGCTTGCCCGCGGTGTCCGTGGGCTGCGCCTGCGCGGAGTCGGAGGCCCGCACTTCGTAGGCGCGGGGCCGGTGCGGGTCACGCCGGAGGAAGCCCTTGCGCTCCAGCGCCATGAGCTGATGGGCGACCGACGAGGTGCTCGACAGCCCGACGGCCTGGCCGATCTCGCGCATGGACGGCGGGTATCCGCGCCGCTGGACGGAATCCCGGATCACCTCGATGACGCGCCTTTGGCGGTCGGTGAGTCCGGAACTGTCCGCCCGGATTCCTGGAGGTCGTCCGGGTAGCGCTCGCGCGGGCTTTGGCGTCTCGTCGTTCATCGCTTCCATCGGGCGTAGCCGGTCCTGGGGGCGGTCATGGGCGGTCAATGTGGCGCTGTCGGCGGTGGTGGTCACGGCGGCCCCTCTCGAGATGTTCTCCCTAGTAGGACAACGGTAGTTGCTTTCGAAAGGTTGCGCCAAACACACGTTCGAGTGAATTTGCGCGGATCCAGTGACGCGATCAAGGTGTAGATGGTATTGATCGAATATGATTTCGAATTCATCCCGCATTCGGGATCCGAACGCCGTTTCCCCGAGCCGGTATTGCGGTGTCGCCCCCGTCCGCCCGCCCGGTTCCATGATGCGCGAGCCGTGACGATCCGTACACCCAGTGTGTCATCCGCGCCCCGGCTCTCCCGGGAGGCCGCGCGTCGCGTAGGCTCCCGTCCCGTCGACGGGCCGCGACACGCGGTCCGAGCGATGGGCGCATATGGCCACCACGCCACCAGATCTAGTGGTTGGATGGGGTCCAGCCCCCACAAGTAGTGGTCCCCGGGTCATCAAGCCCTCCCGGATCGCCTATGCTTGTGGCTGCTTCGCGGGGCCGTGACCGGCCCCTCGGGCTCAGAAGTCGTGCGCTCACCGTGGGTGAGGGAGGGAGAGGGAAACGATGCACTGCCCCTTCTGCCGACACCCCGACAGCCGCGTCGTCGACAGCCGGACCACCGACGACGGCACCTCGATCCGCCGTCGCCGGCAGTGTCCCGACTGCGGCCGCCGCTTCACCACCGTGGAGACGGCCTCGCTGATGGTGATCAAGCGCAGCGGGGTCACCGAACCCTTCAGTCGTAACAAGGTCATCGCCGGAGTCCGCAAGGCCTGCCAGGGCCGGCCCGTCACCGAGGACGCCCTCGCCCAGCTCGGGCAGCGCGTCGAGGAGGCGGTACGCGCCACGGGCAGCGCCGAGCTGTCGACCCACGACGTCGGACTGGCCATACTCGGCCCGCTGAAGGACCTGGACCTGGTCGCCTACCTCCGCTTCGCCTCCGTCTACCGGGCCTTCGACTCGCTCGAGGACTTCGAGACGGCGATCGCCGAGCTGCGCGACCAGGGGCCACCGGACGACACCGGTGGGCGGGACCGGGACGGAACCGTCCCGACCGCCGCCGTCGCCGCAGAGTAGCGGCGGCACACCGGTACGAGACTTGCCGGGCACCCGGGGGGTGCACCGGCCGTGAGAGACACAGACGCGGGAAGACCGCGGCGCTTCAGGGCGTTTTACCTGTAATGCCTGTAATGGGAGGCGGCACATGACAGAGACGACGAGCGGCCCGGCACGGAGCTCCCGAGCCAAGGCCGGCAAGGCGGCCGCGGCGGCCCCGGCCGCCAAGGGGCTGCGCATCGAGCGCATCCACACCACCCCGGGGACGCACCCCTACGACGAGGTGGTCTGGGAACGCCGTGACGTCGTCATGACCAACTGGCGCGACGGCTCGATCAACTTCGAGCAGCGCGGCGTGGAGTTCCCCGACTTCTGGTCGGTGAACGCGGTCAACATCGTCACCAGCAAGTACTTCCGCGGCGCCGTCGGTTCCCCGCAGCGCGAGAGCAGCCTCCGCCAGCTGATCGACCGCGTGGTCACGACGTACCGCAAGGCCGGCGAGGACCACGGCTACTTCGCGTCGCCCGCCGATGCGGAGATCTTCGAGCACGAGCTCACCTGGGCCCTGCTCCACCAGGTCTTCAGCTTCAACTCCCCGGTCTGGTTCAACGTCGGCACCGCCCAGCCGCAGCAGGTCTCGGCGTGCTTCATCCTCTCGGTCGACGACTCCATGGAGTCCATCCTCGACTGGTACAAGGAAGAGGGGATGATCTTCAAGGGCGGTTCCGGCGCGGGCCTGAACCTCTCCCGCATCCGCTCCTCCAAGGAGCTGCTCTCCTCCGGCGGCAACGCCTCCGGCCCGGTCTCCTTCATGCGCGGCGCGGACGCCTCCGCCGGCACCATCAAGTCCGGCGGCGCCACCCGCCGCGCGGCCAAGATGGTCGTCCTGGACGTCGACCACCCCGACGTCGAGGCCTTCATCGAGACCAAGGTGAAGGAGGAGGAGAAGATTCGCGCCCTGCGCGACGCGGGCTTCGACATGGACCTGGGCGGCGACGACATCGCGTCCGTCCAGTACCAGAACGCCAACAACTCCGTCCGCGTGAACGAAGAGTTCATGAAGGCGTACGAGAACGGCGAGAAGTTCGGCCTGCGCGCCCGGATGACCGGCGAGGTCATCGAGGAGATCGACGCCAAGGCGCTGTTCCGCAAGCTGGCGGAGGCCGCCTGGGCCTGCGCCGACCCCGGCATCCAGTACGACGACGTCATCAACCACTGGCACACCACGCCGGAGACCGGCCGCATCACCGCGTCCAACCCCTGCAGCGAGTACATGCACCTGGACAACTCGTCCTGCAACCTCGCCTCGCTCAACCTGATGAAGTTCCTCGACGACGACGGCAAGGGCACCCAGCGCTTCGACGCCGTGCGCTTCGCCAAGGTCGTCGAACTCGTCATCACCGCGATGGACATCTCCATCTCCTTCGCGGACTTCCCGACGCAGAAGATCGGCGAGACCACCCGCGCCTTCCGCCAGCTGGGCGTCGGCTACGCCAACCTCGGCGCGCTGCTCATGGCGACCGGGCACGCCTACGACTCCGAGGGCGGCCGCGCGCTGGCCGGTGCCATCACCTCCCTGATGACCGGCACCTCGTACAAGCGCTCCGCGGAGCTCGCCGAGGTCGTCGGCCCGTACGACGGCTACGCCCGCAACGCCACCGCCCACAAGCGCGTCATGAAGCAGCACTCCGACGCCAACGCGGTCGCCACGCGGATGGACGACCTGGACTCCCCGGTCTGGGCCGCGGCCACCGAGGCCTGGCAGGACGTCCTGCGCCTCGGTGAGAAGAACGGATTCCGCAACGCGCAGGCCTCCCTGCTGGCCCCGACCGGCACCATCGGCCTGATGATGGACTGCGACACCACCGGGATCGAGCCGGACCTCGCCCTGGTCAAGTTCAAGAAGCTGGTCGGTGGCGGCTCCATGCAGATCGTGAACAACACGGTCCCGCAGGCCCTGCACCGCCTGGGCTACCAGCAGGAGCAGATCGAGGCGGTCGTCGCCCACATCTCCGAGCACGGCAGCGTCATCGACGCGCCCGGCCTGAAGCCCGAGCACTACGAGGTCTTCGACTGCGCCATGGGCGAGCGCTCCATCGCGCCGATGGGCCACGTCCGGATGATGGCCGCGACCCAGCCGTTCCTGTCCGGCGCCATCTCCAAGACGGTCAACATGCCGGAGTCGGCGACCGTCGAGGAGATCGAGGAGATCTACTACGAGGGCTGGAAGCTCGGCCTGAAGGCGCTCGCGATCTACCGCGACAACTGCAAGGTCGGCCAGCCGCTCTCCGCCAAGAAGAAGGCGGACGAGAAGAAGGCCGGGACGGTGGAGGCCCCCGCCCCCGCCGCGGTCGAGAAGGTCGTCGAGTACCGCCCGGTCCGCCGCCGGCTCCCCAAGGGCCGTCCGGGGATCACCACCTCCTTCACGGTGGGTGGCGCCGAGGGCTACATGACCGCCAACTCCTACCCGGACGACGGTCTGGGCGAGGTCTTCCTGAAGATGTCCAAGCAGGGCTCGACCCTCGCGGGCATGATGGACGCCTTCTCCATCGCCGTCTCGGTCGGCCTGCAGTACGGCGTGCCGCTGGAGACCTACGTCTCGAAGTTCACCAACATGCGCTTCGAGCCGGCCGGTCTCACGGACGACCCGGACGTGCGGATGGCGCAGTCGATCGTCGACTACATCTTCCGCCGCCTGGCGCTGGATTTCCTGCCCTTCGAGACCCGCTCCGCCCTCGGCATCCACTCCGCCGAGGAGCGCCAGCGCCACCTCGACACGGGCTCGTACGAGCCCGCCGCCGAGGAGGTCGACGTCGAGGGCCTGGCGCAGTCCGCCCCGCGCCAGACCGAGGTGCCCAAGCCGGCCGTCACGGCCAAGCCCGAGGCCGTCGCGGTGACCCCGGCGCCGAAGACCGCGCACAACTCCACGGAGCTGCTGGAGATCCAGCTCGGCCTCAACGCCGACGCCCCGCTCTGCTTCTCCTGCGGTACGAAGATGCGCCGCGCGGGCAGCTGCTACCTCTGCGAGGGCTGCGGCTCCACCAGCGGCTGCAGCTGATTTCGGGCGGTCGACACCCGAAGGCACCCGCGAGGGGGATCCGGATTCGTCCGGATCCCCCTCGCGGGTCTTCCCAGCCGCACCGCCCGGGGCCGGGCGGGTCCGTGCGGGTCCGGCGTGGGTGAAAAACCCGTTGGCGGACCACGGCGACCGCTGCTACCTTTCCGGAGGCCGTGCGAGAGAACGAGGAGGTGGTACCCGTGAACGCAGTATCGACATGGGTGCTCCCCTCCGGGGTCGCGGTCGGGCGATAGGTCGTCCGGGAGCGCCGTTCAAGCGCACTCCCGAAAGGCACGACCATGCGATTCACTTCCGAGCAGCGCCTCGACGACGGCGTCCTCGAACGCGAATTCACCCTCGGCGAGATCCCCGGCACCCTGTGGACGCCTGAATCCGCCGCACCGGCCCCGCTGATCCTGATGGCCCACAACAACGGCCTGCCCAAGGGGGAAGCCCGGCTGGTGGCCCGCGCCCGGATCACCGCGGCGTCCGGCTACGCGGTGGCCTCCATCGACGCCGCCGGGTGCGGTGACCGGCCCCGTTCCGCCGCCGACGAGCAGGCCCGCGCCGACCTCCGCCGGGCGATGCAGGCCGGCGAGCCGGTCGATGAGATCTTCGAGTCCCTCGTCGGCCCGCTGGTCGCAAAGGCGGTCCCGGACTGGCGGACCACCCTGGACGCCCTCCTTCCGCTGCCCGAGATCGGCGGCCCGGTCGGGTACTCGGGGTGGACCGCCGTCGGGATCCGGCTGGCGGCGACCGAGCCGCGCATCGCGGCCGCCGGTTTCTTCGCCGGGGGTTACGTGCCCCGCGCCCAGCGCGAGGAGGCCCGGCAGGTCACCATTCCGCTGCTCTTCCTGCTGCAGTGGGACGACGAGGGGAACCCCCGGCGCAGGGCCCTGGACCTGTTCGACGCCTTCGGCACCAAGGAGAAGACGCTGCACGCCAATCTGGGCGGGCACACCGGCACCCCGTTCTTCGAGTTGGAGGACGGGATCCGGTTCTTCGGCCGGCACCTGAAGTGAGGCCGGGCCGTCAGGCCGGCAGCAGACGGTAGGCGGTGCCGGCCAGGACGCCGCTCATCGAGGACGGGCCCCGGCCCTCCTCGATGGCGGCGTTCGGCCACCAGCGCCTCCGTAGGTCTCCGGCCGGACCGCGTGTTTTCCTCCGGTATTCGGCGCCACCGAACATGGCACTCACCTTCTATTCCCGTCCATCGCGACGCGATTAAGGTCGAGGGGGTTGTCGAATTCCCGTGACGGTGAGGCGTTTTCCCTCCTCCGGCGATCGGCGCTCCCTTCCCCGCACGCCAAGGAGTTCCCGTTGTCCACCGATCCCCTCGCCGACACCGTCGCCTCGCTGATCCCGGCAGCGCGGGACGAGCTCACGGAACTCGTCGCGTTCAGGTCGGTCG
The DNA here is from genome assembly GCA_036013505.1 of Streptomyces sp. NBC_00510. NCBI lineage: Bacteria > Bacillati > Actinomycetota > Actinomycetes > Kitasatosporales > Streptomycetaceae > Streptomyces > Streptomyces sp. NBC_00510. Next base: position 3,245,751 of record CP107851.1, on the reverse strand, counting down.
CGGACCCGGCCATCTCACCCCCCGAGGAATGCCGCAAGGCCGCCGCCTGGGTGGCCGGCGCCCTGCGGGACGAAGGATTCGACGACGTACGCATCCTCGACATGCCCGACGGCCACCAGTCCGTCCACGGTCACCTCGCGGGGCCGGCGGGGGCTCCCACGATCCTGTTGTACGCGCACTACGACGTCCAGCCGGCCCCGGACGAACAGGCCTGGCACACCCCGCCGTTCGAGCTGACCGAACGCGACGGACGGTGGTACGGACGCGGCACCGCGGACTGCAAGGGCGCCGTGGTCATGCACCTCCTGGCCCTGCGCGCGCTCAAGGCGCACGGCGGCGTGCCGCTGAACGTCAAGGTGATCGTGGAGGGCTCCGAGGAGCAGGCGACGGGCGGCCTGGAACGGTACGCGCGGGCTCACCCCGAACTGCTCGACGCCGACGTGATCCTCATCGGTGACGCCGGGAACTTCCGCCTCGGGACGCCGACCGTCACCGCGTCGCTGCGCGGCATCACGATGCTCCGGATCGACGTCGAGACCCTGCGCGGCAACCTGCACTCCGGCCAGTTCGGCGGGGCCGCGCCCGACGCGCTCACCGCGCTCGTGAAGATCCTCGGCTCGCTGGTGGACGACGACGGATCGCCCCGGGTCGAGGGCCTGGAGACCGACGGCGCATGGCGTGGACTGGCCTACCCCGAGGCCGATTTCCGCGTGGACGGCGGGGTGCTGGACGGGGTGGACCTCGTCGGCACCGGCTCCGTCGCGGACCGTCTCTGGGCACGGCCGTCCCTCAGCGTGATGGGCATCGACTGTCCCCCCGTCGTGGGCGCCACCCCTTCCGTCCACGCGAGCGCGCGGGCGGCGGTCAGCCTGCGCATCCCCCCGGGCGTCGACGCCGCGCAGGCCACGGAGCTGCTGACCGCCCACATCGAGAAGCACACCCCGTGGGGCGCGCGGGTGTCGGTGGAGCAGGTCGCCCAGGGCGAGCCGTTCCTCGCCGACACCTCGAGCCCCGCCTACACGGCCATGGCCGAGGCCATGCGCACGGCCTACAGCGGTCGCGACCTGAACATCGCGGGGCTCGGCGGCGGCATCCCCCTGTGCAACACCCTCGCCTCCCTCTACCCCCGGGCGGAGATCCTCCTGATCGGGTTGTGCGAACCGGAGGCACAGATCCACGCCGTGGACGAGAGCGTGTCCGTCGACGAACTGCGGCGCCTCGCCGTCGCCGAAGCCCATTTCATGCGCCACTACGCCGGAACGGGAGACCGCGGATAGCGGGCGGATCCCGTGAATCCGGTGCCCTTTCCGAAGGAAAGCGCCGTCGTCCTCAACGCGGCCCCCGATCCGCGATCCGTCATTGATCCCGCAGCACCCGCGGCGACCCGCTGCCCGGAGGCATCCGCCGTCCGGCGGCGCCCGCCGCGGGTCGCCCGCCTCCTGGAGCACCCGGTGCGGAAAGCACTCGTACCCGCCGTACTCGCCACCGCCGTACTCGGCGTGTTCGCCGTCGTGCAGCCACGGGGTTCCGACGCGCACGGGGCGGCGGTCGAGGCCGCCCCGCCGGCCGGTCTGCGGGTCGGCGCCGTCTGCTCGTCGGACATCGACTACGCCACCGAGGTCTCCTGCGGGCTGGGGAACTTCGGCGACGTGCGCTTCCGGTGCGGGTCCGCGGGCACCGCGGCCACTCCGTGCCCGCGGACCCGCACCGTCACCCTCGAGAACACCGGCCGTACCGCCCTGCGGCTCGTCACCGTCAGCGGCACGGCCCCGGGCGAGCGGCACGAGACCGTCTCCCGCCTGCTGCGCCCCGGGACCCGGACGGCCCTGGGGCCCCGGGCCGGCGACACCTACCTCTACGACATCGTCCTGCGTTTCGACGCGGGCCCGGCGCAGGCACGGGTCGTCGCCCTGTCCTGAGCCCGGCCGGCCGAGGAGACCCGTCAACGGATGACCAAGGAGAATCGCGCGATGTCCGAGCTCGGACGCCTGGTGGCCGGGAGATACCGGCTGGTGGAGCGGATAGGCCGTGGCGGCATGGGCACGGTCTGGCGGGCCATGGACGAGCTGCTGGGCCGTGCGGTGGCGGTCAAGCGCCTTCACCCCCAGGTCCACCTGGAGGACGACGAGCTGGAGACGTTGTTCGAGCGGACCCGGCGGGAGGCGCGCAGTGCGGCGCGGATCAGTCATCCCAATGTCGTGGTGGTGCACGACGTGGTGGATGACGAGGGTCTGCCGACGATCGTGATGGAGTACGTGCCGTCGACGACCTTGGGTGATCTGCTGAAGGAGCGGGGTCCGGTGGGGCCGGGGGAGGCGGCGCGGATCGGCCGGGGGATGGTGGCGGCGCTGCGTGCGGCGCATGCGGCGGGGGTGCTGCACCGGGATGTGAAGCCGGGCAATGTGCTGTTGTCGGAGTCGGGGCGGGTGGTGCTGACCGATTTCGGGATCGCGCAGGCTTCGGGGACGTCGACGCTGACGCGGACGGGTGAGTTGATCGGTTCGATCGATTTCCTGGCTCCGGAGCGGCTGACCGGTGGTGCTCCGGGTCCGGAGGCGGATCTGTGGGCGTTGGGGGCGACGTTGTTCCAGGCGGTGGAGGGGCGTTCGCCGTTCCGCCGGGACACGGCGATCGAGACGGCGTACGCGATCGCCACCGATGAGGTGCCGGTGGCGGGTCTGGCGGGGCCGTTGGGGCCGGTCATCGCGGGGTTGCTGGTGCGGGAGCCGGAGCGGCGTCTGTCGGCGGCGGACGCCGAGCGGATGCTGCGGGCGAGCGCCACCGAGACCGAGACCGAGACCGCGAACGCGTCGCGGGACGGCCTCGTATCCCCGATCGGGCCGGCCCCTGCCGTGCGCCCCCGGAGCAGCGGCACCACGACCGCCCCCGTCCGCTTGCCGCGCCCCCGGCGCCGCCGCGCCCCGCTGTGGACCGCCGCCGCCCTGGTGCCCGCCCTCGCCGGCGGGGTCGTGTACGCCGTCCCGCACTTCGGCGACCGGGACCACGGCACGGCGACCTCGCCCTCGTCCCCGCCCGCGGTGACCACGCCGGGCACGCCCTCCGCCTCCGCCGCGGCCGGCCCTTCCGCGTCGCCGGCACCCTCGTACACACCGCCCCCTGTCCCGGACGGCTACCACCTCGTCGCGGAGCGGGACCGCGGCTTCTCCGTCCCCGTGCCGGACGGCTGGAAGCGCCAGGTGAGCGACGACGGGCGGCAGTTCGTCTACGTCGACCCGACGGGGCTGGTGGGCCTGCGGGTCGCCGCGCTCGACTTCGCGGGCCCCAGCCCGCTGCAGCACTTCGAGGACGTCGAGGAGCAGATGGTCCCCGACCTGGAGGGCTACGAGCGGCTGCGGATGCAGAGCACCCGCTGGCGCGGGCGGCCCGCCGCCGTATGGGAGTTCACCTTCAAGGGGACGGCCCGGGACTTCCGGGCCGTCGACCTCGGCTTCGGGCAGCCCGGGGAGCGGGAGTTCACGGTCTACCTCTCCGCTCCGTCGGACCGATGGGGCTCCTACCGGGCGGTCTTCGACAACGCGGTCGCCGGACTCCGCCTCGACGGCTAGGCGCCCGGGACGCGTCCCCCGCGGCGGGCGTCCATCGGACACCGACGTCGTGTCCACTGCCGCCGGGGGGAGTCGGATCGTCTGAACCGCGACCCCGGCGCGCTCAGGCCCCGACGGGCTCCGAGCCGGCGTCGCGCTGTGCGGGGTCGCCGGCTTCGGCGGCCCCGGCCGGTACCGAGGGGGCGGCGTCCGCGAGGGTGCGCAGGTGCGGCCGGCGGTCACGGCGGACGTCCCCGGCGACGAGGGCGACGACAGCCGCGGAACCCACGAACTCCAGCAGGCTCTGGGACGTGTCCACGAGGGACTGCGGCACCGTGCCCGCCGCGTGCGCCCACAACTCCGTGAGCGCCGACGGCATCATGAACAGCGACAGACCCACGGAGAAGCCGGTCGCGACGGGGCGGCGCCGGGCGGCGAGGAACATGCCGGCCCCGCAGAGCACCGTCAGGCAGGCCCACTGGTAGGGGGCGGAAACGCCGAGGACCGCCCGCCCTGTGCCCTTGCCGACGAGCAGCTCGCCGAGCGTGCCGGGCCCGACCTCGAAGGCCGTCACCGCGTTCCGGCCGATGTAGAAGACGTTGAGCACCGCCAGCAGCAGGCCGGAGGTCGTGGCCGTGACCTTCACCGGGCGGATCCCGCTGCCGGAGACCGCGTCCGCGGCGGCCCCGTACTCCATCTGCCGCGCCAGGACCAGGAGCGCGCCGAGGGCGAGGGCCAGCACCACGGCGACCGCGGCGGTGCCGCCGACGGCGCTCACCGAGGCACCCGTGAGCGTGCCGAACCACGGGTCGGAGGGCGAGTCGAGCAGGAAGTACCAGACCGCGGGCAGCCTGAAGCCGAGCGTCACCGCGCACGCGGTCACCAGCAGACCGCCGGCGCCCCGGGTCTGATGGAACGTCGCCAGTCCGGCGCCCAGTTGCAGCGCCGCCAGGCCGAGGTCCAGTGAGGACGTCGCCGACAGGCCGGGCGCGTCACCGGCCGTCCACAGCGCCCATGCCCCCGGCAGGCCGCGCACGACGACGTCGTGCACGAGCCAGATCGCCGTCTGGGCGAACAGCGCGAGGCTCAGCACGGCCATGGCGACGCGCACCTGATGGAACGACACACACGGATGGTTCACGGTGTGCGGTCTCCTTCGACCTCGGACGGTGGTTGATGCACCAGGGCCCGCGCCGCACGGCGATGCGCGAGGTTCAGGGGGCGGCGGGGAGATCAGCATGACAAAGCGTCAGAGGCGATGGCCAACGCCCCCGCGATATCGGCACATCCCTTCCATCGCGGGGCGCGGATCTTCCATTCGGGCGTGCCGGGACGCCCGGTCGGCACCCGCGTCAACCGCCGAAGGACGATTCGTCAACGCGCAGTCGACGAGGCGTGAACGCCCACCGGATTGACTGAGGGGAGCGACAGCGCAGCACGAACGAAAACGACGGAACGGATACGCGGTGGATGTCAAGAAGGTGCCGTGGAAGCGCCGGCCGGCGGATCTATGTCCCGCGCGCCGACAGCACCGGCTGAATGCACGTGCATCTATTTAGGTGCCGGGAATTTCTCCGGTGTCATCGGTCGGTAACCGATCACGGATGGGGTCGTCACAGGGCCCCTGCGTGCCTGGTCCGGTGCCGGGTGAGCGGTCAGAGTGAGGGACATGGCGGGGAAAGGCCTCGCCGGCGTCAAGAAATTGGGGTTATTCCGATGCAGGTTTCGACTGCCCGCCGTGCCGTTCCCGTTCTCGCTCTGGTCGTGGCCGGTTTCGCCGTGACGGCGTGCGGACCGGATACGAAGGACGCTTCCGGAGCCGGCTCGTCCCCGTCCTCCGCGGCGGCGCCCTCCGGGATCGCGTCACCGGCCCGCGGGAATTCGGGCGACGGCGGTTCGGACGGGGAGGGCCGGGATTCCGGGGCCGGGTCGCCCGACCGTTCCGCGGGACAGGATTCCGTCGCCGATTCCGGCTCGGGGCGTGAGGGCGGAGCGCAGCGGTGCGCGTCCGCGCAGCTCTCGGTTTCCATCGGGGACAAGGACTCCGGCGCCGGCACGACGCATTTCCAGCTGGTCTTCCGGAACACGGGCAGGACGGCGTGCACGCTCACGGGCTTCCCCGGGGTGTCCTTCCACGGGCGTGACGGCGGGCAGGTGGGAACTGCCGCGGAACGCACCACGGGGACGCCGGTCGCCACGGTGACCCTGGACCCGGACGCCCGCGCCGTCGTCGACGCGCAGGCGCCGAACGGGCAGGCCGGGTACTCCGACGACGTGTGCGCGCTGCGGAGCGTCAACTACCTCGGCGTGTTCCCGCCCGGTTCGAAGGACCAGATCAACGTGGCGTGGAAGGCCTCGCAGTGCAGCGGCCGGGGCGCGGGCGGCCTGAAGGTCGGCCCGGTCCGGCCCGCCCGCTGACCCGCGCGTCCCGGGGGATCCGGCCACCGGGCCGGTGGCCGGATCCCCCCGGCGGTCCGGGGCCGTGACGCATGGAAGCGGAGTGCCGGTCCCACGTTCCACGCGGGGGGCGATCTGGCACGGTCGTACTATTCGATGAGCGGTGCCGTCGGAAATAATGCCGACGAGCAGCCGTCGACGCGCCCGTGGCGTGTCGTACGAGCTGTGCCCGCCCCCGCTGTGCGGTGTTGCCGTCGGCTGACGTGCACTCCTGGCGCCGGGCGCACCCGGTCGTGAACGACCTCGCGGGCAATGAGGCCCGTCTCGGTGACAACCTTGTCAAGGGTGCCGGAGCGCGCTGTGGCCCTCTTGGGTACGGGCGCCCGGCTGCGGCGTCCTCATCGTCGGGAATCGGCTGACGTGCTCGACATCCCCTTGTGTGGGGGTGTGCCGACCGGGCGGCCGATCAGGGGTGAACAACATCAATGCAGGTTTTACGTCGATCGCTCAACGCGTTGTGTGGCGGGTGACGGGGCGATCGCGGGAGGATACGGGTGGAAGGTCAGCGGACGGCGGGCTCGGTGAATCCATGGCCGGTTCACGACAGCGCGATAAACTACCGGGAGAGAATGAGCCTCACGGCCGAACAGGCACAAGTTTCCGAGCGCCATTTCTCGCAATGGGAGCGGGGCCCGTTCTCACACCTCATACGCCTTGCCGTTCCTCGTCCCGCCGTTTACCGCGGTTTTCGATTCGCCGCGAACGGGCACCTCATCGACGGCCTGCTGTCCGCCCAGGTGTACTGCGATTCGCTGACCGGGGTATCGGGCAACAACCACGACCGGGATCCGATCGTGGCCGATCTGGTGACCTCGGGCTGGATCGAGTTCCTGGGCGGGAGGAAAAGGCATGCGGTCAAGCCCGGGCAGATCTGCATTCGCGACACCAAGTCCTCCTGGGAGTTCTCCTGCTCGCCGGCGACGACCGCGCACGTCATATCGATCCCGCGGCACCTCGTCGTTCCGCACCTCGGATCGCTCAAGGCGCTCAGCGACGCGTACGTGTCGGACGTCGACGTCCCCGAGGTCCGGTTCTTCGTCAACTTCCTTGAAACGATCAAGAGGAGCAGCGGTGAACTGGAGGGTTCGGTCGCCGCGCAGCGGATGGCCAGGGACGCCCTGGCCACGCTGTTCTCCCGGATCATCTCGGAGCGCCCCGGCCCGCGGCTGGACGACCACCCCGGGGCCGTCGTGGTCGCCGCCAAGAACGTCATAGAGAAGCACCTGGAGAGCGGTGACCTGTCCCCTCCGATGGTCGCCCGGAGCGTCGGGGTGTCCCTGCGGACGCTGCACCGGTGCTTCTCGGCGTCGGACGACTCCGTCATGGCGTTCGCCCGGCGGAGGCGGTTGCAGAGGGCGCACGACGAGCTCATGAACGTGGGCGGCGCGGCCGGGATGTCGGAGATCGCGGCGCGTTGGCACTTCTCGGACGCCAGTCACTTCATCAGGCACTTCAAATCGTTCTACGGGGCCACTCCGGCCGCGTACTTGAGAGACCAGAGAAAGGTCGGTCCGTCATGACCCGAGTCCAGGACCCGCTCGCGCCGGTCGCATCCGCCTACACCGACGTCGTGGAGGGACTGGCCGGCGTGGCCACCGGACGCACCCGCAGGGGTGCGGGCGGCGCCCTGCTGGCCGTCACCGGGGCGCCGGTCGCCTCGCTGAACGGCATCCTCGCCCCGGCGCTGGAACCGAGTGCGGAAGAGATAGCCGCGCTGGCGGCCTCCGAGCCGTGGGACGTCCCCTGGAGCATCTACGTGCGCGGGGTACCCGCAGCCGAGGTCACCGAGGTGGCGGCGCGGCACGGGCTGACCCGGTTCGACCGCACACCGCTCATGATCAGGAATGCAGCCGAGGGAATGCCGCCGGAGCCCGTCGACTGGTCCCTGACCGTCCGCGCGCTGGACGGCGGCGAACTCGGCCTGTACGCCAAGGTGATGGCGGAGGGCTTCGAAGCACCGTACGCGTTCTTCAGCATGTTCGCCGATCCGGGCATCGCCCGCATCGAGGGCTTCACCTGCTACCTGGCCGAGGTGGATGGCGTTCCGGTGGGGACGGGGCTGGGAGCCGTGGCCGGTGGTCTGACGGGGATCTTCAACATCTCCACGCTCCCGGAGTACCGGCGCCGCGGCTACGGGAGGGCCGTCACCATGGAGATCGTGCGCGCGGGCCACGCCGCCGGTGCCACCACCGCGTACCTCTACGCGAGCAGCATGGGCGAATCCGTGTACGCCTCGGCGGGCTTCCGCACCGAGGAGCAGCTGACCATGATCTCGGCCCCGCAGCAGGCGTGACGACCGGTGCGGCCCGGCCGGACGGCGTCCCGCGTCGCCGGGCCGGGGCACCTGGAGTCCCCGCCTTTCACGGCCGCCGGGGGAAGTCGTGCACCATCGCCACCCTCGGCTCCAGGACCTGCCGCGGCACCGTGTGGTCCGTGTGGACCGCCACCGGCATGGTCACCACGACCTCCAGCGAGGGCTTGAGCTCCCCGCCGAGGGCGGACCGGGTGTCCGCGCCGGATCGGGGCTCGTCCTGCCGGGTCCCGATCACGAGGGGAACGGTCAGGCCGAGGTCCGCCAGGGCTCCTTCGAGGTACCCGGCCGGCAGTGACTCGTGGGGGAGCAGGCAGGACAGGACCGCGGAGAGGAGCCGGTGCTCGTCCTCGGCGCGGTCGGCCCACGCCGTGAGCAGGTACGACAGCCGGAACCAGCGGGGCGGTCGCCGATGCGCGGTGAACGTGCCGGCGGGATCGCGCAGTGCCGCCGTACCGTGCTCCCGAGCGGCCGTCTCCTCCCGCACGTCGTAGAGGTGCGCGTTCACGGTGGGAGCCTCGCGCCGGGTCGCCCAGGCGCGGGTGGGAGCGTCGAAGACGATGTCCGCGGCCCCGCCCGGCAGCGCCCGCGCGGACAGCAGGCGCCGCAGTGCCTCGTCAACCTCGTGGATCACCGGTGGGCTCCCGGGGTGCCGGCGCGTGCGCCCTGCGTGAGGTGGGGCCCTGGCCGCCGGGTGATCGCCTCGGCCGCCCTCCCTGCCCTTCCTGCCTTACCTGTTGTGCCTGTCGCGTGTGCCGCCATCGTCGTCACCGTCCTGTCCCACGCGTTCCGGGCGCCGGGCCGGTGGGGGTCCGGCCCGGCGCCCGACCGGGCCGTCAGTCCTTTCTGTCCTTGGCCTTCGTGCCGTCGGGGGCGACGGCGAACCAGGTGCCGCCGACGCCCTCGCCCTTGGTGTCCCCGGCCGCCGTGTCCTTGGAGAACTTGTAGACCGGCCAGCCCCCGATGGTCAGCTGATGCGTGCCGTCGGGCCTGGTGACCGCGGAGATCGTGGTGCTGTCCAGCCCCTTGAAGGTGATCTCGTCGTTGACGAGGACGGGCGGCCAGGTGACCGCGCAGGCGTCGACGCAGGTCGCCTTCGAGGGATGGGCGGAGTCCGGGTCGAAGCGGTAGAGCGTCCTGCCCTCACCGTCCACCACGGTGCTGCCGAGACCGTCGTTGTGGCCGAGCTGCACGGTGGCGGGCCAGTAGCCCCCGGACGGGTTGGTCGACCCGGACCCCTGACCGCCGGAGGCGCCGTTACCGGTACCGCCGTTCCCGGTACCGCCGTTCCCGGTACCGCCGTTCCCGGTACCGCCGTTCGCGGCGCCGCCGGATCCGGCGTCCTGCGAGGCGGCGGCGGGCGCGGCGGGAGCCTGGGACGCGGATCCGCCGTCGGGGTCACCGCATCCGGCGAGCAGCAGGACACCTCCGAGCGCGGCGGCCATGCCGAGCGATGCGTAGGAACGCGACATTGCTTCTTCCCTTGCTGTGTTCGTACGAGCAGGTGCACACGGCACGCGGGGGCGCACCGCCCCCACGGGGCGATGCCGTGCCACCGACAGGCAACCGCGCGGGCATCCACGTTCCATGGACGTCTCGTTGACGACCCGTTCACGGGCGACCCGGCGCGGCTCCGGGGGGCGGCCGGGAGGCAGGACCTAACCGCCCCCGTCCAGCTCCTTGATCCTGGTCCGGATGTCGTCGCCCCGCCCGTGGCCCATCGCGTCGAAGACGTCCAGGGCGTCGCACCAGGCGTCCCGCGCGTCCGCCGGCCGGCCCATGCTCAGGTAGGTGTCGCCGAGCCGGCCGAGGGTGTCGGCACTGCCGTACAGGACGCCGATCGCGCGGTAGCGGGCGAGGGCCTCCCGGTAGGCGGACACGGCCTGCTCGTGCCGGCCCAGTTGATGATGGGCGTAGCCGATGCTGTCGTGGGTGTCCGCCGAGCCGCACACGTCACCGACCGCGTCGTGCAGGGGCACGGCCTCCCGGCAGTGGACCAGGGCCTGGTCGTACTGTCCGAGCAGGGCGTGGTACCAGCCGACCGCGTTGAGCGAGCGTGCCGTCGTCACGGCGTCGCCGCTCGCCCGGCTCAACTCCAGTGCCTGTGAGGCGTAATCCAGCGCGCCGCGTACGTCGCCCAGGCGCTCGGCCAGCCATCCGGCCTGGCGGTAGGCGTTCCCGGCGGTGGCGGCGTCCCCGGTCCTGACGAACAGCTCCACCGAGCGGGCCATGTGCCCACGGGCCTCCTCCATGCGACCGAGCGTCGCCGTCGCCCGGGCGAGCCCCAGGAGGGTGTGCGCCTCGGCGAGCAGGTCGCCCAGGCGGCGCGTCGCGCCCAGGGCCGCCCGGTGGGTCACCTCTATCTCGTGCCATCCGAACCGGCGGTCCAGGTAGGGCCTGACGGCCCAGGCGAGTCGCCACGCGTGCGTGTCGAAGGACCGGTCGGAGGCCAGGCCGACGCAGGCGACCAGCGCGGCGTGCTCGGCGTCGAACCATCGTCGTGCCGCTTCGCCGCCGCCCCCGCGGGCGAACTCCTCGACGTACGCGCCCGGCGCCGCCGGGGGTATGCCGATGTCGTCCCGGCCGGAGGTGAAGAGCCGCCTCGCGTGGCCGGCGCTGTGCAGGTAGTGGTCCAGCAGCCTGCGGCGTCCCGCGTCCTGCTCGTCCTCCGTCTCCGTCGAGTCGAGCAGTTCGGAGGCGTACGCGCCCAACAGGTCGTGCGAGGCGAACCGGCCGGGGCAGCGCTCGTCCACGAGATGGGCCTGGAGCAGTTCGTCCAGCAACCGGCGCGTGTGCGCCATGGAGAACCCGCCGAGGCTCGCCGCGGCACCCGGCCCGATGTCGGGGCCCGGATGGAGCGCGAGCATCCGGAACAGCCGTGCGGCATCGGTGCCGAGCGCCCGGTAGGAGCAGGCGAAGGCGGCGCGGACGTCGGCCGCGGCGTCGCCGCTGCGGAAGGCGTCGAGGTCACCGGCGCTGTCGTGCAGTTCCGCCGCGATGACCGACAGCGGCATGGCCGGGCGGGTCACCGCGCGGCCGGCGGTGATCGCCAGCGCCAGCGGCAGCCGGCAGCACATCGCGACGATGTCCGCGACCGCCTCGGGCTCGGCCGCCGTCCTGGTACCTCCGAGACGACGCGTCAGGAGGCTGTGTCCCTCCGACGCCGACAGCACGTCCAGGGGGATCGGCCGGGCACCGTCGACGGCCACCAGGCCGGCCATCTGGTCGCGGCTGGTCACGATCACCAGGCATCCGGGCGCCCCCGGCAGCAGGGGCCGGACCTGGGCGGCGTCGCGCGCGTTGTCCAGGAGCAGCAGCACGCGCTTCCCGGCGAGCCAGGTCCGGTGCAGGGCCGCCAGCGCGTCGACGTCCTGCGGCTCGCTCCCGACGCTGGCGCCCAGGGCGTCCAGCACCGTGCGCAGGGCCTGTTCCGGGCCGAGCGGAGGACCCGCGTGGTCGAAGCCCCGCAGATTGAGGAAGATCTGCCCGTCGGGGAAGCCGTCGGCGACCTGCCGGGCCCAGTGGACGGCGAATGCCGTCTTCCCGACACCCGCCATGCCGGTGACGACGCTCACCGCCGCCCCGCTCTCCGCCGGCAGGCCCGTCGCGACGGACAGTTCGGCCTCCCGGCCGACGAACGGCGCCGGGCCCGCAGGCAATTGGGCGGGCGTCGCCGCCGCGGGGGGCACCTGCCCGCGGGCGGTGTCCACCTGCTCCGTACGGGCCTGCTCCGTACAGGTCCGGTCCGTACGGGCCTGGGCCACCGGGGCGACGAGGTCGCCGTCCGCACGCAGCACGCGCTGGAACATCCGCTGGAGGCCCGGGCCGGGGTCGACGCCGAGCTCCTCCGCCAGCAGTTCCTGTCCCTCGCGGTAGGTGGCCAGGGCCGCAGCCTGCCGTCCCGACCGGTAGAGGGCGAGCATCAGCATCTCCCGGAACCGCTCGTCGAGCGGGTGCTCGCTCACGAGCCCGGTCAGCTTGCCGACCGCCTGCACGTGCGAACCGAGGTCGATCTCGGCCCTCATGAGCATCGCCTCGCCGGACAGCCGTTGTTCACCGAGCCTGTGCCGCTGGGAGTCCGCGTACGCGCCGCGGACTCCCGACAGGGCGGATCCCTGCCACAGCGCCAGGGCCGCACGTGCGTGCCCGGCCGCCTCCTTCGGGCTCCCCGCGTCGAGGGCGCGCTCCGTCCGGTTGAGCAGCTCCTGGAAGATCCCGAGGTCGAGTCCGTCCGGTGGCATACGGAGCTGGTAACCGCGCCCCACGGACTGGATCGTGGAGGACGCGCCCTCCCCGGCGGGGTCCAGTGCCCTGCGCAGCCGGTGCACGTAGGTGCGCAACGTGCCCAGCGCGGAAGCGGGCGTCCGCGTACCCCACACCGCGTCGATCAGTTCGCCGGCCGACACCTGGGCACCGTCGGCCAGCAGGAGCGCGGCCAGCACCGCCCGCTGCTGGGGCGGTCCCAGGTCGACCTCGTCCGCACCCCGCCATGCCCTGACCGGGCCCAGGACGGCATAACGCAACTGGTCCTTCAATGGTCTTCCTTCTGGGCATCCCTGATGCCACGCCGTGTGTGGCGGGCCGCCCGCGCCGTGACCGGCCCGCGGGAACCGCCTTACGCGCCGGTCGGTCGCCAGATCCAGCTCGGCCGCCGATAGGCGATCCCGAAGCCGTACCGCAGCATGTTCCGGTAGGAGGGGTTCGGGTCTTCCGGGGTCGAGGGCCCGGTCTCCACGACGAGCCACTCGCAGCCCGCCTCCCGGGCCGCCAGGGCGCGGGCGTGGATGAGGGCCCCCTGCGCCCCGAGGTCGCGCGCCTGCGGCAGGGTCCCTCCCGCGAAGAGGGAGGCCACCCGGCCGTGGATCCGGACGTTGCCTCCCGCGACGATGTTCCCCTCGCCGTCCCACACACCGAAGGGACGCCATGAGGGATGCCCCGTCGTGGCGACGGCGGCGGGCGGGAAGCACCGTCCGCCGATCCCCATCGCGGTGGCGACCGTACGCGCCCACTCCGCGGCGTGCCGCGGTCGTACGACCTCCACGGACAGGCCGTCACCCAGGCGGAGGGAGCGGCCGGCGGCGATGACGTCCTCCACCGGAGCCGCGAACTTGACCACTCCCGCGCTGCCCTGCAGCGCGAACTTCTCGGCGATCCGGTCCCAGTCCGCGGGCAGCACGGAGGGCGCGAACTGGAGAACGGCCAGGCCGGGCCGGTGAGCCGCGTAGAAGTCGAGCACGTCGGCGACGAGGCCCGCGGTGACCGGTGTCCCGAAGCCGAACCCGAGCGCCCTGCTCCAGAAGCTGTCGGGGTCGTCACCGACCGACAGGCAGACGCCTCCGTGGAGCCGTGCCGCCGCCATGGCCAGGTCGACGCGGTCCTGTCCGGACACCAGACCCTCGAACTCGAACATCTCCTCCGCCTCCGCCGACTCCAGGAGGGGAAGGATGTCGCTCGGAATCTTCATGGAACCCCCGTGATGCGCCGCTCACCCCCGTGCCGCCCCCGCGCCCGCCCGGACCGCCCCGCGATGCGCGGGGCCGCCCGGGGTTTCCGCGACCTGGGCGAAGTCTTCCGGCCCCAGTTTTCCCGGCCGTCACGGCGATTAATAGAACGGACGTGCCAAATTTGTTTCCCCGTGGGCCGCTTGGCGCGGGGAGCTTTCCGGCCGCCTCACACGACGGTGGTGACGACCGCGTGACGGTCCCTCAGGAGCGGGATGACGCGCTCCAGGGCGAGGCCGCGGAAGTGGGGGCTGTCGCGGTGGGCCTGGAGGGCCGCCCGGTCCTCGTAGCGCTCGACCAGCACGATGTCCCCGTCGTCGGTCCCATCCGGGTGGAAGACCTGGTAGCCCAGGCAGCCCGGTTCGTCCCGGGAGGCCCGTACCAGTGCCGTGAGCGTGGCGAGGACGGTGTCGCGGCTGCCGGGCCCGGGGCTCCACCGGGCGATCACGACGACCTGGCCCGGCTGGGCGTCGGTCAGTGGCCACGTTGCCTCGGGGGTGTCGTTCATCGGCTCGGTGCTCCCGTCGTCCGCGGCGTGGATGGCACACACACCGGCCACCCAGGGGCATGGTGGCACCCGTCCACGGGGAGGTCGGTGCCCTGAGGGGCGTGTCCCCTCCCCTTCGCCCGGAGGCCGGACACCGTGGAATCGCCCCGGATCTCCGAGGCGGAGCCGGACGGCGGTTTCGCCGATGAGCCGGCCATCGATCCAGGGTGACGCCAGGACGGCACGCGGGTTCTATGGGGCGACGGTGTGCCCGGGGATAGTGGGAGCGGTGGCCGCCGGCCGATGCGTCTGCGGGCCGTCCCTGCCCTGTCTCGCCCGGGGTGCGGATGGGGCTGTCCGCCCGGGCCGCATGCCGGGGCCGGGGCGAGCCCCGGCGGGGAGCGGCCGGCCGCGACGTCCGTCTCCGGACCGCGCGGTGGTGAAGTTCCCTCGCCCCCTGACGCTGGAAGGATCCGATGGCAGCCTCTCCTGACGAGCCGACGGCTGCGGACGACGAGGCGGGGGCCGTGCGCCGCCCCGGCCCCGCACCGCTGCCCCGGCGGACGCGGAGGACGAACGCGATCGCCGAGGCCGACGCCACCAGGAGCCGGAACCCCCCTGACTGGTCCACGCACAGGACCGTGACGATGCGCGCCGGCCAGGCCGCCGCCCTTCCGGTCGAACCCGAGGACACGTCCGGGGGGTCGCCCTCCGGCTACGCGGACGGATTCGCGGCCGGGCTCGCCTTCGCCTCGTACCCCGAGGCGACCGCGGCCGAGGACGATCCGACGCCCGGGGCCGAACCGCACGGGGACGCCGGCCGGGAGGGGACCGCGCTTGTGGCCTCCCCCGGCCGCAGGCCCCGCCGGCTGCTGCTGCTGGGTGCCTGTCTGGTGGCCGGCCTGCTGGTGTGCGTTCCCTTCCTGGTACGGGGTTCGGACTCCGGCGAGGGCGGTTCGACGGCCGCCCCCCGCCCCGGCTCGGCGCCGGGCATCGGGTCCTCCCCGGCCGGCACCGTCCCGGCGAGCCCGCTCGACGTGACACGTCCGTCCCCGGGACGGACTCCGGGGCGGCCGTCCGCGGGCGTTGCCGCGAGCGACGCCCCGCCGTCCCCTCGGGATCCCGAGGTGGGCGAGGCCGCCCCCGGAGCGGAGAGCGGCGAGGTTCCCGCCTCCGGGGGACCCTCCTCCTCCGAGGTGGTTCCCGGTGTGGCGATACGGAGTCACGCTTCCCGAAGGTGCATCGACGCGGGCTCCGCGGAGGGCGTGCCGCTGAGGCTCCGGGACTGCACGGTCGGCGCCGGACAGTCGTGGCGGATCGTGCCGGAGGACAGGAGCATCCGGATCGCGGCCACGTGCATGGACGTCGCGGGCGGATCCACGGCCGACGGTGCGGCCGTCCGGCTGGTCGACTGCAACGGCGCCGCATCCCAGAGGTTCCGGCTCAACCCCGCCCACGACCTGGTCAACCTCCAGGCCCACAAGTGCGTGGAGGCCACGGACGCGCACGGAGGCGACGGCACGACGCTGCGGCTGTGGACCTGTACGGGCGCGGACAACCAGAAGTGGAGTGCCGGCTGATCCCCCGGCCCGTGGGTCACGCGGCAGGAGCAACGGCGACCGCCACCGTGGGCAGGACCGGCCGCGGGCGGCCCGTCCCCGTCGGCCGCCCGCCGTCAGGCCGGCGGAGGGACGTCCCGTTCGCGCCGCGGCCGCAGTATCACCAGCGCGAGCACGAAGGCCGCGGCGAGCAGGGCCGCGCCGGTGCCGAAGGCGAGGCGGAAGCCCGCGGTGAGGGCGGACGCGGCGTCGTGCCCGTCGGCGACGAGGGCGTGCGTCCGGGAGCCGGCGAGGGTGGACAGGACGGCGACGCCGAGGGCGCCGCCCACCTGCTGGGTGGTGTTGAACAGGCCCGAGGCGACCCCCGCGTCCTCGGGGCCCGCGCCGGACATGCCGAGCACCGTCAGCGCGGAGACGGCGAGGCCGAAGCCGGCCGCCAGCAGCATCGTCGGCAGCAGGTCGGCGGCGTAACCGGCGTGGACCGGCAGCCGGGTGAGCAGACCGAGTGCCACCACGAGAAGGGCGAGCCCGGTGAGCAGGACGCGGCGCTCGCCGAAGCGCGCGCTCAGCCGGGCGGAGAGCAGCAGCGAGACGGTGCCGATGGACAGCGCGGCGGGCAGCATGGCCAGCCCCGTGGCGGCGGCACCGTACCCCCGGACGTTCTGCAGGTAGAGCGCCATGAGGATCTGGAAGCCGAAGAGGGCGGAGATCATCAGCACTTGGACGAGGTTGGCTCCGGAGACCTCGCGTGAGCGGAACATGCGCAGCGGCAGCAGCGGGGACGCCGCCGTCGCCTGGCGGACCACGAAGGATCCCAGGAGCGCCGCGGCCAGGGCGGCGAGGCCGAGGGTGCGTGCGGAGGCCCAGCCGTGACCGCCGGTCTGGACGATCGTGTAGACGCCGGTCATCAGGCCCGTCGTGACCAGGAGTGCGCCGAGGGCGTCGGCGCCCCGGGCGGGGGGACGTGCCGGGTCGGGCTCCAGCACGCGCGCCGCCAACAGCGCGGCCGCCAGCCCGATGGGCAGGTTGATGAAGAAGATCCAGTGCCAGCCGGCGGCCTGGGTGAGCACACCGCCGAGCACCTGGCCGATCGACGCCCCGGCGGCGCCGACGAAGCTGAACGCGCCGATGGCCCGGCCGCGTTCACGGGGTTCGGGGAAGAGCGTGACGAGCAGGCCGAGGCTGACGGCTGAGGTCATCGCGCCGCCGATGCCCTGGAGGAAGCGGGCGCCGATGAGCACGGCCTGCCCGGTGGCGAGGCCGCACAGGAGCGAGGCCCCGGTGAAGACGGCCAGTCCGGCGATGAACATCCGCTTGCGCCCGAGGAGGTCGCCGAGCCGGCCGGACAGCAGGAGCAGCCCGCCGAAGGCGATCATGTAGCCGTTGACGGTCCAGGTCAGGTCGGCGGGGGAGAAGTGCAGGTCATGCTGGATGGCGGGCAGTGCCACGGTGACGATGCTGCCGTCCAGGATGATCATCAGCATCCCGGCGCACAGGACCGCGAGGGCCAGTCCGCGGGATCGGTGGTCGGGGGCGGCTCCCGTGGTCGCCGCCGCGGGCGAGAGCTGTGCGCGTAAGGGCATGGCGTCGTCTCCTGGTTGTCGAGGACCCAGGTAAGACGCTAGCAGATGGTTTTGTTGAAGACTATTTGTTTCGGGCCTTCTGAGGTCCGGTCAGTACGACTGGAGCTCCACGAGGCTGCCGTCCGGTGTGCGCAGATGCGCGGTCCGCAGCCCGGCGCCCCACTCGGGCCGGTCCCGGGGTTCGGTCACGACGCTCGCACCGTGCGCGGTCAGCTTCCCCGCGGCCGCCTCGACGTCGTCCACCCGCAGGACGAGCATGGCCGCGTCCTGTGCGGGGGCGTGCGCGGGCAGGGCCTCGGTGCCGATCGCACGGGCGAGCGCGGCACGGGAGAAGAGGGTGAGGGCGGCTTCGCCGCCCAGGTCCCAGTTGGCGTATCCGGCCTGCGGGATCACCTTGACGGGCTCTATGCCGAGCAGGTCGCGCAGGGCTGCGGTCCAGAAGCGGGCGGCGGTGTCGAAGTCCTCGACGAGGAGGCGCGGGTACAGGGCGTCCATGTCGTGATCGTATTCCTCTCCCGTTCAGGGGAGTTGGTCCCTTGATGGGGCGGAAGGGCCGCCGGCGGGCCATAGGATGGCGCGGTGCTGGTGAAGTGGATTCGCTGCGGAATCGTCGATCGCGCCGGATTCGAGCGCGGGCAGCGGAAATGGGCCAACGGGCTCACGGGGGAGCCGGGGTTCCGGGGGCAGGGCGGCGGCTGGAGCCGCAGCCAGCCGGGCGTCGCGCACCTCTTCGCGTTCTGGGAGGACCGCGAGTACTACGACGCCTTCATGGCCGGCGCGCACGACCGCCTCGCGGCCGCCCAGGCCGGCACCTACGAGAGCCTCGGCGTCAAGCTCTTCGAGCACCGCCTGGACGTCAAGGTCGGCTTCCGCCCCCGCTTCGCCGACAGCGACCTGCTGCGGCTGGCGCACTGCAAGGTGCGGCCGGACCGTGTCGAGCACTTCGTGCTGATGCAGGAGAAGGTCTGGAACCCGGCCATGGCCGGATCCCCGGGGATGCTGCGGGGGGTCTTCGCGCAGGGACCCGAGTCCGACTTCCTGGTGCTGTCCATGTGGGACTCGGCGTCCGAGCACGCCAAGTACCGGGACGGCTCCATCCTGCGACTGTCCGAACGTGCCGATCTCGACGCCGACGTGCTCACCGTCGCCGGTGACGTCGTCGACCTGGAACAGGCCTGGTCGATATGACGGCACGGCGACCGGGGGCCGCCCCCGGGAGCCGCCGCGGTCAGCCCTTCCCGCCCTGCGCGGGGCGGGTGATCACCGAGAAGTACGCGCCGTGCGGATCGTCGAGCACGGCGACCCGCCCGACGTGCTCGAGGTCGAACGGCGGCACGGAGACGCTGCCCCCGAGCTCGGTGGCCCGCGCGGCGGCCGCGTCGGTGTCGGCGACGGAGAAGTAGTGCATCCAGTGCTGGGGTATCTCCTGCGGCCAGGCGTCGTTCATGAGCAGGATGCCGCCGAACTTCCGGTCCGTTCCCTCCACTTCGAGCTCGGTGTACGAGCTGTCCCCGGCGAACGGGTGGGTCTCGCCCGTCCAGCCGAAGACGTTGCGGTAGAAGGCGCGGGAGCCGTCCACGTCCCGGGTGTTGAGCTCGATCCAGCACAGCGCTCCCGGCTCGTCGAGCAGGCCCGCGCCGCTGAACCGGCCCGGCTGCCACGCGGCGAACTCCGCCCCGTGCGGGTCCGTGAACTGCGCGAAGCTGCCCTGGTCGAAGACCGCCATCGGCGGTACGCACACCGAGCCGCCCGCCGCCTCGACCGCCTTGGCCGTGTCGGTCACGTCGCTCGTGGCCATGTAGGTGATCCACCGCGGCCGGTCGCCCTCGGCCATCACGGGCCCGACGGCCGCCACGTGCTCGCCGCGCAGGCTGAAGAAGGTGTATCCCCCGGCCTCCGGGGGGCCCGCCTGGGAGTCCCAGCCGAACAGGCCGCCGTAGAACGCACGGGAGGCCTCGATGTCGGGACTGCTCAGATCGGTCCAGCAGGGTGTGCCGGGAACGAACGACGTGGTCTTCATGGCGGCCTCCAACCGTGGCGCGCGAACGCGCCCCCCTCTTCATGCTGAGTCTGAGGTACGCCACTGACAATCGGGGGCGGGACGCCCGGCCTGTGGACGGAGCCGGCGACCGTCGGCCGGGGCCCGTGGCAGGCCTGCGGCGGGGTCCGCCCACGGCCTCCGCCGGGGACCGCCGCGACCTTGCTCGCGCGTACGAATTACAGTGAGGCCATGGCCCGACCGCGTCGCATAGTGCTCATCAGGCACGGAGAGTCCCAGGGCAATGCCGACGACACGATCTACGAGCGGGTGCCCGACCACGCGCTGACCCTCACCACGAGAGGGGAGGAGCAGGCCAGCGCGGCGGGCCGGGAGCTTCGGGAGCTGTTCGGCGAGGAGCGGGTGCAGGCCTTCGTCTCGCCATATCGCCGGACGCATCAGACCTTCCACCTGCTCGGTCTCGAGCCGTGCCGTACCCGCGCCAAGGAGGAGCCCCGGCTGCGCGAGCAGGACTGGGGGAACTACCAGGACGCCGAGGACGTGCAGCGGCAGCGCAAGGCCAGGGACGCCTACGGTCACTTCTTCTACCGCTTCGCCCAGGGCGAGTCCGGGGCGGACGTCTACGACCGCGTCGGGTCCTTCCTGGAGACGCTCTACCGCGCCTTCGACAAGCCCGAGTTCCCGCCGAACGTCCTGCTCGTCACGCACGGGCTCACCATGCGGCTGTTCTGCATGCGGTGGTTCCACTGGACCGTCGACGAGTTCGAGTGCCTGTCGAACCCCGACAACGGCGAGACGCGGATGCTGCTGGCCGAGCCCGACGGCCGGTACCGGCTCGACCGGCCCTTCGCCCGCTGGCGGACCACCGACTCCGGCCTGGCGCGATATCACGGGTGAGATTGCGCACAGGACGATTGACCCGGGTGGCACCGGATGTCAGAGTTCTCCCGCCATGACCGCTGACCCCCATGACCTCCCACGCCGCCGCGCGCTGTCCAGCCTGCGCGGTCTCGCCCTGGGCGACGCCCTCGGCTCCCAGTTCTTCGTGCCGGCGCACTACCCGGCACTGCAGGGCCGCACGCTGCCGCCGGGAACCTGGCAGTGGACGGACGACACCGAGATGGCGTGCTCGGTCGTCGCGGTCCTGGACTCGCACGGCGCCGTCGACCAGGACACCCTGGCCGCCTCCTTCGCGGCACACCACGACTTCGACCGCGGCTACGGCCCCGGCGTGAACCGGATGCTGCGGCTGATCCGGCAGGAAGGCGCCGACTGGCGCACGCTCGCGGCCGAGATGTTCAACGGCCAGGGTTCCTGGGGCAACGGCGCCGCCATGCGCGTGGCGCCCCTGGGCGCCTGGTACGCGGGCGAGCCGGAGAAGGCCGCCGAGCAGGCCGAGCTGTCGGCGTACACCACCCACCAGCACCGCGAGGCCGTCGTCGGCGCGATGGCCGTCGCGGCCGCCGCCTCGCTCGCCGCGGACCCGGCCGGCCCCGGCGACCCCGCGGACCTGATCACCCGCGTCGTGGCGCTGCTGCCGCGCAGCGCCGTGCACGCCGGGCTGCGCCGCGCCGTCGACATGCTCGACTACGACGACGTGGCCACCGTCGCGGCCGTGCTCGGCAACGGCCGCCGCACCAGTGCGCACGACACCGTCCCCTTCGCCCTGTGGTCCGCCGCGCGGGGCCTGGGCGACTACGAGGGCGCCTTCTGGACCACCGCCCGCGCGGGCGGCGACGTGGACACCACCTGCGCCATCGTCGGCGGGATCATCGCCGCCGGCGCCGGTGGCGAGCCCCCGCGGGAGTGGCAGGAGCGGTGCGAGCCCCTGCCGGAATGGCTGCCCGCCGGCTGAGCCGCGCCCGCCGGCCCCGCCCCCGGCCTCCCAACCCTCTGCATTGTCACGGCCCTGTCACAGACTGCGCCTCGGGCCCGTACCGCGTTTGCGCAGCTCGTCGGCGCGCCTAGCCTGTCGGCCACGCCGTCCGGCCGATCTTCGCCGGACGCGCAGTCGAGCACCGGTCCCGCGCGCAGCCCCCGGGCGCCGTGCGACCGGCGGGGAGGGGTTCTCATGTCCGACACACCGTCCGACGCCGCGCCGACGGCGCAGGCGCCCGCGCAGGCACATCCGCAGGCACCGCTGCGGAAGCACGGTCCACCCGTCCATCCGGCGCCGCCGTACCCGCGTCCCTGGACGCCCCCGCCACCGCCCCCGCCGCCCGCGTGGGTGATCGCGAGCCGCTCGCGGACCCCACGCGCCGCACGGCCCGCCGTGCTGTGGACGGCGCTGCTCACCGGTGTGCTGGCCGCGGTTCTGCTGCGCGGCGGCCTGGGGATCAACCTGTTGCTGGTCAGCGTGCCCGCCGCGGCCGCGGCCGCGGTCGCCGCCCTCGACCATGGACGCCGGCTGCGGCCCTGGTCGGCCCTCTGGGCGGTCGCAGGCCTGACGCTGCTGCTCATTCCGGCACTGCGGGACGCCTGGTGGCCGTCGTTCCTGGCCGTCGTCGCCGCCGCCTTCCTGGGCTCGCTGGCCCTGCACGGCGGCCGCCGCTGGCCGGGCGTCCTGCTCGGCGGCGTCGGGCTGTGGTCCGCTCCGGCGTCCGCGATCGGCTGGGCGCTGCGCGGGCTGCGCGAGCGGTCCGCCCGTGACCGCAGCCGGCTGCTGCCGATGCTGAAGACCGTCGGCGTGACCGTCGTGCTCCTCGTCGTCTTCGGCGCGCTCTTCGCGGGGGCCGACGCGGCGTTCGCCGACCTGCTGGGCGACCTCATGCCCGATGTGACCGTCACCGACGCCCCCCTGCGCGTCCTGCTCCTCCTCGTCGGGACGCTGTTCGCCCTCTGCGCGGCGTGGACCGCCGCGGCGCCGCGCCGCTGGGACCGGATCGAGGTGAAACCGGGACGCGCGCGCCGGCGCGCAGAGTGGGCACTGCCGTTGGTCGTCCTCGCCGCGCTGTTCGCGGCCTTCAACGCCGTCCAGCTGGCGGTGCTGTTCGGCGGCTACGAGAAGGTGCTCGCCAAGACCGGCCTGACCTACGCGCAGTACGCCCGGCAGGGCTTCTGGCAGTTGCTCGTCGTCACCCTGCTCACCGTGGTGGTCATCGCCCTCGCCCAGCGCTGGGCGCCGCGCGGCACCGACCGCGACCGCCTGCTCGTGCGCTCCGTCCTCGGCACGATCTGCGTGCTGACCCTGGTCGTGGTCGCCTCCGCGCTGCGTCGCATGGACCTGTACGTCGACGCGTACGGGCTGACCCGGCTGCGGATCTCGGTGGCGGGTGTGGAGCTGTGGCTCGGGCTGCTGATCGTCCTGGTCATGGCGGCCGGGGTGTTCGGCGCGCGCTGGCTGCCGCGCGCCGTGGCGGTGAGCGCCGCGGCGTCCGTCCTCGCCTTCGGGCTGGTGTCGCCCGACGCACTCATCGCCGACCAGCAGGTGAGCCGCTACGAGAGCACCGGCAAGATCGACCTGGAGTACCTGCGGCACCTCTCCGCGGACGCCGTCCCGGAGCTGGACCAGCTGCCGGAGCCACAGCGCTCCTGCGCCCTGGAGAAGATCGTCGAGCACCTCTACGAGGACGGCACCGAGGCCTGGTTCACCACCAGTCTGGGTGAGGTCCGGGCGCGGTCGCTGCTCGACGGGCACCCGCCGCAGACCGGCGGCCGGCCGTGCGACGAGGCGGGGCTGCCGGGCCTCTACGACGAGTGGGGCGATCCGGTCTTCCCGTGAGGTGGAACGCCGTGTGCCGCCGCCCCGGCCTCCCCTCGGGCCGGGCGGCGGCGCCGGCGTCAGGCCGCGGGCACGCCCGCGCTGCCGCTGAGCGCCTCCAGGTCGCTCTTGCGGACCCGGATCACGAACAACGCCGTGACCAGGGCGAGCACGACGAGCCCCACGGCCGCGTAGAACGCGGTCGAGATGCCGTGCGCGAGGACCTCGTGGCCCCACGGCGGCGGCAGTTCGTGCGTCCGCTGGAAGGCGGTCTGCTGCTCCCGGGTGGCGTGCGCCAGGAAGTCCGGGACGAGACCGGTGGCCTTGTCGCGGCTCGCGGTGCCGAACACCGTCACCAGGATGGACAGCCCGAGCGAACCGCCCACCTGCTGCATCGCGTTGAGGAGCCCGGAGGCGGCCCCCGCCTCGTGCTGGGCGACACCGGAGACGGCCGTCAGGGTCAGCGTGACGAAGTTCAGGCCCATGCCGAAGCCGAAGAGCAGCATGGGACCGAGCACGCCGCCCACGTAGCTGCTGCCGGGGTCGATCAGGGTCAGCCACGCCATCCCGGAACCGGTCAGCGCCGAGCCGGCCACGAGGAACGGCTTCGGCCCGAGCACCGGCAGGAAGCGGGTGGACAGCCCTGCCCCGGTCACGATCGCCGCGGTGACCGGGAGGAAGGCGAAGCCCGCCGCGATGGGGCTGTAGCCGAGCACGTTCTGCACGAAGATGACGATGAAGAAGAACATCCCGAACATGGCCGCGGCCAGGCTCAGCATCATCAGGTAGGTGCCCGAGCGGTTGCGGTCGGCGAACATCCGCAGCGGGGTGATCGGCTCCCGGGCCCGCCGCTCGATGACCACGAAGGCGCCGAGCAGCACGACGGCGGCCGCGAACGAGGACACGGTCAGGGTGTCCCGCCAGCCCGAGTGGGCGGCGCGGATGAAGCCGTAGACCAGCGAGGCCATGCCGAGCGTCGAGGTGACGGCTCCGGCGACGTCGAACCGCCCCGGGTGCCGCTGCGACTCGCTGATGAAGCGCGGTGCCAGGAAGGCGATCAGCAGGCCGATCGGCACGTTGACGAAGAAGACCCAGCGCCAGTCGAGCCAGTCGGTGAGCATGCCGCCGGCCAGCAGGCCCACGGCGCCGCCGCCCGCGGAGACCGCGGCGAACACGCCGAAGGCCCGGTTGCGCTCCGGGCCCTCGGGGAAGTTGGTGGTGATGAGGGCGAGCGAGGTCGGCGAGGCTATCGCACCGCCGACGCCCTGCAGGGAGCGCGCGGCGAGCAGCTGCCACGGCTCCTGGGCGAAGCCTCCGAGGAGGGAGGCGAGGGAGAACAGCAGGATGCCGAAGACGAACACCCTGCGCCGTCCGAGGATGTCGCCCGCGCGCCCGCCGAGCAGCAGCAGACCGCCGAAGGTGAGCGTGTAGGCGTTGAGCACCCAGGACAGATCGGTGGTGGAGAAGGAGAGCGCGTCCTGGATGTGCGGGAGCGCGATGTTCACAATGGTGGCGTCCAGCACGACCATGAGCTGGCAGGCCGCGATCACCGCGAGTGCGATGCCCGGCCTGCCGTCGCGTCGCGCGGCTCCGGGCTTTCGTGGTGAGGTGAGTTGCCCAGTCGTCACGAGGTCCCCCAGTCGGTGACTTAGTGAACGGTCGCGTTCACTGTGTACGACACTAGGGTGATGGTGGTAGTGAACGCAAGCGTTCACTAGAGAGTGAATGAGAAGGTGGCATGACCATGTCGCAGGGAGCGGGAACCCGCCGCCGCGGGCCCGTTCTGGAGCGGGCGATCCTCGGAGCCGCTCTGGACCAGCTCAGCACCGTGGGCTGGCGAGGGCTGACCATGGAGGGCGTCGCAGCCGGCGCCCAGACCGGCAAGGCGGCCGTCTACCGCCGCTGGCCGTCCAAGCAGGCCCTCGTCGCCGACGCCCTGCAGACGGCCTTCCCCGAGGTCCCCGACGTCCCGGACCTGGGCGGCCTGCGGGAGGACCTGGTCTTCCTCGTGCTGCGGATGCGCGAGGCGATGTACTCGCGCGGCGGGCTCGCCCTGCGCTCGGTGATCGACGAGTGCGACCAGGAAGCCGCCCACTGCTTCGTACGGCTGATCATGGAAGGGGTCGTCGAACCCACCAAGCACCGCATCCTGGACGTGGTCCGCCGCGGCATCGAGCGCGGTGAGGTGCGGCCCGACGCCACCGGTGACATCGTCGCCGACGTGGTGCCCGCGCTGATGATGTACCGGTCGAAGATCGGCGGCCGGGAGATCACCGAGGAGGACCTGATCGAGGTCGTCGACCAGGTGATGCTGCCCCTGCTGCGCCCCTGACGCGGTCGCCGGGCCGGCCCGCCCGCGACCTCCGGCCGTGCTCCCCGGCCTGCTCCCGGCCGGTCCAACACGGGAGCGTAGGCTAAGCCTTGCCATGGTCCACGAACCCCCCACCCACACCGTCGAGCGCTCGCTGCGCGCGACCCTCGGCGCCAAGGTCATCGCGGGCGTCGACGAGGTCGGACGGGGCGCCTGGGCCGGGCCCGTCACCGTGTGCGCGGCCGTCACCGGGCTGCGACGGCCCCCGGACGGCCTCACCGACTCCAAGCTGCTCACCGTCAAGCGCCGTACCGCGCTCGCCGGTGCGCTCACCGGATGGGTGAACTCCTTCGCGCTCGGCGACGCCTCCCCGGAGGAGATCGACGCACTGGGGATGACCGCCGCGCTGCGGCTCGCCGCCACGCGCGCCCTGGACGCCCTGCCCGTGCGTCCGGACGCGGTGATACTCGATGGCAAGCACGACTACCTCGGGGGTCCCTGGCGTGTGCGCACGGTCATCAAGGGCGACCGCTCGTGCGTGGCCGTGGCGGCCGCGTCCGTGATCGCCAAGGTGCGGCGGGACGCGATGATGGCGGAACTGGGCGTCGACTATGCTCCGTTCGGCTTCGAGGACAATGCCGGGTACCCTTCGCCGGTGCACCGGGCGGCACTGGAGGAGCTGGGGCCCACCCCCCTCCATCGGCTGTCCTGGGCATATCTCGATACGCTGCCGCGTTGGCAGCACTTGAAGAAGGTCCGGGAGACCGTGGAGGCGGGGGAGATGGGTGAGCAACTCGGGTTCGACTTCTGAGTCGAGTTGTGACCTACCCGCCGCTGCGTTGTTCCGGTGCATTTGATAGACATCAGCACATGCCTCTCACCCCCGAGGAGCCTCAGATTCACGAGAGTGTCCCGGGTCCCCGCGTAGCCCCGGCCGCCGGCCGGCCCGCGCCGACCCCCCGCCCCGTACCGGGCCCCGGCCCTCGCCCCGCGCCGCCGCGTGGCGCCCCGGCGGCCAACGCCCGGCCCGGCCGTCCCGGTCCGGCCCGCGGACCCGTCGTACCCCCGCAGCAGCGTTCGCCGCGGGACCCCGAGGTCGTGGCCTCCGTCTCCGCCGGCCCGTCGGCGCAGATCCAGCTCATCCCCGCCCCGGTGGACGGCGCCCTCGACGCCGCCGACGAGGCCGTCGACCTGCTGCTGGACAGCGGGCGCGCTCCGGGTGAGGTCCTGGTGCTCACCACCGGCGAGCAGCACCCCTGGGCCGCCCACGAGCTGAGCTTCGGCGAAACGTCCTACTGGGCCCAGCACGACGCCGGCGACGACGTGTTCTACGCCGCTCACGACGCCGACCGCGCCAAGGGCCGGCCCGTGGTGGTCGTGGCCGTCAACGGCGGCTCCGACGAGACCGTGGCACGTGTCCTGCCCTCCGCGATGGCACGGGCCGGAACCCTGCTGGTCGTCTGCGGCGACCCGCAGCGGATCAACGCGCTGCTCGGCGTCAACGCCTGATCAACGCGCCGCCGCGCGGCGCAGGGGCGGCGTCCCACTGGGACGCAGGCTCGCTGCGCCGCGGCTCGTGGCCGACCAGGAAGTGGCGTTCGGGGAACGTCCCGAACGGTCCTCGCCCTGCACCCGCCAGCCGTCGTCGGTCAGGGTGATGTACGAACCGGGGCGCAGCCCGTACAGCGAGCAGGCGTCGCGCAGTCCCCACATCCACGCACCGTCCACCTCGGTCCACCCCGCTCCGCCGTCGCGGCAGACGAGCAGGACCGCGGTGCGCACGGGCCTGCGCCGCCGCAGGTCGTCCGCGGTGATCCGGCGCAGGTGGACGAGGATCGCGTTGCGCCGTTCCCAGCCGTCGGTGACGCCGGGGCGCTGTGCGAAGGACGCGCTGGCCGTCAGCCGTTCGTCCGGGGAGTAGACCGCGACCACGGCGGTTCCCGGGGCCGGGAGGTGGCGTGTGTGGAGGTCCGTGACCACTTCGCGCGGGTTGATCAGCAGGGGGATGCCCGCGGCCGTCCATTCGGCCGGCTCGAGGGTGCGATGGCGTCCGGCACGGCGGGAGGAATTCACGGAAGCGGTTTCCGGAGCGAAGCCGATGGCCACGGTCCTCCCTTCGGGTATGCGTCCGCGACCGGGCGTGCGCGGGCATGCCGGTCGTGGGGCTCCAAGAGCCGATGCGGGGATCCAGACTCAATTGTTCCTGTCGCACACGCAGGCGGCAACGGTCATTTTGTCGACCTGTCTGTTATCTGACCCTCCGCCGCTTAGATCCCGTCTCCGTCTCACATGGTGACTACCGGTCAGCCCTGCAAGGCCAGGACCAGCGGAAACACCGCCGTAACACCGGATCGGCGCAACAGCCGCGCGGCGACGGCCACGGTCCACCCCGTATCGGTGAAGTCGTCGACCAGCAGAACCGGTCCCGCGGCCGCGGCGAGGGCGTCGGAGAGGGCGGGTGGAACGGTGAACGCCCCGTGCAGCGCCCGCAGTCGCTGTGCGCTGTTGCTGCGCGGCACCCGCGAGGGCTCCAGGTCACCGCTGTGCGCCACTTCCCCGAGCAGCGGCATACGGCCGATCTCGGCGATGCGCGCACCGAGCGACGCGATGAGCTGCGGCCGGGTGTGCGAGGCGACGGTGACGACGCCGACCGGCCGCTGCGGGGCGTCGGGCTCGCCGCTCGCCCAGCCGCCCGGGCCCTTCGCCCAGTCCGCGAGCACCTGCACCACGGCCTGCGCCACGTCGTCCGGAACGGGGCCGTCCGTCGCGTTCTCGGCGAACAGCGGGCGGAGCCGGTTGCCCCAGCCGATGTCGGAGAGCCGTCCCAGTGCCCTTCCGGTCGCGGCCTGTTCGCCCGGCGGGATCTTCCCCTTGAGGTCGATGCCGATCGCGGGCAGACCCGTCGGCCACATCCGGCGGGGCTCGACCTCGACCCCCGGGCGCCCGAGGGCGGCCCGTGCCGCCTCCAGGGCCTCGCGGGAGACCTCCGCGGTGAACCGGGGCCCGGCGCAGTTGTCGCAGCGGCCGCAGGGGGCGGCCTCCTCGTCGTCGAGCTGACGGCGCAGGTACTCCATGCGGCACACCGAGGTCGTGGCGTACTCGCGCATCGCCTGCTGCTCGGTCTTGCGCTGCCGGTCGACCCACGCGTACCGCTCGGTGTCGTACGTCCAGGGCAGGCCCGTGGCCGTCCAGCCGCCGCGCACCCGGTGCACCGCGCCGTCCACGTCGAGGACCTTGAGCATGGTCTCCAGACGGTTGCGGCGCAGGTCCACCCGGGTCTCGAGCGCGGGCACCGACATCGGGCCCCCGGAGGCGGCCAGCGTCTCCAGGGTGCGCCGCACCTGTTCCTCACGGGGGAAGGCGAGCGAGGCGAAGTAACGCCAGATCGCCTCGTCCTCCGGCCCGGGGAGCAGCAGCACCTCCGCGTGGTCCACACCGCGTCCGGCACGTCCGACCTGCTGGTAGTAGGCGATGGGGGAGGAGGGCGAGCCCAGGTGCACCACGAAGCCCAGGTCCGGCTTGTCGAAGCCCATGCCGAGCGCCGAGGTGGCGATCAGCGCCTTGACCTCGTTGTTCAGCAGCGCGGACTCGGCGGCCCGGCGGTCGGCGTCCTCGGTGCGCCCCGAGTAGGCGGCGACCCGGTGACCGCGCTGCCGGAGGAAGGCCGTGACCTCCTCCGCGGCCGCCACGGTCAGGGTGTAGACGATGCCCGAGCCCGGGAGGTCGCCGACGTGGTCGGCGAGCCAGGCGAGCCGGTGGGCGGCGTCGGGCATGCGCAGCACCCCGAGCGACAGGCTCTCGCGGTCCAGCGGCCCGCGCAGCACGAGGGCACCTTCGTGGTCGCCGGTACCCAACTGCTCGGCGACGTCGGCCGTCACGCGTGCGTTGGCGGTGGCCGTCGTGGCCAGCACCGGAACGCCCGGAGTGAGATCGGCGAGCATCGTCCGCAGCCGGCGGTAGTCGGGCCGGAAGTCATGGCCCCAGTCGGAGATGCAGTGGGCCTCGTCGACCACGAGCAGGCCGGTGGTGGAGGCCAGCTTGGGCAGCACCTGGTCCCGGAAATCGGGGTTGTTGAGCCGCTCCGGGCTCACCAGCAGGACGTCGATCTCCCCTGCGGCGACCTCGGCCTGCACCGTGTCCCATTCCTCGGGGTTGGCCGAGTTGATCGTGCGGGCGCGGATCCCGGCCCGGTCGGCGGCCTCGATCTGGTTCCGCATCAGCGCCAGCAGCGGGGAGACGATCACCGTGGGACCGCTGCCCCGCTCGCGGAGCAGCGCGGTGGCCACGAAGTACACGGCCGACTTGCCCCAGCCCGTGCGCTGGACCACCAGGGCGCGGCGGCCGTGCGCGACCAGCGCCTCGACGGCACGCCACTGGTCCTCGCGCAGGCGGGCGGTGCCCGTCGGGTCCCCGACGAGCCGGCTGAGGATCGTGTCGGCGGCGGTGCGCAGTGCGGTGGTCATGCCCCCATGCAACCCGATGGCACCGACACCGCGCCAACCGTGGGGAGGTAGCCTGTGGACAACCCGCCCCGGATAATTGCGATGATATGCGCGAGTTATCCACAGGTTTTGGAGGGGTCTGGCGGAGATCCACGGCGTACGGGACCTTCGGATCATGACTCAGCACACCGAATCCCCCCGTCCCTCGGACGACCCGAAGGTCACGCTGCGCAGCCCGGCCGAACTCGCCGCCGCGCTCCCCTACCTGTGCGGCTTCCACCCCGACGACAGCATTCTGATGATCGCCCTGCACGGCGAGCACGGCCGTTTCGGCGGCCGGGCCCGGCTCGGCATCCCGCGGGACGCCGCCGAGTGGCCCGGCGCCGCCCAGCAGTTGGCGGAGTGCCTCGTGAACGGCAGCGAGCAGCGCGGCGCGCGGCCGGACGCGATCGTGCTCTTCCTCGTCCAGGAGCCCGCTCCCGGCGAGGACCCCCACCAGGTCATGGAACGGCTGCGTCCGCTGGCGCAGCGGCTGCGGATCGCCTGCGGCACGCTCGACATCCCCGTCGTCGAGGCGCTGTGCGTCTCCGCCGGCCGCTGGTGGTCGTACTGCTGCCCGGACACGGAGCGGTTCCCGCGTGAGGGCATCGGGATCACGCGGTCCGGCGATTCCGTGATGGCCGCGGCGGCCGCCTACGCGGGCCTGCGGATCAGCGGCTCCCTCAAGGAGATGGAGGAGCGCCTGACCCCGCCGCCGCCCGGCGCACCGGCCTCCACGGCCCGTGGGGACGCCCTGGACGCGGCGGCCGCCGCACTCGTCCCCCGCATGCTGGAGCGCGACGACTCCGAAGCGGTGCGGCGCAGCACCCTGCGGCTGCTGCGGGAGGCGCTCGAGCGCTTCCGGGCCGCCACCCCGGTGGGGGACGGAGCGGAGGCCGACCGCGGCGACGACGCGCTGCTGGACGACGACGAGGCCGCCACGATGATTCTCGGCCTGCAGGACCGCACCACCCGCGACGAGGCCGCCGAGTGGATGGACCCGCCGCACACCGACCCTGCGGTACGCCTGTGGCGGGCGCTCGCCCGGCGCTGCGTCGAGCCTTACCACGAGCACGCCGCCGCGCCCCTGACCCTCGCCGGCTGGGTGGCCTGGTCCGCCGGGGACGAGGCGGCGGCGCGCGTGGCCTTCGGCCGCGCCCTGCACCTCGCCCCCGACTACACCTTCGCCCGGCTGCTCCACGCCGCCGTCAACAACGGCCTCTCACCGGAGCCGCTCCGCCGCTACCTGCGGCGGCAGAGCATCGCACGGGCCCGCCGGGCAGCGCTCCTCACAGCTCGCCGTGGGCCAGCCGGATCAGCCGGTCGAGGACCCGGCCGCCGCTCACCCGGAGCCCGTCGTGCTCGTACTCGTCGGTGACCCAGGTGCGCAGGCCGCGGACCGAGCGTGCGGTGGCCAGCGAGTCGGCCGTGTCCACGTACATGTCGTCGTGATAGACGGCCGCCGCCACCGGCACCTCGTTCCGCGCCAGCTGATCCGGGTCGTACAGGTCGGGCCACTCCTCGTGCTGCGCGAGGTGGTGCGCCGTCTCGCGCAGCGGCGCCAGTGCCGGGTCCGTGGCGAACATCCAGGGGTAGATCATCTCGCCGGTCAGCAGCACCGGCGCGTCGTCCGCCAGCGGCTTGTCGACGTCGAACTGCGGGAACTCGGCCCGGACCGACTCGGCGGCCCAGCCGGTGGCCCGCGGCGAGACCGAACGCTGGCCGTAGATCGACTCGTGCAGCACCGCGTAGAGCGGATTGCCCGCGAACGACAGGTGGCCCTGGACCTCGGCGAGGAAGGAGTCGGAGAGCTGGAGGCCGGATCCTGCGGTCACGAAGGCGTCCTCGAGCAGGTAGTGCAGCGTGTGCGAGCCGGTGCCCGTGCCGAGCAGCATCCCGGTGGTCTGGAAGGCCTCCGCGGTCAGCAGTCCGCCGCCCGGGAGCCTGACCTCGCGCTCGCGCAGGTGCCGCACGATCGCGCGGACCGTCTCGACGTCCTCCGGGTAACGCGCGTAGTGCGCCGCGGCCTTCCGCTCCACACGGGGGTAGGCGGCCCGGTAGACGTCCTCGGCCGTGCTGCGCAGGCCGGCCAGCCCGCCGGTCACGAAGGCCTCGCGGACGCCCTCGGGGGCGAAGGACAGGTAGGTGAGCGTGCAGAAGCCGCCGTAACTCTGGCCGAGCAGGCTCCACTGGCCGTCCTCGCCGAGCAGCTCACGGCGGATCAGCTCGCAGTCGCGGACGATCGAGTCGGCCCGGAAGTGCTCCAGATAACGGGCCTGGGCCGAGGCGTCCCCGCGCAGCGGCAGGGTCTGCCGGTTCGCCGGGGTGGAACGGCCGGTGCCCCGCTGGTCGAGCAGCAGCACCCGGTAGTCGTCCAGCGCCCGGGTGAGCCAGCCGTCGCGGCCCAGCGGCCGCGGCGACCGGCCGCCCGGCCCGCCCTGCAGGAACAGCAGCCAGGGCAGCGGATCTCGTTCCTTCCCGGCGGCCACGACCTCCCGTGCGTACACCTCGATCCGTTCACCGCCGGGGTCCGCGTGGTCGAGCGGCACCTGGAAGGCGTGGTCGGTGATGACGGTTCCCGGCTGACGGTAGACGGCCATGGCTCTCTTTCCGGTGATACGGACGGCTTCCCGATCAGGAACGGTAGACGGCGCGTGACCCGAGTGCCCACACGGCCGTTCTCGTGGGTAGTGGCGGCAGCGCCCGAGCGACCGATTCGACGAGGAGGTGGCATGAGCCCGCAGCCGGTCAACCGGCCGCCCCGGCAGGACCGGGGGCCGCAGCCGGTGCACGACGCCGTGATGTGCGTCGCGGCCCCGGCCCTCGCGGTCTCGCCGGAGCACGGACAACTGGACGGAAGCGGCCTCGCCGGCTTCTACCAGGGCGGCCGCCGGGTCCTGGCCCGCTGCGAGCTGCGCATCGCAGGGGCGCCACCGGTCCCCGTGCAGGGCGGGCTCGTCACGGCGGGGCGGGCGCGGTTCACCTCCGTCGCCCGCGTTCCCGGCGACACCGCACCCGACCCGGCCCTCACCGTCGAGAGGCTCCGCACGGCCGGGGGCACCGAGCGCATCACGGTCCACAACACCGGTTCCCGCGCCCTGCGCATCCCGTTCGAGGTGGCCCTGGCGACCGACCTCGCCGAGCTGGCGGCGATCGCCGCCGGATCCTCCGGGCCTGAGCTGCAGCCCAGCGTCTGCGACGCGGGGCTGCTGTGGTCGGCGGAGGGCCTGCGGGCCCGGGTGACCGCCGTGCCGGCACCCGAGAGCGCCATGGCCTCCGCCGGGCTGCTGTGCTGGGAGCTGGCGCTGCCCGCGGGGGCGTCCCGCACGATCGAGCTGCGCGTGACGCTGGAGCCCGCGGCGGCCGGCGTGAACGGCGGATCCGCCCCGGCGGTCCCCGTGCCCTGGTCGGCCCCGGAGATCCGCGGCGCCGACGGCCGGGCGGAGACGCTGCTGCGCGCCGCCCTCGACGACCTGCGGGCGCTGCTGCTGCGCGACCCGGGGCACCCGCTGGACGTCCATGTGGCGGCGGGCGCCCCGTGGCGGCTCGGTCCCGCCCCGGCCGACGCCCTGTGGGCGGCCCGCATGCTGCTGCCGCTCGGCACCCGCCTGGCGGCCGGCACCCTGCGGGCGTTCGCCCGCCGCCAGGACCCGGAGACCGGCGGCCTGCCCGGGCCGCTGCGCCATGCCGGCCCGCATCTGCCGCCCACCTGTTCCGGAGTGGAGGCGGGGCTGCTCTTCGTCACGCTGCTCGCCGAGGCACGCCGGTGGGGACTTCCGGAGCGGGACACCGAACAGTTGCTGCCGGCCGCCGAGCGCAGTCTGTGGTGGCTTCGGTCCGTCGCGGGTGAGGGCGGATACGTCCCCGACCCCGCGCCGGGCGGTCCGCTGCGCTGCGATGTGCAGGCGCACGCCCACCGGGCCATGCTGCACGGCGCCGATCTGCTGCAGGCCCACGGACGCCCGGGCGCTGAGGAGTGGCGGGAGCGTGCCGAGGTGCTGCGCCGGAGGTTCCGGGAGGACTTCTGGCTTGACGACCCGGCCGGCGGGAGCCCGGCCGCCGCGCTCACCCCTGACCGCAGACCCGTGCCCCACCTGGGCTCGGCAGCCGCCCATCTGCTCGACACCGGTCTGCTGGGCGGTTGCGAGCTCGCCCCCGGTCTGCTGGACAAGGTGCAGACGGAACAGCTCGCCCGCCTCCTGGCGGCTCCGGAGCTCGACTCGGGGTGGGGGCTGCGCACCCTGTCCGCCAAGGCCCCCGGCTACAACCCCTTCGGCCACCGCGGCGGAGCGGTACGCGTCCACGAGACGGCCGTCGCGGTCGCCGGGCTGGCGGCCGCCGGCCACGAGCGAGAGGCCTCGGCGCTTCTCCTGGGCGTGCTGGACGCAGCCGGTGCCTTCGGCCACCGGCTGCCCGAGATGTACGCGGGGGAGCAGCGTGACGACTCCCGCCGTCCCGCCCCGCACCCGACGGCCTCGCGGCCCGCCGCGGTGGCCGCGGCCGGGGCCGTCCACATGCTGATGGCCCTCGCCGGGATCCGCCCCGACGCCCCCGAACGCATGGTGGCCCTACGCCCTCTGGTCACCGCCCCGCTCGGCGACCTCGGGCTCGCCGGGCTGCGGGTGGCCGAGGAGCCCTTCGCGCTGCGGATCGGCGTGTCCGGTACGGCCGTGATCGAGGAGGCGGCTCCCGGACTCCAGCTCGGTGCCTGAACCCGCCGGCGGCACCGGACGCCGGACCTGCGCCGTGACGTCGAACAACAGGCCGAAAGCGGGTCGCGTCATCCCGCCAACCTGCTGTTTATCGTCAGGCAGACGACTATGATCGCGGGCATGGCGCCCTACGACCCGTCAGCTTTCCCGCCCTTCGCCGTCACTGTCGATCTCGTCGTGCTCACAGTGCGCAGCCACGCCCTGTGCGCCCTCGCGGTCCGCCGCGGTGAACCGCCCTACCAGGGCCGGTGGGCGCTGCCCGGCGGCTTCGTACGCGGCGACGAGGACCTGTCCGGGGCGGCCGCCCGCGAACTGGAGGAGGAGACCGGACTGCGCGCGGGCAGCGGGGTCCACCTCGAGCAGCTGGCCACCTACGGCGATCCCAAGCGCGACCCGCGCATGCGCGTGGTGAGCGTCGCCCACCTCGTGCTCGCCCCGGACCTGCCCGCGCCCCGCGCCGGGGGTGACGCCCGCAGCGCCCGGTGGGCACCGGTCGAGGAACTGCTGCGCAACGGCGAGGACGGTGCCCTCGCCTTCGACCACGCGCGCATCCTGGCCGACGGCGTGGAGCGCGCCCGCTCCAAGCTGGAGTACTCGGCTCTGGCCACCGCCTTCTGCCCGCCCGAGTTCACCGTCGGCGAGCTGCGCCGGGTCTACGAGGCGGTGTGGGGCGTCGCCCTGGACCCGCGCAACTTCCACCGCAAGGTGACGGGGACGGTCGGCTTCCTCGTCCCCAGCGGCGGCACCACGACCCGTCAGGGCGGCCGCCCCGCGCAGTTGTTCCGCGCGGGTGGTGCGACCATCCTCAATCCGCCTATGTTGCGACCAGAGGTGTAAATTCCGGGCCATTTGCGCGTTATGGTGCAATGGTGATCCAGGCCATCGGATTGACCAGCGCGTCCCGGGGCGAAGAGCCCCCCGCCGTCGACGACCTCAGCTTCGACGCCCGTCCCGGCGAGATCACCGTCCTGCTCGGCGACGGCGGCGCCGGCAAGTCCACCGTCCTGCGGCTGATGCTCGAACTCGAACCGGGCCGCGGCATCACGCTGTTCGGCGGGCGCCCCCTGCACCGCCACACCCATCCGGCCAACGCGGTGGGCGTGCTGCTCGGTGAGGTCCCCGGCCACCCCTCCCGGACCGCGCGCGGCCACCTGCGCATGCTCGCAGCCGCGGCCGGGGCCCCCGCCGAACGCGCCGACCAGGTCCTGGAGATCGTGGGCCTGCGCGAAACGGCCGGACGGCGCCTGTCGACCTTCTCTCTCGGGATGGACCGCCGCCTGGGCGTGGCCGCGGCGCTCCTCGGAGACCCTCCCGCGCTGCTCCTGGACGATCCCGCCCAAGGGCTCTCCCCGCACGACACCGCCTGGTTGTACGGCCTGCTCAAGGCGTACGCGGCGCGCGGCGGCGCCGTCGTGGTCACCTGCGCCGACCCCAAGGCGGCGGGCCGGCTCGGCGACCGCGTCGTCACCCTCGACAAGGGCCGGCTCGTCGCCGACCAGTCCGCCCACGAGTTCGGCCGCCGCCGGCTGCGTCCGTACGTGGCCGTCCACTCGCCCCAGGCCGAACGCCTGGGCCTGCTGCTGACCGACGACGGGACCGAGATCACCCACGAGAGCGGCAGCCGCATCCGCGTGCACGGCGCGACCACCGCTCAGGTCGGCGAAACCGCCTTCCGCAACGGCATCCTGCTGCACCGCCTCGCGGACGAGGTCGCCGACACCGGTGTTCCGGAGGGTCCTCACGGCGACCGCGACCGGCCCGCCGTGCCCCTGGCGGCCGCGCGCGCCGCGGTGCCGCCCGCCGGTCCCGCCCGGCCCGTCCGCTACGAACTGCGCCGCCTCACCGGCGTCCGCGGCCCCTGGCTCGTCGCGCTGGTCTCCGTCCTGGCCTCGGGACTGGCCACCCTGGCGCTGCTGCGCACCGGGCACGACGCCTTCTCCCTGCGCCTGCTGACCGGCTGGTCGCACTCCCTGCCCCTGCCGCCCGCCGCATTGGGCGGCGGGCTCCTCGGCGCCCTCGCCTACGGCCAGGAGTTCCGCTATCCCGCGCTGGCGCCCGCGCACGCGCCCGTGCCCCGTCAACTCCGTCTGCTGCTCGCCAAACTCGTCGTCAACGGGTCGGCGGCGGTGCTGATCGCCCTCCTGGGGACGGGGCTCGGCCTGGTCGCGATGCGCCTAGAGTTCGGGGCGGGCGGACTGCCCGCGCCGTTCGCGCTGGCCTCCGCCACGGCGGCCTCGGTCGCCCTCGCGCTCGTCTGCTGCTGGGCCGGGGTGCTGGCGGCCGGGGTGTTCCGCACCACCGCGCTCGGGCTGGCCGGTGTCCTCGCGGTTCCGCTGCTGGTGGCGCCGGTGGTGAGGCGGGCGGCGTCCGCCCCGGCGATCGACGTGGTCCGCATGGCGACCCAACCGGTGCGCTATTCCTTCGTTTTGTCGCTCCTCGCTCTCTTGTGTGCCTATGCGGCAACGGTCTTGCGCCGGAGAAACCCCATTTCCTTCCGATAAAGCGTCAATTATCAGGTGATGAGTGCTCACCCTTTCGTGTGCTTTTCAGGAAAGCCCTCAAGGCCTCCCGCGCCATCGCCGACAAATGATGCGTGAGTACCCTTGCGCACACCATGATGACCGCGGCCCGCCCCGCCGACCCGAGTCTCGGCGGCGGGGACATCGACCGCTATCCGTACGCCGACGCCCCCGTCGGCCTCGACCGCCCCGGTCCCGCACCCTCCTGGGACGGTGGCGACACCGACATGGGCCGGGTCGGCCGCCGCGCCGCCGGGAGCCGTGGCCGCGGGCTGCACGGCCAACTCGTCCAGCAACTCGGCCAGATGATCGTCTCCGGCGATCTCGGGGCCGACCGCCCGCTCGTCCCCGAGGAGATCGGCCAGCGTTTCGAGGTCTCCCGTACCGTCGTCCGCGAGTCGCTGCGGGTGCTGGAGGCCAAGGGCCTCGTCAGCGCCCGGCCCAACGTCGGCACCCGGGTCCGCCCGGTCAGCGACTGGAACCTGCTCGACCCCGACATCATCGAATGGCGGGCCTTCGGCCCGCAGCGCGACGACCAGCGTCGGGAGCTGTTCGAACTGCGCTGGACGATCGAGCCCCTCGCCGCGCGCCTCGCGGCGGGTCACGGCCGGGAGGACGTCCAGCAGCGCCTCGTCGACATGACCGACATCATGTCCCACGCCGTGGGGCAGGGTGACGGCCTCACCTTCTCCCGGGCGGACGCCGAGTTCCACGCCCTGCTGCTGCAGGTCGCGGGCAACCGGATGCTGGAGCACCTCTCCGGCATCGTCTCCTCCGCCCTGCAGGTCTCCGGCGGCCCCGTCACCGGCTGCGAGCGCCCCGGTGAACACTCGGTGGCCCTGCACACGCGGGTCGTCGAGGCGCTGGCCGCCTCCGACGGTGCCGAGGCGGAGACCGCCATGCGCCAGCTGCTCGCCGCCCACCCCGACCCGGGTGCCGGCGGGTCGACGGACCACGTCGTGCCCGCCCCCCGGGAGCACTGACCGCTCCCGCGCAGCACGAGACGGCACCGACTTCCGCCGCCGGCCCACGCCCTCCGGGCCCGGCGGCGGAGCCGTCCGCCATGTTTGACGCCCGCATCCGACCGGGCATGGTCGTGGCGTGCACGGGGAGTGTCCCGCTATCGACGGTTTGGTGCCGATCCGGGGTGTGACCCGGCCCACGTACGGCCGGGCGTAACGCTCTCGGCGGCAGCGCGATGAGCTTAGAGGTGGCGGCCGTGCGAGGAATATCCGCGACGAACATGACGCTGAGTTGCTGAGCGGTTCCCACCGTAGTCGTTTTCCATCGTTCCGAGAGGTTGTTCGTGTCGGCCAGCACATCCCGTACGCTCCCGCCGGAGATCGCCGAGTCCGAGTCTCTGATGGCGCTCATCGAGCGGGGTAAGGCTCAGGGTCAGATCGCCGGCGACGACGTGCGCCGAGCCTTCGAAGCGGACCAGATCCCGGCAACCCAGTGGAAGAACGTTCTGCGCAGCCTCAACCAGGTCCTCGACGAGGAGGGTGTGACGCTGATGGTGAGTGCCGCCGAGGCGCCCAAGCGCACCCGTAAGAGCGTCGCAGCCAAGAGCCCGGCGAAGCGTACTGCCACCAAGACCGTCGCCACCAAGGCCGCCCCGGTCAAGAAGACCGTCGCTGCCAAGACCACCGCGGCCCCCGCCCCCACCATGGCGGCGGAGCCCGTGGCGGAGCCGGAGGACGATGCCGTGGCATCCGCGAAGAAGGCCGTCGCCAAGAAGACTGCGGCGAAGAAGACCACCGCGACCGCCAAGAAGACCGCGGCGAAGAAGACCACCGCGACCAAGACCAAGAAGGACGACGAGCTCGTCGAGGGCGAGGAGCTCATCGAGGACGCCGCCCCCGGCAAGGACGAGGACGTCCCCGCCGAGGCCGAGGCGGAGAGCTTCGTCCTGTCCGACGAGGACGAGGACGACGCGCCCGCGCAGCAGGTTGCCGCGGCCGGCGCCACCGCCGACCCGGTGAAGGACTACCTCAAGCAGATCGGCAAGGTCCCGCTGCTCAACGCCGAGCAGGAGGTGGAGCTCGCCAAGCGCATCGAGGCCGGTCTGTTCGCCGAGGACAAGCTGGCCCAGGCCGACAAGCTCGCCCCGAAGCTCAAGCGTGAGCTGGAGATCATCGCCGAGGACGGCCGCTGGGCCAAGAACCACCTCCTGGAGGCCAACCTCCGTCTGGTGGTCTCGCTGGCCAAGCGTTACACCGGCCGCGGCATGCTCTTCCTGGACCTGATCCAGGAGGGCAACCTCGGTCTGATCCGTGCGGTCGAGAAGTTCGACTACACCAAGGGCTTCAAGTTCTCGACGTACGCGACCTGGTGGATCCGCCAGGCGATCACCCGCGCGATGGCCGACCAGGCCCGCACCATCCGCATCCCGGTGCACATGGTCGAGGTCATCAACAAGCTGGCCCGCGTCCAGCGCCAGATGCTCCAGGACCTGGGCCGCGAGCCCACCCCGGAGGAGCTGGCCAAGGAACTCGACATGACCCCGGAGAAGGTCATCGAGGTCCAGAAGTACGGCCGCGAGCCCATCTCGCTGCACACCCCGCTCGGCGAGGACGGCGACAGCGAGTTCGGTGACCTCATCGAGGACTCCGAGGCCGTCGTGCCGGCCGACGCGGTCAGCTTCACGCTGCTGCAGGAGCAGCTGCACTCGGTGCTCGACACGCTCAGTGAGCGCGAGGCGGGCGTGGTCTCCATGCGCTTCGGCCTCACCGACGGCCAGCCGAAGACGCTGGACGAGATCGGCAAGGTGTACGGGGTCACCCGTGAGCGCATCCGCCAGATCGAGTCCAAGACCATGTCCAAGCTGCGTCATCCCTCGCGTTCCCAGGTGCTCCGCGACTACCTGGACTGATCCGGCAGGACGCCCGGACGGGCCCGCGACCGCCACGGCGGCCGCGGGCCCGTCGGCTTTTCCGGACAGTTCTCCGGATGCGGCTCCCGTTCCGTCACGTCACTGTGGGTGTTCTGGGCATTCCGGAGGGTGAGGAGAATGCATGCGTTCCTCGGTCAGCACGCTGATCGGCGGGCTCATAGCCGGGTCCGCGCTCGCGCTGTCGCTACCGGCTTCCGCCACCGCCGCGGCGGTGGAGTACGCCCCCCGCGCCCCGGGCGCCGACAACGGTGTCATAGGCGGCACGCCGGTCACCACGGAGCAGCACCCGTGGGCGGTGGTCCTGTCGAGCCGGTCCCGCTACGGAACGGGTCGCTCGGGGCAGTTCTGCGGCGGAGCGCTCGTCGGGCCGACCACGGTGGTCAGCGCCGCGCACTGCTTCAGTCCTACCGCACTGGGCGGGGACTGGGGCCAGGTGCCCGACCTGCGCATCATCGCGGGGCGGACGGACCTCGCCGGTTCCGACGGCCGGGAGGTGGCGGTCCGCAACGTCTGGGTCAACCCCGCGTACGACCCCACGACCAACAGCGGCGACGTGGCGGTCGTCACGACCGCGGAGCCGTTCCCCGCGGGAAGCGCGATACGCATGGCGGCGCCGGGGGACGTGACCTCCTACGAGGCGGGCACGCCGGCGCAGGTCTTCGGCTGGGGGGACACCGCGGGCCTGGGGACCTACTCGAACGTCCTGATGGCGGCGAACGTCTCGGTGCTCGCCGACTCGGTCTGTGAGCAGGCCTATCCGGGCAGTACCGAAGGCAAGTACCAGAAGAGCGGCATGGTCTGCGCCGGCGACCTGGCCGGCGGGCACGACTCGTGCCAGGGGGACAGCGGCGGTCCGCTGGTGGCGGAGGGGCGGCTGATAGGGCTGGTGTCCTGGGGCGCGGGATGCGCCCAGGCGGGGCATCCCGGTGTGTACACCCGGGTCTCGGCGGTGGCGGGACTGGTCGGCCAGCACTCTTCGTGACGTGCGGCGGACAAGCCGACGGGCGGCCTCCCGCAAGGGGGGCCGCCCGTCGTGAGAGCTCGTCGCAGTGCTACGCGTCAGCGTTCGTCTTCGGCCGCGACGGCCGGGGTGGCGGTGAGCCGACCGGTCTCGTCCTGTATCTCCGTAGCGATCTTCTTCAATTCGGGCTCGAACTTACGCCCGTGGTGCGCGCAGAAGAGCAGCTCGCCGCCACTGATGAGTACGACGCGCAGGTAGGCCTGGGCGCCGCAACGGTCGCAGCGGTCCGCCGCCGTCAGCGGGCTCGCGGGGGTCAGAACTGTAGTCACGTCGCCTCTTCTCTAGCTCGACGAGCTGTCGTACCAGGGTCAACATCCAACCAGGCCCAAACTGTTCCCGCTCAGGTCTTTTCCTTGGAAACTGTCGTTGTAGCGGCCGGATGCTACCGATTGGCGGCGAAAGATCCTCTGGCGTCTTATCTGTCGGCTTCGGGTCGATCTGGCAGATCTGGTCAGATTGTTCGGTTGTGTCCCCCCGGCCCGGAAGCCGGTTGTTGAGGAGGACGTGCCCCGAGCCTAAATGGTTCATGCCTCCAGGGGAACGTGACATGTGTATCACTCAAACGAGGGATCGAACGTACCTTCGAAAAAGGGCTAGCATGATGCCCGTACCGGGTCGCGGCGAAACGGCCGTGCGTGACCTCGGTACCCTCTCACCGATACGGGCTGAAGAACTTCATGAGGAGACGTTCGCGTGACCGCCGAAACATCCGTGCCGTCCACCGCGTTGCTGACCGGTGCAGATCGTGACGGCTCCAACTACACCGCGCGACACCTGCTCGTGCTCGAGGGCCTCGAAGCGGTCCGCAAGCGCCCCGGCATGTACATCGGTTCCACCGACAGCCGCGGCCTCATGCACTGCCTGTGGGAGATCATCGACAACTCGGTGGACGAGGCCCTGGGCGGCCACTGCGACCACATCGAGGTCGTCCTCCACGGCGACGCCTCCGTCGAGGTGCGGGACAACGGCCGCGGCATCCCCGTCGACGTCGAGCCCAAGACCGGTCTGTCCGGCGTCGAGGTCGTCATGACCAAGCTGCACGCCGGCGGCAAGTTCGGCGGCGGCTCCTACGCCGCCTCCGGCGGTCTGCACGGTGTCGGCGCCTCCGTCGTCAACGCGCTCTCCGCCCGGCTGGACGTCGAGGTCGACCGCGGCGGCCACACGCACGCGATCAGCTTCCGCCGCGGCGTCCCCGGCAGCTTCGCCAAGGTCGGCCCCGAGGCGGCCTTCGAGCCGGGCAACGGGCTGGACAAGGTCAAGAAGGTGCCGCGGGCCCGCACCGGCACCCGCGTCCGCTACTGGGCGGATCGTCAGATCTTCCTCAAGGACGCCAAGCTCTCCCTGGACACGCTCCACCAGCGCGCCCGCCAGACCGCGTTCCTGGTCCCCGGGCTCACGATCGTCGTCCGCGACGAGCGCCCCGACAACGGCTCGGAGGACGGGAAGCCGGTCGAGGACACCTTCCACTTCGACGGCGGCATCAGCGAGTTCGCCGAGTACCTCACCCCGGACAAGCCGATCTGCGACGTGCTGCGGCTGACCGGCAGCGGCACCTTCAAGGAGACCGTCCCGGTCCTCGACGACCTCGGCCACATGACCCCGACCGAGGTCACCCGCGAGCTCGGCGTCGACGTCGCCCTGCGCTGGGGCACCGGCTACGACAGCACGCTGCGCTCCTTCGTGAACATCATCGCCACCCCCAAGGGCGGCACCCATGTGCGCGGTTTCGAGGGCGCCGTCACCAGGACGTTCAACGAGGTCCTGCGCGCCACCAAGCTGCTGCGCGTCGCCGAGGACGACATCGTCAAGGACGACGCCCTGGAGGGCATGACGGCGGTCGTCACGGTCCGGCTCGCCGAGCCGCAGTTCGAGGGCCAGACCAAGGAGGTGCTGGGCACCTCGGCGGCCAACCGCATCGTGGCCAACGTGGTGTCCCGC
This sequence comes from Streptomyces sp. NBC_00510, assembly GCA_036013505.1. Classification (NCBI taxonomy): domain Bacteria; kingdom Bacillati; phylum Actinomycetota; class Actinomycetes; order Kitasatosporales; family Streptomycetaceae; genus Streptomyces; species Streptomyces sp. NBC_00510. Next base: position 3,202,734 of record CP107851.1, on the reverse strand, counting down.
GAGCTCAAGGCGTTCCTCACCTCCACCAAGCGGGACGACAAGCAGCAGGCCCGCGCCGTCCTGGAGAAGGCCGTCGCCGCGGCCCGCACCCGGATCGCCGCCCGGCAGCACAAGGACGCGCAGCGCCGGAAGACCGCGCTGGAGTCCTCGTCGCTGCCGGCCAAGCTGGCCGACTGCCGCAGCGACGACGTGGACCGCAGCGAACTCTTCATCGTCGAGGGTGACTCGGCCCTGGGCACGGCCAAGCTCGCGCGCAACTCCGAGTTCCAGGCGCTGCTCCCGATCCGGGGCAAGATCCTCAACGTCCAGAAGTCCTCGGTCACGGACATGCTGAAGAACGCCGAGTGCGGCGCCATCATCCAGGTCATAGGAGCAGGCTCGGGCCGCACCTTCGACATCGACCAGGCCCGCTACGGCAAGATCATCATGATGACGGACGCCGACGTCGACGGCAGCCACATCCGCTGCCTGCTGCTGACGCTCTTCCAGCGCTACATGCGGCCCATGGTCGAGGCCGGCCGGGTCTTCGCCGCCGTGCCGCCCCTGCACCGGGTCGAGCTGACCAACCCCCGCAAGGGCCAGGACAAGTACGTCTACACGTACTCCGACCGGGAGCTGCGCGAGACGCTGCTGGAGTTCGAGCGCAAGGGCATCCGCTACAAGGACTCCATCCAGCGCTACAAGGGTCTCGGCGAGATGGACGCCGACCAGCTGGCCGAGACCACGATGGACCCGCGCCACCGCACCCTGCGCCGGATCAACATCAGCGACCTGGAAGGCGCGGAGCTCGCCTTCGACCTGCTGATGGGCAACGAGGTCGCGCCGCGCCGCGAGTTCATCGCCAACTCCGCCGCCACGCTCGACCGTTCGCGGATCGACGCCTGACGGACCGGTTCCCCGTGCCGGCGCCCTCCGCGGTCACCCACCCGTGGAGGGCGCCGGAGCTTCCCCACCCCCAGGAGTGGGGCACCATCACCCGATGAGGTGAAGGTTTCTGCTTGGAGGCTCCCGGATCTTCCCGCAATGTCCATGCTTGGGCGCACGGCCGATCGGCCCGTGAGGCGAGGAGAGTTCGTGAAAGATCACGACCGGGCGGAAACCGGAGGGCTGTGGGTGGACGACCCCTGGTACGACGTCCTGGCCGCGGGGGAGTGGGAGGGCCCCGAGCCACCGCCGGTCTCCCTCCCGTCGCAGGCCCGCCCGGCCGACGCGCACGCCCGGGTGTACCGCGAGGTGCAGGCCAGCGGCCCCTTCCAGGAGGTGCGTTCCCGGTACCGGCGGTTCGTCTTCCCGGCAGCCGCCGCCTTCCTCGCCTGGTACCTGCTCTACCTCGTCCTGGCGACGGCCGCGCCGCGGCTGATGGCCCGGCCGCTGGTCGGCGAGTTCAACGTGGCCATGGTCCTGGGCCTCGCCCAGTTCGCCACGACCTTCCTCCTGACCTGGGCCTACGCCCGGCACGCCCGGCTGCGCCGGGACCGGGCCGCCCTCGACCTGCGCTGGGACACCCAGGAGCGGATGCGGTGACCGGCAACCACCAGGGCCTGGCGCTGGTCCTCTTCACCGTCTTCGTCTCCGTCACCCTGGCGATCACGGCCTGGGCCGGCCGACGGCGCAGCTCGTCCGTGGAGTTCTTCGCCGGCGGCCGTCTCTTCTCCCCGCTGGAGAACGGATTCGCCATCGCCGGCGACTACATGTCCGCCGCCTCCTTCCTCGGCATCTCGGGGCTCATCGCGCTCTTCGGCTACGACGGCATGCTCTACTCCGTCGGCTTCCTCGTCGCCTGGCTGTTCGTGCTGCTGCTCGTCGCCGAACTGGTCCGCAACTGCGGCCGCTACACCCTCGCCGACGTCCTCACCGCCCGTATGCGCCAGCGCCCGGTCCGGATCGCCGCGGGCACCTCCGCGGTCACCGTCTCCGTGCTCTACCTGGTCGCGCAGATGGTCGGCGCCGGGAGCCTGGTCTCCCTCCTGCTCGGCGGTCAGGGATCGGCCGCCCGCACCTGGACCGTCATCGGCGTCGGCGCGCTCATGGTCTTCTACGTCGCCTTCGGCGGCATGCGCGCCACGACCTGGATCCAGATCGTCAAGACCGTGCTCCTCATGGGCGGCACGATCACCCTCACCGTCCTGGTCCTCCTTCGCTTCCACGGCGACCTCGGAGCGCTGCTGCGCTCGGCCGCCGACGGCAGCGGCCAGGGCCGGGAGTTCCTCGCCCCCGGAAGGCTGTACGGGCAGAGCTGGACCGACCGGCTGGACTTCATCAGCCTCGGCCTCGCCCTCGTCCTGGGCACCGCCGGGCTGCCGCACATCCTCTCGCGCTTCTACACCGTGCCCACGGCCCGCTCGGCGCGGCGTTCCGTGGTCTGGGCGATCGGGCTCATCGGCGGCTTCTACCTGATGACGATCGTGCTGGGCTTCGGCGCGGCGGCGCTGGTCGGCTCGAACACCGTGCGCGCGTCCAACGCCGCCGGGAACACGGCGGTGCCGCTGCTCGCCCTCGACCTGGGCGGGGGAGCGGGCTCCACCGGTGGAACGGTTCTCTTCGCGGTCGTCGGGGCGGTCGCGTTCGCCACGATCCTGGCCGTCGTCGCCGGTATCACGCTCGCCTCGTCCGCCTCGGTCGCCCACGACCTCCACGCGACGCTGCGCCGTCGAAGGACCGCACCGGGCGGCAGGCGCCGGGAGAACCAGGACGTGCGGGTGGCCCGGGTGGCCGCCGTCTGCATCGGTGGGGTGGCCATCGCGCTGAGCCTGTTCGCGCAGGGCCAGAACGTGGCCTTCCTGGTGGGGCTCGCGTTCGCGGTGGCCGCGTCCGCCAACCTGCCCGCGCTGCTGTACACGCTGTTCTGGCGGAGGTTCACGACCCGCGGCACGGTGTGGGCGATCTACGGGGGTCTCGTCCCGGCGGTCGTGCTGGTGGTGCTGTCCCCGGTGGTGTCGGGCAGCCCGCAGTCGCTGTTCCCGGGCGTGGACTTCCAGTACTTCCCGCTGGAGAACCCGGGCCTGGTGTCCATCCCGCTGGGCTTCGCGGCGGGCTGGCTGGGCACGGTCCTGTCCCGCGAGCGCGCCGACGAGGACAAGTTCGCCGAGGTCGAGGTCCGTTCGCTCACCGGGGCCGGAGCGGTGTGACACCCGTTCCGCCTGGCGGAACGCTCTGATTGCCGCGGGCCCGCGGCGCCTCCACGCTGTGCGGCATGCCATCGAGCCGTGTGCGTTTGGCTGCTGCGCGACGAGACGGGCGTGGCAGCGGTACTGGTCCTGCTGGTGCTCGTCGTGGGCATCGCCGAGCCCGACTTCCTGACGCGGTCCAACCTGACCGGGACCGCCCACAACGCCTGCTACGTGGGCTGATGGCGGCCGGCATGGTCTTCGCCCTCGCCATGCGCGAGGTCGACCTGTCGGTCGGCGGGGTCTACGCGCTCGGCGTGACCGTCGGCGCGGTCTGCATCCGCGACGGCTGGTCCCCCTGGGCGGCGGCCGCAGCGGTGCTGGTGCTGTCGGCGCTGCTCGGGGCGGGCAACGCGATCGTGGCGACGTACGTGGGGCTGCCGACGTTCATCGTCACCCTCGCCACCGCCATGCTCTTCCGCGGCATCGGCCTCGCCCTGGCCGACGGCAGGCAGATCAGCGCGATGCCGCAGGACCACGCCTTCTTCCAGGTCGTGGGCGGTGACGTCGGCGGCCTGCCGACCGCCGTGTGGGTGCTGCTCGCCACGACGGCGGCGCTCAGCGTGCTGCTCACCCGCACCCGCTTCGGGGCACAGGTCAGGGCGGTCGGTTCCAACCCGGACGCGGCGCTGTTCACCGGGCTGCCGATCGTACGGACGCGGATCAAGGCCATGGCGCTGTCCGCGTCGACGGCCGGTCTTGCGGCCGTCCTGGCCCTGGCCTTCTTCATCTCCGGGGACCCGACCATCGGCCAGGGGTACGAGCTGAGCGCGATCGCCGCGGCGATCATCGGCGGCACCCCGCTCGCGGGCGGCCGCGGCTCCGTGCCGGGGGCGGTGATCGGCGCGCTGATCCTGGCCGCCGTGGCGTCCGCCCTGGTGTTCTTCGACGTACCGATCAACTGGACGACGTTCGCGACCGGAGCGGTGATCCTCGCCGCCGTCGCCGCCGACAGCGCACTGCGCCGTTTCCGCGGCCGCCACACCTGATGCCACGTCACCGCTCCGGAGGCCACCATGGCGTACTTCCCGCACCCCCGGCAGGCCCACCGTCCCACCCGGCGTTCCCTCCTCCTGGCCGGGGCGGTGGTGCCCGCCGCGGCCCTCCTGCCCGGGTGCGGCGACGACGGCGGCCGCGACGGCAAGGGCGACGGCACCCTGCACATGGGCATCGCCGTCGCCAACATCAGCCTCAACTTCGCCGCGGAGATGGTGAACGGCGCCAAGGCGGCAGCCGCGCGGGCCGGGGGCGTGGACTTCACGGCGGTCGGCCCGCCCAACACCGACGGCCCGGCCGAGGCCCAGCTGTTCCAGAACCTCACCACGACCGCGAAGGACGGCGTCGTCCTGGAGAACCTGGACCCGCCGATCTTCGTCCGCCCCGCCGCTCAGGCCGTCGACCGGGGCGTCCCGGTCGTCGCCCTCGACACCGCCCCGCTGGACGGCTCCAAGGTGACGTTCTACGTCGGCAACGACAACTACGAGATGGGCGCCAAACTCGCCGAGGAGGCCCTCAAACGCCTCCCCGCCGACCCCGCCGGCACGGTCGTCGTCGGTGTCCCCAACCCCGGCACGCCCGTCCTCGACAGCCGGGCCGAGGGCATCCGGGAGGCCTTCGCCGCCAAGGCCCCCGGCATCAAGGTGCTCGGCCCCTTCCAGACCTACAGCGACCCGGCCCAGAACTACGGCGCCTGGCTCGCCCAGGTGCACGCCAACCCCGGGGCCCTGGCCTTCCTCGGCGTCGGCGACGCGGACAGCTACAACCTCGGCCGGATCAAGACCAAGGAGAAGGGCGCGTACCTGGTCGCGGGCGCCGACGTGGACGTGAAGACCCTCGAGTACGTCAAGAGCGGGGCCAACTTCTGCACCGTCGACCCCGAGCACTTCCTCAAGGGCTACGTCGCCACCGCCGTCCTCATCGACACGGTCAGGAAGGGCGGCGAACTGCCCGAGGGCTGGTTCCGGATGCCCAGCCTCGTCGTCGACTCCTCCACGTCGACGGGATCATCGCGCGCCAGAAGAGCAGCGAGGCCGCCCACCGCTGGTACAAGCCGCAGATCGACGACCTGCTCGCCCACCGGGACGCGCACATGAAGCCCCTGCGGGACGAGCGCTGACATGGCCGCCGTGACCCCCGTCCTCGCCGCCGCCGACCTGGTGAAGTCCTACGGGGGCGTCACCGCCCTCGACGGGGCGGGCATCGCCCTGTCCGCCGGCGAGGTGCACGCCCTCGTCGGCGAGAACGGCGCCGGGAAGTCCACCCTCGTCCGGCTGCTGCTGGGCATCGAGCGCCCCGACGCCGGCACGGTCGAGGTGGAGGGCGCGCCGCCGCCGTACGCGGGCGCACGGCAGGCCGCGGCCGCCGGGATCGCCGTCGTCGCGCAGGAGCTCAGCCTCTTCCCCGACCTGACCGTGCTGGAGAACCTCTACCCCTACGGGCCTCCGCGCCGGGCCGGACTGGCCTCGCCCTCGCGCGCCAGGGCCGGGGCCCGCGAGGTGCTCATCGCCCTCGGCCTGGCCGACGTCCCCTGGGACACCCCGCTCGGCCGCCTCGACCTCGCCGACCGGCAGCTCGTCGAGATCAGCAGGGCCCTGCTGGGGCGCCCGCGCGTCCTCGTCCTCGACGAGCCGACCTCCGCCCTGCCCGTCGACGCCGTCGAGCGGCTCTTCGCGGTGATCCGCAGGCTCGTCGGCGGGGGCCTCGCCGTGCTCTACATCTCGCACTTCCTGGAGGAGGTGCGGCGACTGGCCGACCGGATCAGCGTCCTGCGCGACGGCCGTACGGTGATGCGCGGCGCCCCCGTCGGCGAGGTGTCGCTGGACTCCCTCGTCGCCGCGATGCTCGGCGACACCCCGCCGCCTGCCAGAGCGGCTCCCCGGCCGGCGGCCGCCGCGCCGTCGGCGGACGGGCTCGGCTTCACGCGGGTCAGTGCCGCGGGGAGCCTGCGCGAGGTCAGCTTCGAGGCGGCCGCGGGCGAGGTCACGGGCTTCACGGGTCTGCAGGGCGCGGGGCACCTCACCGTCCTCGACATCGTCTGCGGTCGCGCCCGGCCCACCGCGGGCCTGGTCACCCTCCCCGGCGGCGGACCCCCACCGCGTGACGTGCGCCGTGCCGTCGCGGCCGGGGTCGCCTTCGTGCCCGGCGACCGCAAACGGTACGGGCTCATGCTCGACCGCATGGTCTGGGAGAACACCTGCGCCGCCTCCTGGCTCGCCCGCGGCGACGGCTCGCCCTGGCTGCGCCGCTCCCGTCACGTCGCACGGGCCCTCGCCCACGCACGGCGCCTGCGGCTCCAGGGCACGCCCCACACATCGGTCGGCGCGCTCTCGGGCGGCAACCAGCAGAAGGTCGTCTTCGCCAAGTGGCTCGACATCGAGCCCTGCGTCGTCGTCCTCGACGACCCGACCCGGGGCGTGGACGTCGGCGCCCGCGCCGAGATGCACGCGATCGTCGGGGAACTCAGGGCCGCGGGCACGACCGTCCTCGTGGCCTCCACCGACCTCGCCGAACTGGCCGAAATCTGTGACCGGGTGCTGGTCCTCCACCGCGGCAGGATCGCGCGGGAGCTGTCCGGCGCGGCCCTGACCGAGCACGCACTGGGCCTCGCCATGAACGCCGGCCCCACCGGACCGGAGCCCGCCCCGGGCGGCGACCCCGGAACCACGGACGACTGACAAGGGGACCCCATGGCACCAGGACGCCTCGACGGCAAGGTCGCCCTGATCACCGGCGGCGAGAGCGGCATCGGCCTGGCCACCGCGCGGCTCTTCGTCGCCGAGGGCGCGCAGGTCCACCTGCTCGGCCTCGACGCCGCCGCACTGCGCGCCGCGGCGGCCGAGTCCGGCGCCGGCCGCCGCTCCACCGGCGTCGTCGACGTCACCGACGCCACGGCGGTGGCCGCCGCCGTCGCCGAGGGCCTCGCCCGCTTCGGCCGCCTCGACGTCGTCTTCAGCAACGCCGGGATCACCGGTGAGGTCGCGGCCGTCGAGGACTACCCGGAGGAGGTCTTCCGGCGGGTCCTCGAGGTCCACGTCGTCGGAGCCTTCCTCTTGCTCAAGCACACCCTCCCGCACCTGGGGCCCGGTGCCTCCGTGATCATCAACTCCAGCGTCGCCGGACTCACCGCAGACCCCGGCATCAGCGGCTACGCGGCGGCCAAGCACGCCCAGGTCGGGCTGATGCGCGTCGCGGCACGCGAGTGCGCCGCCCGCGGCATCCGCGTCAACACCATCCACCCGGGCCCCACCGACACCCCGTTCATGCGGCGCATCGAGACCGCCGCAACCGGGCAGCCTTCCGAGCACGCGGCCAGGGCGTTCGACGCGATGATCCCCCTCGGCCGGCACGCGGCACCCGAGGAGATCGCCCGCACCGTGCTCCACCTCGCGGGCGACGACGCGAGCTTCACCACCGGAGCCACCGTCGCGGTCGACGGCGGCATGAGCGTATGAGAGGCGTCCCCGCCATGACGACCGCCCTGCGGGCCCTGCTGGAGATCCTCGCCGACGAAGGGGTGGACCGGGTCTTCGGCAACCCGGGCACCACCGAACTCCCCTTCCTGGAGGCGCTGTCCGGGCCCGGCGCCCCGCCCGAGTACGTCCTCGGGGTCCAGGAGGGCTCGGTCGTCGCCATGGCCGACGGCTACGCCCGGGCCACCCGCCGTCCGGCCTTCGCCAGCCTGCACATCGCCGCCGGCACCGCCAACGGCCTGATCGGGATGCTCAACGCCCGGCGCTCCCGCACCCCGCTGGTCGTCATGGCGGGCCAGCAGGACCGGCGCCACCTGCTCCAGGACCCCATGCTCGCCGGGGACCTGGTCGCCCTCGCCTCCGGAGCGGCCAAAAGGGCCGAGGAGGTGCACCGCCCCGAGGACCTGCCGCTCGTGCTGCGCCGTGCCTTCGCGCTGGCCCGGCAGCCGCCGCAGGGCCCGGTGTTCGTCTCCGTGCCGATGGACGTCCTCGAGGACGCCGCCCCCGTGGAGGTCCCCGCACGCTCCCCCCTCGCGCCGCCCGGGCCGGCCGGCGGGCTCGACCGGGCGGCGGCCCTGCTGGCCGCCGCCGGACGGCCCGCGGTCGTCGCCGGTGACGGGGTCGGCAGGGACGGGGCGGTCGCGGCGCTGGTACGGGTCGCCGAGGCGCTCGGCGCGGTCACCTACCACCAGCCGATGAACGACCACCTGGACTTCCCCGGCTCCCACCCGCTGTACGCCGGACCGCTGCCGCCCGTCAACGCCCGCATCCACGAGCGGTTGAAGGGCCACGACGCGCTGCTCATCGCCGGCTGCCGGGCCTTCACCCCGCACCACTACAGTCCCGGCCCGCCCGTCCCCGAGCACCTGACGGTCGTGCAGATCGACGCCGACCCCGCAGAACCGGGCCGCAACTTCCCCGTCGCCCTGGGCCTCACCGGGCCGCTGGACTCCTCACTGGCCGCGCTCGCCGGCCATCTGGCCCGGCTGGTCCCCGAGGACACCGCCCGCGAGCGGATGCGGGAGGCGGGTGCCCGCCACGCCGAGACGCGGGACCGGCTCGACCTGCGGGCCCGGTCGGCGCGGCACCGTGCCCCGGTCGACCCACTTGCCGCCGCGCACGCCCTGGCCACCGCGCTGCCGGAGGAGGCGGTGCTCGTCGAGGAGTCGATCACCGTCGGGGTGCACCTGCGTGGCGTGCTGCGCCGGGACCGGCCGGGCGGCTTCGTCCACACGGTCGGCGGGGGCCTGGGCTGGGGCATCGGCGCGGCCGTCGGCCACCGTCTCGGCGCGCCCGAACGCCCGGTGGTGGCCGTGCTGGGGGACGGCTGCGCGATGTTCGGGCTGCAGGGGCTGTGGAGCGCGGCGCACCACCGGGTGCCGGTCCTGTTCGTGGTGATGGCCAACGGCGAGTACCGCACCCTGAAGGACACCCTCGACACCCGTGGTGGCAGCCCCTCCGTCCCCCACCCCGGCCTCGACCTGGGCGAGCTCGACTGGCGGCTGGCCGCACGCTTCTTCGGCATCCCCGCGGTCCGTGCGGACGGGACGGAGGAACTGGCCCGGACCGTCGCGGCGGTGCGCGGGCTCGACGGCCCGCTCCTGGTCGAGGTGCCCTTGCGGGGGCACTCATGAGCGCCGAGGATGCGACCGTGACGGAGAGCCGGTCGATGCTGGCCCGCGGGGCCGCGCTGCTCGGCGCCTTCGCCGCGGGGGAGGACGGGATCCCGCTCGGCGAACTCGCCGCCCGCACCGGCCTGCCCAAGTCGACCGTGCACCGGCTGCTCGCCGAACTGACCGCCGTCGGCCTCGTGGAGCGCGGGACGGACGGCTACCGGCTCGGCCTCGCCCTCTTCGAACTGGGCCAGCGGGTGCCGCACCGGCGGCTGCGCGAGGCGGCGCTGCCGTTCATGGAGGAGCTGTACGAGGCCACCCACGAGAACGTGCACCTCGCCGTCGTCGACGGCGCCGACACCGTCTTCCTGGAGAAGCTCACCGGCCGCCGCTCCATGCAGATCATCTCCCGGGTCGGCGGCCGCCTGCCCGCCTACTGCACCGCCACCGGCAAGGCGCTGCTCGCCTACGGGACCCCGCCCGGCCTGGCCGCGGTGCTCGGCGGCGGGCTGCGCCGTCGCACCCCGCGGACCATCGTCGTGCCGCGGCTGCTCCAGCAGGACCTCGTCCGCACCCGGGCCCGCGGCTACGCCGTGAACTGGGAGGAGGCCGAAGTCGGCGTCTCCGCCGTCGCCGCCCCCGTCTACGGGCCGCGGCTGGGCCCGCGTGCCTTCCCCGTCGCCGCCGTCTCCGTCACCGGCGCCACGCGGGGGCTGCGGCCGGACCGCGTCGCGCCCGTGGTGTGCGCGGCGGCGCGGGCGCTGAGCCATGAACTCGCCCGCCGGTGAACCGGGTCAGCCGGTCCGCGCCCAGGCGTACCGGTGCTCGGGGCGGCCGGTGTCGCCGTACTTGAGGGTGAGGCTGATCCGGCCCTCGCGCTCCAGGAACTTCAGGTAGCGCTGCGCGGTGGAGCGGCTGATGCCCGCGCGTGCGGCGACCTCGTGGGCGGAGAGCGGCTCCGCGGCCTCGGTGAGGACTTTGCGCACCAGGTCGGCGGTGGGTGCCGAGTGCCCCTTGGGCAGGTCCGCCGGCGCCGCGCCGGCCGTGCGCAGCGCGCCGAAGATGCGGTCCACCTGCTCCTGGCCGGCCTCTCCGCGCCCGCCGACGCCGTCGAGCGTGCGGCGCAGCGCCGCGTAGGCGTCCAGCTTGGCCCGCAACCCGGCGAAGCTGAACGGCTTGACCAGGTACTGCAGCGCGCCGAAGCGCATCGCCGCCTGCACCGTCGCCACGTCGCGGGCGGCCGTCACCATGATCACGTCCGCGCTGTGGCCGAGCTGCCGCATGCGCCGCACCAGGGTGAGGCCGGTCTCGTCCGGCAGGTAGTGGTCGAGCAGGACGAGGTCGACGTGCATGCGCTCCAACGTCGCCAGCGCCTGGGCCGCGGTGTGGGCGCGGGCGGTCACCCGGAACCCGGGGACCCTGGCGACGTACGCCGCGTTGATCTCAGCGACGCGGAAGTCGTCGTCCACGACCATGACGTCGATCATCGTGTTCCCCCCGCGGATGCCCCGGACACCGCGGACGCGGCCGAGGTGAGTTCCGCGCCGGCCAGTGCCTCCGGCAGGACGACGGTGAAGACCGCGCCGCCGCCCGCGCGGGCGGTCACCCGGGCCATGCCGCCGTACCGTTCGGCGAGCCGCCGCACGAGCGCGAGGCCGAGCCCGCGGCCGCGGTGGGCCGGGGACCGCTTCGTCGTCCAGCCCTCGGCGAAGATCTGCTCACGGGCCTCGGGCGGTACGCCGGGACCGTCGTCGGACACCCGCAGCACGACCGTCGTGCCCTCGGCACGCAGCTCCACCTCGATGAGCGAACCCGCCGCGTCCAGGGCGTTGTCGATGAGGTTGCCGAGCACGGTGACCAGGTCCCGCGGGTCCACGACCCGGTCCGGGAGCAGGGTGACGGGGGAGACCGACAGGGCCACCCCCCGCTCCGCGGCGATCGCCGACTTGCCGACCAGCAGGGCGGACACCAGCGGGTCCCTGACCCGTTCCGCGACCTGCTCCGCGGAGGCCCGCTGGGCGTCGGCGACCTCGCCGACGAAGTCCACCGCCTCGTCGTACAGGCCGAGTTCGAGCAGCCCGAGCAGGGTGTGCAGGCGGTTGGCGTGCTCGTGGTCCTGGGCGCGCAGCGCGTCCAGCAGGCCGTGCGTGCTGTCCAGCTCCCGCCCCAGCCGCTCCAGTTCGGTGCGGTCCCGCAGGGTGGCCACCGCCCCGCCGTCCCCGGTCGGCATCCGGTTGGCGACCAGCACCCGCGCCCCGCTGACGGTGAGCAGGTCGGTGCCCGCGACCCGGCCGGTCAGCACGTCGGTCGTCCGCCCGGGGGGCAGCACCTCGTCCAGGGCGCGGCCCGCGGCGTCCGGGCCGAGGCCGAGCAGCCGTTGCGCCTCGTCGTTGAGCAGCCGCACCCGCCCCTGGGCGTCCAGGGCGATGACGCCCTCACGGATGCCGTGCAGCATCGCCTCGCGCTCGTCGAGCAGCGCGGAGATGTCGGCGAAGGCGAGCCCGTGCGTCCTGCGCTGCAGCCGCCGCGACACCAGGAGCGCCGCGAGGACGCCGACCGCGAGCGCCGCTCCCGCGTACAGCAGCAGCACCGGCACCGTGGCCAGCAGCCGCTCCCGCACGCTGTCGTAGGCGATGCCCACCGACACGGCGCCCACGATCCTCCCGTCGGCCCCGTGCAGCGGCACCTTGGCGCGCGCGGAACGCCCGAGGGTGCCCCGGTCGATCTGCATGATCTCGCGCCCCGACAGGGCCACGCTGGGGTCGGTGGAGACGTGCCGGCCGATCTGGGCGACGTCCGTGTGCGACCAGCGCACACCGCGGGTGTCCATGACGACGATGTACAGGGCGCCGGTGGCACGGCGGATCCGCTCGGCCTCCTCCTGCACCGGCCCGGTGACGCTCGGGCGCGTGGTGACCAGGTCGTGGGCGAGACCCGGGGTCGCGGCGGTGGTCTGGGCGATCGACAGCGCCTGCCGCATCGCCTGCTGGTCCAGCTGGGAGCTGAGCGGGGCGAGGAACAGCCCGGTGGCCAGGGTGATGACGCCGGTGGTGAGGACCACCTGGACGAGCAGCACCTGGGCGAAGACGCGGCGGGGCCAGCGGATGCGCATCTACGTCACCCCTGTCCTTCCCGGTGTTCCGCGCCCTTGCGGAATTCGCTCGTCCGTTTGCCCGGCTGTGAACGCAACGTAAACGCGGCCGGGGTCCGCTGCCCAGCCCCCGTGGCCCTTTCGTTGTTGTAGCGCGAGCAAAACGAGCAGAACAGGGGGTTGTGGGCACAAGGCGGAGTTGTGACCGCAAGGGTGCCGCTGTGGCCCGGGCCACGCCTACCGTCCCGGCGCATGAGCACACAGACCGGCCCCGCCATCGAACTGCGGGGAGCGAGCAAAGCGTTCCGGACCCCGTCCGGGGCCCTCCACACCGCCGTCCGCGACCTGGACCTGACCATCGGCCGCGGGGAGTTCGTGGCCGTCGTGGGCCCGACCGGCTGCGGCAAGTCCACGACCCTGACCCTGGTCAGCGGGCTGGAGGAGCCCACCGAGGGCGAGGTGCTGGTCGGAGGCGAGCCGGTGCGCGGCATCGGCGACAAGGTCGGCTACGTCTTCCAGCAGGACGCCGTCTTCCCCTGGCGGACCGTGCTGTCCAACGTCATGGCCGGCCCCCGCTTCCGCGGCGTGTCCAAGGCCGAGGCCAGGGAGCGGGCCCGCGAGTGGCTCGCCCGCGTCGGCCTGTCCGCCTTCGAGGACCGCTACCCGCACCAGCTGTCGGGCGGCCAGCGCAAGCGCGTCGCGCTCGCCGCCACCTTCGTCAACGACCCCGAGATCCTGCTCATGGACGAGCCCTTCTCCGCGCTCGACGTGCAGACCCGCGCGCTGATGTCCGACGAGCTGCTGGAGCTGTGGTCCGGCACGGGCGCCTCGGTCGTCTTCGTCACCCACGACCTGGAGGAGTCCATCGCGCTCGCCGACAAGGTCGTCGTCATGACCGCCGGGCCGGCCACGGTCAAGGAGGTCTTCGAGATCGACCTGCCGCGCCCGCGCCAGGTCGAGTCCGTGCGGCTGGAGCCGCGGTTCATCGAGATCTACCGGGAGATCTGGGCCTCGCTCGGCGAAGAGGTCCGCATCACCCGCGAGAGGGGTGCGGCCGATGTCGCCTGAGACCGTGGCGGCCCCCTCGGCCGCCGTCACGAAGGACCCCGTGGGCACCGACCGCGCGCGCTCGCGCGCCCGTGCCGCCCGCAACCGGAGTTACCTCGTCCACGGCAGCCGCGTGCTGCTCCTGGTCGCCGTCCTCGGGCTGTGGGAGTGGCTGGCCAGGGCCGGGGCCGTCGACCCCTTCCACTTCTCGATGCCCTCCAGGATCTGGGAGCAGATCCGCACCTGGGCCGTGGACGGCACCGCGCAGGGCACCCTGTGGGAGCAGATCTGGTACACGCTCTACGAGGCCCTGCTCGGCTGGGTCATCGGCGTCGTCGCGGGCGTGGTGCTCGGTATCGCCCTCGGGCGGATCCGTTTCCTCGCCGACGTGCTCGGCCCGTACATCAAGGTGCTCAACGCGCTGCCGCGGATCGTGCTCGCGCCGATCTTCCTGATCTGGTTCGGACTCGGCCCGGCCTCCAAGGTGGCCTCCGCCGTCGTCCTGGTCTTCTTCCCGGTCTTCTTCAACGCCTTCCAGGGCGCCCGCGAGGTCGACCGCAACCTGGTCGCCAACTCCCGCATCCTGGGCGCCCGCGACCGTCAGGTCACCTTCCAGGTCGTCATCCCCTCGGCCACCTCGTGGATCTTCACCAGCCTCCACGTGAGCTTCGGCTTCGCCCTCATCGGCGCCATCGTCGGCGAGTACATCGGCGCCACCAAGGGCCTGGGCCTGCTGGTCGCCGCCTCGCAGGGCACCTTCAACTCGGCCGGCGTGTACGCCGCGATGGCGATCCTGGCGGTCGTCGCGCTGCTCGCCGAGGGCCTGCTGACCTTCCTGGAGAAGCGGCTCTTCCGCTGGAAGCCGGGCGAGGCCGGCTCCGCCCGCTGACCCCGCCACCGCCTCCCGCCCACCCCCCTTCACAAGGACGTGAACCAGATGCGCGCAACCCTCAGGGCCGCGGCCGCCGTCGCCGCCTCCGCCGTCGCCCTCACCACGCTCACCGCGTGCGGCGGCGACTCCGCCTCCGCCTCCGGCGGCAAGGGCGACAAGGTCAAGATCATGGTCGGCGGCCTGGACAAGGTCATCTACCTGCCCGCGATGCTCACCGAGCGGCTCGGCTACTTCAAGGCCGAGGGACTGGACGTCGAACTGCTCACCGAGCCGGCCGGCGTACAGGCCGAGACCGCGCTCGTCTCCGGCGACGTGCAGGGGACCGTCGGCTTCTACGACCACACGCTCGACCTGCAGGTGAAGGGCAAGCAGGTGGAGTCCGTGGTGCAGTTCTCACAGGCGCCCGGCGAGGTGGAGATCGTCTCCAACGCGGCGGCCGGCGACCTCACCGGCGCCGAGGACTTCAAGGGCAGGAAGCTGGGCGTGACCGGCATCGGCTCGTCCACGGACTTCCTCACCAAGTACCTGGCCGTCAGCAACGGCGTGAAGACCAGCGAGTTCACCCCGGTCGCGGTCGGCGCCGGCCAGACCTTCATCTCCGCGATGGAGCAGGGCTCGATCCAGGGTGGCATGACCACGGACCCGACCGTGGCCACGATCCTGGACAAGGGGCTCGGCAAGGTGCTCATCGACATGCGCACGCCGGAGGGCTCGCGGCAGGCGCTCGGCGGGCTCTACCCGTCCTCCAGCCTCTACATGCAGACGGAATGGGTGGACAGCCACAAGGAGACGGTGCAGAAGCTCGCCAACGCCTTCGTGAAGACGCTCCGCTGGATGTCCACGCACAGCGCCGCGGAGATCGCCGCGAAGATGCCCGCCGACTACGCGCAGGGCGGTGGGCAGGAGCTCTACGTCAAGGCGATCGAGAGCACGCTGCCGATGTTCACCAAGGACGGCGTGATGCCCGAGGGCGGACCCGAGACGGTGGAGCGGGTCCTGAAGGCCTTCAACCCCAACCTGCAGAACGCCCAGGTGGACCTGGGCAAGACCTACACCACGGAGTTCGTCAAGAGCGCCGGCTGAATGCCGCTGATCTCCATCCGCAGCGGCGCCCCCAGGGCCGCCCCGCAGCTCTCGGGCCGGGGCGGCTCCGCCGCGACCGGCGTCACCTCGACGTCCCAGGCCCGGCCGTCGCGGTGCCGCACGCGGGTGCCGTGCTCGCCGTCCACGGTCAGCGCCTCGGCGTTCAGCTCGCCGGTCAGCCGCCGCACGGCCAGTTCGGCGGCCTGGCCCGGACGCTCCCACGCGGAACGTCCGCGGCAGCCCTCCAGCACCATGTCGCCCTCGCGGGCGGCCGCCAGCACCTGCCGGGCCAGCGCGGCGTCGACCCGGCCGTAGGCGTAGCCGTACGGCAGCACCAGCATCGTCGGGGAGAACCGGTGCCCGCCCAGGTGGGTCACCTCCCACACCTCGCCGAGCCCCGAGGCGGCCAGCTCCGCGGCGAGCGGCCGGCCGTTGAGGGCGCAGCAGCGGTCGCGCTTGCCGTTGGTGCAGACGAGGGCGAGCGGGTCGCCCTCGTACGGCATCCCGAAGCCGCGGTGGTCGCCGCGGCCCAGCGCCTCGAAGTCCAGGCCCAGCAGCGCGGCCGGGTCCTCCACGACCGCGTCCCGCACCCAGGAGCCACCCGGCACGGTGTGCGCCACGTACGCCGCGCGCCGCCGCACGTCATGCCGGTCCGCGTGCCGCCCGGGCCGCCGGATCAGCCCGACCCGTACCCCGGTCCCGGCCGCGGCCCGCTCCAGCGCCCTGCCCACCCGCGGATCCAGATGGCTCCCGGTCAGCGCCTTGGGACCCCACGGCCCCGGCTGCTCCAGCAGCAGCCAGGTCCGCGCGGTGGCCGCCGTCGCGGCGACGGGCTCCGCCAGTGAGCTGGACGCGGAGGTGCAGGTGCTCATGAAGGTAAGCCTAACCTTCGGCACCACCCCCGGCTCTCCCGCCCCTCCCGTATTACGTTGGGCGCCCCGTCGAAGGGGCTTGGGATGGCCCGACACGGCATGGTGCGGCCTCCCCCTCCGAGCAGTTCGTGGGGGGAGGCCGACGGTTCGCGAGCGGCGGTTCAGAGGTCGGGGATGTCCTGTTTGGCGCGAAGGAGCGTGTCGCGAGTGATCACTACGATCCGCTCGTAGTCCGCCCGGGCCGCGTCGGCCGGAAGTTTGCCGTCCAGGTCAGCTGTGGCATCGGTGCCGATGACTGCAAAGTTGCCATCGGACAACTCGAAGATATCGGGGCATGTCGCGGCGGCGGTGCTTCCGCGTTCGCGAGGTGAGGCCCCGATCCTGCGCACGATCTCCACGCTGATCCATCCCATTCCGGGAGGTCGCGCCGTTCCGTGAATGGCCCCTTCCCTCCCATGAGGCTTCGAAGATCCTTTCTCTTTAGCGGATCGAGTGCTTCCAGGGTGCAGTTTTGGTGCAGCCGTGACAGAAATTCAGCCGATCAGGGGTACCTGCCTCCGCCATTGGCTTCCAGTTCCCTGATGAACGCGTCCACCATCGCCCCCAGCCGCGCTTCGTCGCCGGTGGGGTCCAGGCGTGTCTGACGGAACGGTCGGGACCACGTCCAGTACTCGCGGAACCTGCGGCTCTTCACCAGGTCGCGCAGCACCTGTTGGAACTCGATCGCGGACAGGCTGCCCAGGCGCAACACAAAGAGGTGATGAGTGAAGATCATGTTGGCGTACAACAGTTCTCGGGCCTGATCGGCGGGAACCGTCTCCAACTCCGGCCACACGGAGGCCAACTCCGGATGCTCAATGCCGATCTTGAGGAGTTCGACGTGCAAGGTGCGCAGCTCTGCCTCGGCGGTGCGGTAGAGCTGGTTGTGCGTGCCGCTCAACTCCCTGCGCTGGGCTGCCAGTTCCCGTCGCTGGAGGTGGGCCTTCCGCTGCTGGACGCCGAACGTCACGAGCACCGCCGCCAGCGCCAGCCCCGAGAAGGCGGCGTTGGCGGCCATGAAGGTGGACGCGGCGGAGTCCTGGCCGGGGCCCGAGGGGGAGGCAAGGGCCACCATGAGCTTGCCCAGGGCCACGGCGACGGCGGCCGTGAGCAGCAGGACGGAGGTGACCCCGATGACCAGCAGGGCGGCGATTCCGCCCACCTCTCTGGAACGCGCCATGTGACCCCCCGATCGGCGCACGCCCGCCCGTCATGGCGGCCGCAGCCCGAAGAAACGAAGCTCCGGGCAGGTGCGAGCGGCTCTGGTCGACTGCCTCGGAGAGGTGAGAAGCACGCAGGGACGCACGGGTCCGGCACCCGCCGTCGAATGAGTGTTACCCGCAGGGAACGGTCGTGAAGCGCGCTATTCAGGACAGGTGGGCGCTGTATTGGCCCAGGTTGAGGGTGAGGCGACGCCTCGGTCCCTGACGCCACGGCGGCACCGCCGGGTGTCGGGCGCCCCAGCGGTCTTGCGCAAGAGCGCAAACCACTTGCATGTCATGTCGTATGCTTGCGCTCATGACGCGACGGCTTGCCGAAGTAGCGAAGAAGGTCGGGGTCAGTGAGGCCACCGTCAGCCGTGTGCTGAACGGGAAGCCGGGGGTGTCGGAGGGCACCCGGCAGGCGGTGCTCACGGCGCTGGACGTGCTGGGGTACGAGCGGCCGACGCAGTTGCGGGGGAACCGGGCCCGGCTGGTCGGGCTGGTGCTGCCGGAGCTGCAGAACCCGATCTTCCCGGCCTTCGCCGACATCGTGGGGGCGGCCCTCGCCCAGCAGGGCCTGACGCCGGTGCTGTGCACGCAGACCGCGGGCGGGGTGTCGGAGGCGGACTACGTCTCGCTCCTGCTGCAGCAGCACGTCTCCGGCGTGGTCTTCGCCGGCGGTCTGTACGCGCAGGCGGACGCGCCGCACGACCACTACCGCCTGCTGGCCGAGCGGAACCTGCCGGTGGTGCTGATCAACGCCGCGATAGAGGACCTCGGTTTCCCGAGGGTGTCGTGTGACGACGCGGTCGCCGTGGAGCAGGCCTGGCGGCACCTGTCCTCGCTGGGCCACGAGCGGATCGGCCTGCTGCTCGGGCCCACCGACCACATGCCGTCGCGGCGCAAGCTGACCGCGGCGCGGGCCGCGGCCGCCGCGGGCGGCGGGTCGCTGCCCGACGAGCACGTCGGGCGGGCGATGTTCACGCTGGAGGGCGGCCAGGCCGCTGCTGCCAAGCTCTGGGAGCGCGGGGTCACCGGGATCATCTGCGCCAACGACCCGATGGCGCTCGGCGCGGTGCGGGCGGCGCGCCGGCTGGGGCTGTCCGTGCCCGGGGACGTCTCCGTGGTCGGTTACGACGACTCGGCGTTCATGACCTGCACCGACCCGCCGCTGACCACGGTGCGGCAGCCCATCGAGGCGATGGGCCGCACCGCCGTCGAGCTGCTCGCGCTGAAGATCGCGGGCAAGCAGGTGGCCTCCGACGAGCTGCTGTACGAGCCCGAGCTGGTCGTCCGCGGGACGACGGGGCCCGTGCGCGGCTGAGCGGCCGCGCGCCCCGCGGACCGGGCGGTTCCGACGACGTCGGAACCGCCCGGTCCGCGTTTGCGGCCTCGGGGTTCCCGCTCCGTTCCCGGTGTTCGCGGGCTTCGTTGCCGAGCTGCGCAAGGCCGTCAATCTTTTGCGAAATCTGCGCGAGATCTTGCGGACACCTGTTTGTGGTGCTTGAGTGTGCGACGCCCCCGCTGCGTGTGGTCGGGGGCTTCCACGCTCATGCCCGAAGGGGACCACCGATGAGAAGCTCCTGGTTCCGCCCCGCTCGCCGTGCCTCCGCGGCCACGCTCGTCTCCGTGATGGCCCTGGCCGTCCTCACCGCCTGCGGCACCAGCAGCAGTGCGGACAACGACAACGACGCGGCCGGCGGTTCGTCCGACCCCACCGCCCCGCTGGACCCGAAGGCCAAGGTCACGCTGACCATCGACTGCATGCCGCCGGCCGCGAAGAAGGCGGAGCTCAAGGAGTGGAAGGAGGACGTCGCCGCCTTCAACAAGAAGTACCCGAACGTGACGATCGACGGTAAGTCGACGCCCGGCCAGTGCGAGGAGCCGGCCCGCTTCACGGCCGCGCTGAAGGCCAAGTCCCAGCCGGACGTGTTCTACACGTACTTCACCGACCTGCAGCAGGTGCTCGACAACGACGGCGCCGCGGACATCTCCGCGTACGTCACCGACAAGACCGTCCCGGCCCTGAACGACATCGACCCCAACGTGCTGAACGTCCTGAAGAAGGACGGCAAGCTCTACGGCCTGCCCACCAGCAACTACACCATGGGTCTGCTGATCAACCGCAAGCTCTTCACGCAGGCCGGCCTCGACCCCAACAAGCCGCCGACCACCTGGGAAGACGTGCGCACCGCGGCCAAGGCGATCGCCGGCCTCGGCAAGGGCATCGCCGGGTACGGCGACTACAGCGCCCAGAACACCGGCGGCTGGCACTTCACGGCCACGATGTACGGCCTGGGCGGCGACGTCATCTCCGCGGACGGCACCAAGGCGGGGTTCAACTCCGACCTCGGCAAGCAGATCGTGCAGAACCTGCACGACATGCGCTGGACCGACAACAGCATGGGCCAGACGCAGCTGCTCAAGTGGGGCGACCTGCAGAAGCAGATGGCCACCGACAAGCTCGGCATGTTCCTGGCCGCGCCGGACGACATCACGTACATGGTCCAGCAGCTCGGCGCCGACTACGCCAACTTCGGCATGGGCCCGATCCCTGGCGGCAAGGCCACCCTCTTCGGCGGCAACGACTACATGATCAAGAAGGGCAGCTCGCCCGACAAGATCAAGGCCGCCATCGCCTGGCTGAACTTCAAGACGCTCAGCGTCGGCAAGGGCCAGTTCGAGTACGCGCGCTCCAAGGCGGACGGCCTGCCCGTCGGTCTGCCCCAGCCGGCCTTCTTCATCGGTGCCAGCAAGACCAAGGACGACCAGCTGAAGACCGAGAGCGCCACGATGCCGGTGGAGAACTTCCGCGCCTTCATGGACAACCCGATCCCCGGCAAGGCCGAGCCGCCGAAGGCGCAGGAGATCTACAAGGTCCTGGACAACGTGATGTCCGGTGTTCTCACCAACAAGAACGCGGACCCCGCCAAGCTGCTGTCCACCGCGGAGACCCAGGTCAACCAGGTCCTCGCCAACCAGTAGCCCAGGCCCCCTCGGCACCCGGCACCCAGGAGCGACGATGTCGGCCCCCAGCGCCCCCACCCTGCCCACCAGCACTCCCGCGAAGAGCCGGTCGCGCCGTACGGTGCGCCGCCCCGCCCCGGACGGCCGCCGTCCGGGGCGGGCCGGCCGCGCCCTGCGCCGCAACCTCACCGCGCACGGCTTCCTGATCGGCGCCGTGCTCTGCTTCGGGTTCTTCTCCTGGTACCCGATGGTCAGGGAGGTCCTGCTGGCCTTCCAGAAGACCGAGGACGGGGCCACCACCTGGGCCGGCTGGTCGAACCTGAACTACGTCTTCCACGACCCCGCGTTCTGGCAGGCCTGGCGCAACACCCTGCTCTTCACCGCCCTGGCGCTGCTGCTCGGCTTCGCGGTGCCGTTCGTCATCGCCCTGCTGCTCAACGAACTGCGGCACGCGCGGGGCTATCTGAGACTGCTGGTGTACCTGCCGGTGATGCTGCCGCCGGTGGCCTCGGTGCTGCTCTTCAAGAACTTCTACAACCCCGAGTACGGCCTGTTCAACCGCATCTTCGAGGTGCTGCACCTGCCCCAGCAGCAGTGGCTGCAGTCCACCAGCACCTCCATGCTGTCGGTGGTCATCGCCGCCACGTGGATGAACATGGGCGGTGCCACCCTGATCTACCTGGCCGCGCTCCAGGGCATCCCCGGCGAGCTCTACGAGGCCGCCGAACTCGACGGCGCCGGACTCCTGCGCAAGATCTGGCACGTGACGATCCCGCAGACCCGGCTGATCCTGTCGCTGATGCTGCTGATGCAGATCATCGCCACGATGCAGGTCTTCACCGAGCCGTTCCTGCTGACCGGCGGTGCCGGCCCAGAGGGCTCCACGACCACCGTCGTCTACCTGATCTACCAGTACGCGTTCAATTTCGGCAACTACGGCAGCGCCGCGGCGCTCGGCCTGGTCCTGCTCGTACTACTGGCGGTCTTCTCCGCCGGGTACGTGCGGCTCAGCCGCGCCACGGACGAGTAGGGCGGGGAACCACCGATGAGCAGCAGCACCCGAACGCTGATATCGCCGACGCAGCTGGCGAGCCGCCGTGGCAAGATCGTCTACCGGACCGTCCTCGCCCTGGTACTGGTCGCCTTCACGCTGGTCTTCCTCGGTCCGCTGTACTGGATGGCCTCCAACGGCCTGAAGTCCACCGAGGAGTTCGCGCAGATCCCGCCCACCGCCTTCCCGCACGCCCTGCACCCCGAGAACTACAAGAGCGCCTGGGACGTGATGGACCTGTCCCACCTGCTGCTCAACACCCTCTGGTACGCGTTCGGGGCACTCGCCTTCCAGCTCGTGTTCGACGTGGCGGCCGCCTACTCGCTGTCCAAGCTCCGTCCGGTGCTGGGCAACGTGATCCTGGGGATGATGCTCGCCACGCTGATGATCCCGGCCACCGTCCTGGTCGTACCGCAGTACCTGACCGTGCTGGACGTGCCGATCTTCGAGCGCAACCTGCTCAACTCGCCCTGGGTGATCTGGCTGCCGTCGGTCACCAACGCCTTCAACATCTTCCTGCTGAAGCGGTTCTTCGACTCGGTCCCGCAGGAACTGCTGGACGCCTCCGCCATCGACGGAGCCTCCCAGCTGCGCACCCTGTGGTCGGTCGTCCTGCCGATCTCCCGCCCGATCCTCGGAGTGGTCTCCATCTTCGCGATCGTCGGGGTCTGGAAGGACTTCCTCTGGCCGATGCTCACCCTGCCCGACCCGACGAAGCAGACGCTCAACGTCGGCATCTACTCGCTCGCCAGCGGGGTGCCGGAGAACTGGCTGGTCGCGGCCATCGCGATGGCCTCGGTGCCCACCCTGCTGATCTTCTTGATCTTCCAGCGCAACATCATGAGCGGTCTCACCGCCGGCGGCCTCAAGGGCTGAGACCCGGCCCCGACGGCCCCCGGCCGCACCCGTCCAGCACCACGCCGCCCGCCACGGGGCGGGCGGCGCGGTCCCAGCTGCCCGAAAGGACCAGTCACGTGGCAGACACCCACCCGGCCGAGGCCACCGACGCGTGGTGGCGCGGCGCCGCCATCTACCAGGTGTACGCACGCAGCTTCGCCGACGGAGACGGGGACGGCACCGGCGACCTCGCCGGGGTGCGGTCCAGACTGCCGTACCTGGCCGCGCTGGGTGTGGACGCGCTCTGGTTCAACCCCTGGTACCCCTCGCCGATGGCCGACGGTGGCTACGACGTCGCCGACTACCGGGCGATCGACCCGGCCTTCGGGACCCTGGCCGACGCCGAGAAGCTGATCGCCGAGGCACGCGCCCTGGGCATCCGCACCATCATCGACATCGTCCCCAACCACATCTCCGACCAGCACGTCTGGTTCCAGGCCGCTCTCGAGGCCGGGCCCGGCAGCGCCGAGCGCAAACTGTTCCACTTCCGCACCGGCCGCGGCGAGGACGGCGAGCTGCCGCCCAACGGCTGGCGTTCGCAGTTCGGCGGCTCCGCCTGGACCCGGCTCCCGGACGGCGACTGGTACCTGCACCTGTTCGCCCCGGAGCAGCCCGACCTCAACTGGGCCCACCCCACGGTGCGACGGGAGCACGAGGACGTACTGCGCTTCTGGTTCGAGCGCGGCGTGGCCGGGGTGCGCATCGACTCGGCGGCCATGGTCGCCAAGGACCCGGACCTGCCCGACTTCGTGGAGGGCACCGACCCGCACCCCTACATCGACCGCGACGAGCTGCACGATATCTACCGTTCCTGGCGCAGCGTCGCCGATCCCTACGACGGCGTGCTGATCGGCGAGGTGTGGCTGCCGGACACCGAGCGCTTCGCCCGCTACCTGCGTCCCGACGAGCTGCACACCGCCTTCAACTTCGACTTCCTGGCCTGCCCGTGGGACGCCGGCCGGCTCCGCGCCTCCGTAGACGCGACGCTCGCCGCGCACGCGCCGGTCGGTGCCCCCGCGACCTGGGTGCTGGCCAACCACGACGTGACGCGTACGGTCACCCGATACGGCCGCGCCGACACGGGCTTCGACTTCAAGACCAAGGCCCACGGCATCCCCACGGACCTGGAGCTCGGCACCCGGCGCGCCCGCGCCGCCGCTCTGCTGACCCTGGCCCTGCCCGGCTCGGTCTACCTCTACCAGGGCGAGGAACTGGGGCTGCCCGAGGTCGAGGACATCCCGGCCGAACTGCTGCAGGACCCGATGTACTTCCGCTCCGGCGGCACCGACCCGGGCCGTGACGGCTGCCGGGTGCCGCTGCCCTGGTCGGGGGACGCGCCGCCGTACGGCTTCGGGGGCGAGCACCCCTGGCTGCCGCAGCCGGCGGACTGGGCGCGCTACACCGCCGAGGCGCAGGAGACGGACCCCGGTTCCCTGCTGAGCCTGTACCGGATGGCGCTGGAGCTCCGCCGCGCGGAACCCGGCCTCGGCGAGGGCCCGATGGACTGGCTCGACGGTCCCGCCGACGTGCTCGCCTTCCGCCGCGCGGGCGGGTTCGCCTGCGTGCTCAACCTGTCCGCGGACCCCGCCGCGCTCCCCGCGCACCGGCAGCTCCTGCTGGCCAGCGGACCGCTCGCCGAGGACGGCCGGCTGCCCCGGGACACCTGTGTGTGGCTGCGCCTGGACGACCCGGCCGGACCCGGCGGGGCGCAGGCGTACGCGTCCTGACACCGCGTACGCCGAGGGGCGCGGCACCCGGTACGGGTGCCGCGCCCCTCATCGCTGTGGACGTGCCGGTCACACCGGCCCGGCGACCACCGAGACCCGCTTGGTGAGGGCCACGCCCGAGCCGTCCCGGCGCGGGTCCTTGGGCGGGAGGTCGGCCGGCGCGCCCGTGGAGGTGGCGGCACGGGCGGGGGTGCAACCGGCCCAGGCGAGGAGCAGCATGTCCTCGCCCTTCAGGAAGCGCTGGCAGCGCACGCCGCCGGTCGCCCTTCCCTTGCGCGGGAACTGGTCGAACGGCGTGAGCTTGGCCGTGCCCTCCTCGGCCCCTTCGAGCGTCTCCCGGGTCCCGGCGAGGGTGAAGACCACGGCGTCGGCCGAGGGGTCGACGGCGGTGAAGGAGATCACCTTCGCGCCGTCCGTCAGCTTGATGCCGGCCATGCCGCCCGCCGGGCGGCCCTGCGGACGGACCTGGCCCGCCGGGTAGCGCAGCAACTGCGCGTCATCGGTGATGAAGACCAGGTCCTCCTCACCGGTGCGCAGTTCGACCGCGCCCACGATGCGGTCGCCCTCCTTGAGCGCGATGACCTCCAGGTCGTCCTTGTTCGCCGGGTAGTCCGGCACGACGCGCTTGACCACGCCCTGCTCGGTGCCGAGCGCCAGACCGGGCGAGGACTCGTCGAGCGTGGTGAGGCAGAGCACCTGCTCGTCCGGCTCCAGCGACAGGAACTCCGCGAGCGGCGCCCCGCCCGCCAGGTTCGGCGCGCCGGAGGGCTCCGGCAGGATCGGCAGGTCGATCACGGCGATCCGCAGCAGGCGCCCGGTGGAGGTGACCATGCCGATGTCGGCCCGCGCCGTCGTCGGGATCGCCGAGACGATCACGTCGTGCTTGACGCGCTTGCCGTCGCCCGGGGCCAGGGCCTCGCCGTTCGCCGTACGGGCCAGCAGCCCGGTGGAGGAGAGCAGCACGCGGCACGGGTCGTCGGCGACCTCCAGCGGCACGGCCGCGACGGGGGCCGCGCCCGGCTCCATCAGCAGGGTGCGGCGCTCGGTGGCGTACTTCTTGGCGACCGCCGCCAGCTCGGCGCCGACCAGCTTGCGCAGCTCGGCGTCGGACTCCAGGATCCGGGTGAGCTCCTCGATCTCGGCGGTCAGCCTGTCCCGCTCGGACTCCAGTTCAATCCGGTCGAAGCGGGTCAGCCGGCGCAGCGGGGTGTCGAGGATGTACTGGGTCTGGATCTCCGACAGCGCGAAGCGCTCGATGAGGCGCTCCTTGGCCTGGGCGGCGTTGTCGCTGGCGCGGATGATCGAGATGACCTCGTCGATGTCGACCAGGGCGACCAGCAGGCCCTCCACCAGGTGGAGGCGGTCCCGGCGCTTGCCGCGGCGGAACTCGCTGCGCCGCCGGACGACCTCGAAGCGGTGGTCGAGGTAGACCTCCAGCAGTTCCTTCAGGCCCAGCGTGAGCGGCTGGCCGTCGACCAGCGCCACGTTGTTGATGCCGAAGGACTCCTCCATGGGGGTCAGCTTGTACAGCTGCTCCAGGACGGCCTCGGGGTGGAAGCCGTTCTTCACCTCGATGACCAGCCGCAGTCCGTGCTCGCGGTCGGTGAGGTCCTTGACGTCCGCGACGCCCTGCAGCTTCTTCGAGCCGACCAGGTCCTTGATCTTGGAGATGACCTTCTCCGGGCCGACCGCGAACGGCAGCTCGGTCACCACCAGGCCCTTGCGGCGGGCCGTCACGTCCTCCACGGCCACCGTGGCGCGGATCTTGAACGTGCCGCGGCCGGTCTCGTACGCGTCCCGGACGCCGTCCAGGCCCACGATCCGGCCGCCGGTCGGCAGGTCCGGGCCGGGGACGTAACGCATCAGCGTCTCGAGGTCCGCGTTCGGGTAGCGGATCAGGTGGCGGGCGGCCGCGATGACCTCGCCCAGGTTGTGCGGCGGCATGTTGGTCGCCATGCCGACCGCGATGCCCGAGGCGCCGTTGACCAGCAGGTTCGGGTAGGCGGCGGGCAGGGCCACCGGCTCCTGCTCCTGGCCGTCGTAGTTCGGCGTGAAGTCGACGGTGTCCTCGTCGATCGACTCGACCATCAGCATCGCGGCGGGGGTCGTGCGGCACTCCGTATACCGCATCGCGGCCGGCGGGTCGTCGTTGCCGAGCGAGCCGAAGTTGCCGTGGCCGTCGACCAGCGGCACGCGCATCGAGAACGGCTGGGCCATGCGCACCAGCGCGTCGTAGATCGAGGAGTCGCCGTGCGGGTGGAGCTTGCCCATCACCTCGCCGACGACGCGGGCGCACTTCACGAAGCCGCGCTCGGGGCGCAGCCCCATCTCGTTCATCTGGTACACGATCCGCCGGTGCACCGGCTTGAGCCCGTCGCGGGCGTCCGGGAGGGCGCGCGAGTAGATGACCGAGTAGGCGTACTCGAGGAAGGACCCCTGCATCTCGTCGACGACGTCGATGTCGAGGATGCGCTCCTCGAAATCGTCCGGCGGCGGGGTCTTCGTGGTGCGGCGGGCCATCAGGGCGCTGCTCCTTCGGCTGGACCTCATCGGATAAGGACACGGGACTGTCGCGGACCATTGTGGACCGCCCCACCGACAGCCCGGACCACCCCCCCGCCTCATACGTGGCGGTGACGGGAACTTCGCGGGCCGTTTGTCCGCTGCCTAGAGTGGCAGGTCTCAGCACAAAACAACGAGTACGCGACCGGAAGGACAGCTTGCCCATGGGTCACACGGCCACGCCGGAGGCAGAATCCGGCGGCCTCACCGCGACCGAGCACCGCCTGGCCAACGGCCTGCGCGTCGTGCTCTCCGAGGACCACCTCACCCCGGTCGCCGCGGTCTGCCTCTGGTACGACGTCGGTTCCCGCCACGAGGTGAAGGGCCGTACCGGACTCGCCCACCTCTTCGAGCACTTGATGTTCCAGGGTTCGGCGAACGTCAAGGGCAACGGCCACTTCGAACTGGTCCAGTCCGCCGGCGGCTCCCTCAACGGCACCACCAGCTTCGAGCGCACCAACTACTTCGAGACCATGCCGGCCCACCAGTTGGAGCTCGCGCTCTGGCTCGAGGCCGACCGCATGGGCAGCCTGCTGTCCGCACTGGACCTGCAGAGCCTGGACAACCAGCGCGACGTGGTCAAGAACGAGCGCCGCCAGCGGTACGACAACGTCCCCTACGGCACCGCCTTCGAGCGGCTGACCGCGATGGCGTACCCGGACGGCCACCCTTACCACCACACCCCCATCGGCTCGATGGCGGACCTGGACGCCGCCTCCCTGGAGGACGCGCGCGCCTTCTTCCGGACCTACTACGCCCCGAACAACGCCGTCCTCGCGGTCGTCGGGGACATCGACCCGGAGCAGACGCTGGCCTGGATCGAGAAGTACTTCGGCACCATCCCGTCCCACGACGGCAAGCCGGCGCCCCGTGACGGTTCACTCCCCGGGGTGATCGGCGGGGAGCTCCGCGAGGTCGTCGAGGAGGACGTCCCCTCGCGCGCCCTGATGGCCGCCTACCGGCTGCCGCACGACGGCACCCGCGAGTCCGACGCCGCGGACCTGGCGCTGACCGTCCTCGGCGGCGGTGAGTCCTCCCGGCTGCACAACCGCCTGGTGCGCCGGGACCGCAGCGCCGTCGCGGCCGGGTTCGGCCTGCTGAGGCTGGCCGGGGCGCCGTCGCTCGGCTGGCTCGACGTGAAGACGTCCAGCGGCGTCGAGGTGCCCACCATCGAGGCCGCGGTCGACGAGGAACTGGCCCGCTTCGCCGAGGAGGGCCCGACCCCGGAGGAGATGGAGCGGGCCCAGGCCCAGCTCGAGCGCGAGTGGCTGGACCGGCTCGCCACGGTCGGCGGCCGCGCCGACGAACTGTGCCGGTACGCCGTGCTGTTCGGCGACCCGCAGCTCGCGCTGACCGCCGTCAAGCGCATCCTGGACATCACCGCGGACGAGGTGCGCGCCGTCGCCGCGGCCACCCTGCGGCCCGACAACCGAGCCGTGCTGGTCTACGAGCCCACGGGTTCGGCGGCCGCCTCCGGCGAGGACTCCGACGAGGACGAGGAGGGCGCGGACCAGTGACCGACGTCCACACCACCATGACGTTCCACCCGCAGCCACGGCCGGGGCAGCCCAAGCCCTGGGACTTCCCGGCCCCCGAGCGGTCCACGCTGCCCAACGGGCTGACGGTGCTGCGCAGCCGGCGCCCCGGCCAGAAGGTCGTCGCCGTCGAGGTGCTGCTCACGGCGCCGCTCGACGCCGAGCCCGAGGGCCTGGACGGCGTCGCCACGATCATGGCCCGGGCCCTGTCCGAGGGCACCGACAAGCACACCGCCGAGGAGTTCGCCGCCGAGCTGGAGCGCTGCGGGGCCACCCTCGACGCGCACGCCGACCACCCCGGCGTCCGGGTCTCCCTGGAGGTCCCCGCCTCCCGTCTCGACAAGGCCCTCGGCCTGCTCGCCGACGCGCTGCGCGCCCCGGCGTTCCCGGACGGCGAGGTCGAGCGGCTGGTGCGCAACCGCCTCGACGAGATCCCGCACGAGCTGGCCAACCCCGCGCGCCGCGCCGCCATGGCGCTGTCCAAGGAGCTCTTCGCCGCCGACCTGCGCTGCTCCCGGCCGCGCCAGGGCACCGAGGAGACGGTCGCGCGCATCGACGCCTCCGCCGTCCGTGCCTTCTACGACACGCACGTACGGCCGTCCACCTCGACGGCCGTCGTGGTCGGCGACTTCACCGGGATCGACCTGGAGGCGCTGCTCGAGAGCACGCTGGGGGAGTGGAGCGGCAAGCCCGCCGAGCGCCGCCCGCTGCCCGCGATCACCGCGGACGACACCGCGCGCGTCGTGATCGTCGACCGGCCCGGGTCCGTCCAGACCCAGGTGCTCATCGGCCGCGCCGGCGCGGACCGCCACGATCCCGTCTGGGCCGCCCAGGTGCTCGGGACGTACTGCCTCGGCGGCACGCTGACCTCGCGCCTGGACCGCGTCCTGCGCGAGGAGAAGGGTTACACCTACGGCGTGCGGGCCTTCGGCCAGGTGCTGCTCTCCACGCCCGAGGGCACCGGTGTCTCCCTGCTCGGCATCAGCGGGTCCGTGGCGACCGACGTCACCGCGCCCGCGCTGGCCGACACCTGGCAGGTGCTGCGCACCCTGGCGGCGGAGGGGCTCACCGACGAGGAGCGCGACGCCGCCGTGCAGAACCTGGTGGGCGTCGCGCCGCTGCGCTACGAGACCGCCTCGGCGGTGGCCGGGACCTTCGCCGACCAGGTCGAGCAGTCCCTGCCGGACGACTTCCAGGCCCGGCTCTACGAGCGGCTGGCCGTCACCGGCACGGTGGAGGCGACGGCCGCGGCCGTCAACGCCTTCCCCCTGGACCGGCTGGTGGTCGTCCTCGTCGGCGACGCCTCCGTCATCGCGGACCCGATCCGCGAGCTGGGCATCGGCCCGGTCGAGGTCGTCACGGGCGGCTGACCGGTGGCTCCACGGCGCGGCCCCGGGTGCCCTTGCGGCGCCCGGGGCCGCGGTGCGCGGGGGGTGCCCGTTCAGCGGCCCAGCCGGGCCGCCGCCACGTTGATCCGCATGCCGCACGGAATCCGTCCGCCGGCTCCGCTCAGGCCGGCGGCCCGGTCCAGGAACACGGCGCGCAGCTCCGCGGTCGGCTCCTCGTCCAGGACCTCCATGTTGTAGAACGTCCCGGTGAGGGCGGACCAGACCTCGTGGGGCGTCCCGTCCATGCCGATGACGACCGTCTCCCAGGACAGCGGCGCGAAGCCGAGGGGTGCGAGGAGTCCGTCGAGCCCCTCCCGGCTCCGTGTCCTGCGGTCGCCCAGCCGCGGAAGGCGCCGCTTCGCCGCCCGGAAGTACGGCACGGCCAGCGTCAGGAAGAGCTCCACGGCCTCGCCGGGGACGGGCCCGCCGCCGACGGCGACGGCGAACGTGCCGCCCGGTGCGAGCACCCGAGCGGCCTCGGCCACGACCCGGTCGGGGTCCGACATCAGCATGAGCGCCATGTGGGAGACCACGGCGTCGAAGGAGCCGTCGGCGAAGGGCAGCTCCTGCGCACGCCCCTGCCGCAGGTCGGCGCCGGCCAGCGCGGGCCGCCGGCGGGCGAGGGCCAGCTCGCCCTCCGACAGGTCGACGCCGGCGGGAACCTCGGCCCCGCGCCCGGCGAGCAGCTCCAGCAGGGCGCCGTCCGCGCAGCCGAGGTCCAGGACCCGCCGGGCGCCGGCGACACGCTCGGCGAGCACCTCGTAACTCGTCCGCCCGTCGCGGGTGGGGGCGGCCTCGGTCCCCTCCGACTGACGGCCGGGCATCCGGTCGTGGAAGGCGCGCAGGAAGTCCTCGGCGGCGCGGGCGGCGTCGGTGGCCGCCCCTGGTGTCGTGGTCACCCCGTGACCCTACGTACGCGGTGCCGCCGCCGGGTCCCGTTCGGCCGGGCCGGACGGTGACGCCGGTCACCGCGACCCGCGCCACGGCCGTGCGGGGGCTTCCCGGAGGGGCGCGCACCGCCGGGGAGCTGCGGCATCGCGGGATTGCGGACGGTTGCGACCGGTTGGCGGCCGGTGTGGCATCCCGCACATATTGCCGGATTTTTTTGGAGCCGGGAGCAACGCCTGGTTAACGTCCTCGGGTTGTCCGGCGGAAGCAGCCGCCTCCCGCGGCACCGGAGCAACGATCGCCGAGTCCCCGTCGGGCGTGAGCCTGGGGAGCCGGGGACCCACCTGAGATGTCCCTGGGGTGAATCGGGCGGCCTGTCGCCGCCCGTAGGAGACCTTCCTGCTCCGAACCCGTCAGCTAACCCGGTAGGCGAGAAGGAAGGAAAGGATCCCCGCCTGCCCATGGCGTCGTTCTCCATACGTTCCACCCTGGCCGGCGCCGCCGCGCTGACCACCGTCACCACCGGCGCGTTCGTCGTGCCCGCCGCGGCTGCCGACGCCAGGGCCGAGGGTTCCGCCTTCGCCCGCTGCGCCGCGGTCGCCGGGGACCTCGCCGCGCACCTCGCCGACCAGGCCTCGGCCCAGCACCGGGCCGCCGTCGTCACGCGCCAGCGCCACGACGCCCATGTCGCGCGCGCCAAGCGTGCCGCTCGTGAGCGCGCCGCCAAGGAGGTGGCCGCCAAGGAGGCCAAGGCCAAGGCGGCCCGGGAGAGCGGCACCGCGCACGCCTCCCGGGGCGCCGCCAAGGGCCGCGGCACGCTCGGCGGCTGGATGCCGCCGGTCGCCGGCTCCATCGGCACGCCCTACCACGCGACCAGCAGCCTGTGGTCCTCCGGCTACCACACCGGCGTGGACTTCCAGGCCTCCGTCGGCACCCCGGTGCACGCCGCCGGCGCGGGCACCGTCGTCGAGGCGGGCTGGGGTGGCTCCTACGGCAACAACGTCGTGATCCGCCACGCGGACGGCATGTACACCCAGTACGCCCACCTGTCCTCGCTGGGCGTGTCCGTGGGCCAGGCCGTCTCCGCGGGGCAGCAGATCGGCCTGTCGGGCGCCACCGGCAACGTGACGGGACCGCACCTGCACTTCGAGGCCCGTACGGCACCGTCCTACGGCGCCGACGTGGACCCGCTGGCGTACCTGCGTTCCAAGGGCGTCCGCATCTGAGCCATTCCCCTCCCCCCACACGAAGGCCCCGGTTCCCCCGCCGGGGCCTTCGGCATGCCGGCGCTTCCCGGCCGAGGGGTGTCCAAAAATGCTCCATGAATTCAGGCCGGCCGTCGGAATCGACGGCGTGCTGGAATAGAGTCGCGGCAGAAACGCCGGCTCCTCCGTTACGCGGGGATTAAAAGACGGCCGTCGGCGCGCACCGAAAGGAACCTGCGATGTGGGGTCGTACGTGAAGGGGGCTGGCGGCACGGGCCGCCCGATTTCGGCCCGGGCGGTGTGCACCGCGATCCGTGACGACATCATCAGCGGGTTCTTCGCGCCGGGGAGCCGGCTGACCGAGGAGCAGTTGGCCAAGCGCTACGGGGTGTCCCGGGTCCCGGTGCGCGAGGCGCTGCGCACCCTGGAGTCCGAGGGCTTCGTGCGGACCCGCCGGCACGCCGGGGCGTCCGTGGCCGAGCCGACCGAGCAGGAGGCCGCCGACCTGCTGGACATCCGCGCCCTGCTGGAGCCGCTGGGCGCGGCGCGGGCGGCGCAGCGGCGCACCGAGGCCCATGTGAAGGTACTGCGCGGGCTCGTCCGGCTGGGCCAGGAACGTTCCCTCCGGCGCCAGTTGTCCGACCTGCCCGCGTTGGACGGCTGGTTCCACGAGACGCTGGCCCAGGCCTCCGGCAGCCCGACCCTGGTGGCGCTGCTGACCCAGCTGCGGCACAAGATCGCCTGGGTGTACGCGGTGGACACCCCCGGGCGCGCCGTGGAGTCCTGGGAGGAGCACGGGGCGGTCGTGGACGCGGTGGCGCGCGGTGACGCGGAGCGGGCCCGGAGGCTGATGGCGGCCCATGTGGAGCGGGCGACGGCGGTGCACCGGCTGCGCCGTCCGGAGAGCACGGGACGCGGCGCCGCGGCGCGGTGAGGAATCGGAAACACGCCGTACACACTTCACGCGGCCGGGTTTAACAGAAGTGCCGTATACAACTTGGGGAATTGTGCGCGGGATATTTCCGCGCCCTATTGTGCTGCGCGCTGCCCGAAAATGACTTCGCAATGACGAAGGGGCGGGTCCGCGAAATCCGGCCGGATTTCACGCGCAGGCCCGCCCCTTTTGCCGCACCACGGCTCCGCGCGATGTCAGACGGTCTCGGGGAGCTCGTCCAGCCCTTCGGAGACGAGCTTGGCCAGGCTGTCCAGAGCGGCGTCCACGCCCTCCGCGTCGGAGGCCAGCACGACCTCCTCGCCGCCGGCCACGCCCAGGCTCAGCACGGCGAGCATCGAGGCGGCGTTGACCGGGGCCCCGTCCGCCTTGGCGATGGTGACGGGGGCGCCCACGGCGGTGGCCGCGCGGACGAAGATCGAAGCGGGACGTGCGTGCAGGCCCTCGGCCCAGCCGATGGTGACGCGGCGCTCAGCCATGGTGTTGCCCTTCGGGTCGTTCCTGGGAGGTCTAGACCAGTCTGCCATGCCTCGGACACCGGTCCGTCCCCACATCGTCGCACCGGTCCCGCGACCGGCAGGGTGCCCGTACGCTTGGGCCATGACGACGCCGTCCGCCGCAGAGCGCGACTACCCGGTCCACTGGGAGGCGGACGTGGTCCTGCGCGACGGCGGGATCGCCCACGTCCGGCCCATCGCGCCGGACGACGCGGGACGGCTGGTGAGCTTCTACGAGAAGGTCTCCGACGAGTCCAAGTACTACCGCTTCTTCGCGCCCTACCCCCGGCTCTCCGACCGGGACGTGCACCGCTTCACCCACCACGACTACCGCGACCGCGTCGGCCTGGCGGCCCTGGTCGGCGGCGAGTTCATCGCGACCGTCCGCTACGACCGCACCGACGACGGCGAGGCCGAGGTCGCCTTCCTGGTCCAGGACGCGCATCAGGGCCGCGGGGTGGCCTCCGCCCTGATGGAGCACATCGCGGCGGTGGCCCGCGAGCGCGGCATCCGCCGCTTCATCGCCGAGGTGCTGCCCTCCAACCGCAAGATGATCAAGGTCTTCACCGACGCGGGCTACACCCAGCAGCGCAGCTTCACCGACGGCGTCGTCCGCCTCGAATGCGACCTGGAGCCCACCGAGCAGTCCCTCGCCGTCATGCGCGCCCGCGAGCAGCGCGCCGAGGCCCGCTCCGTGCAGCGGCTGCTCGCCCCCGCCTCGGTGGCCGTCATCGGCACCGGCCGCCGGCCGGGCGGCGTCGGCCGCGGAGTGCTCCGGAACATCGTCGCGGGCGGCTACACCGGCCGCGTCCACGCCGTGAACCGCTCCTTCCCCGAGGACCTGCGCACCCTCGACCCCGAGGGCGTCCCCGCCCACCGCTCCGTCGCCGAGATCCCCGACACCGTCGACCTCGCCGTGATCGCCGTGCCCGCCGACGACGTCGCCGAGGCCGTCGACGCATGCGGCCGGCACGGCGTCCTGGGCCTGCTGGTGATCTCCTCCGGCTACGCCGAATCCGGGGCCGACGGCCGCCGTAGGCAGCGCGCCCTGGTGCGGCAGGCCCACTCGTACGGGATGCGCGTCATCGGCCCCAACGCGTTCGGCATCCTCAACTCCGCCGAGGACGTCCGGCTCAACGCCTCCCTGTCGCCGCAGACCCCGGACGCCGGACGGCTCGGCCTGTTCACCCAGTCCGGCGCCATCGGCATCGCCCTGCTGTCCGGGCTGCGCCGGCGCGGCGCCGGGCTGTCGTCCTTCGTCTCCGTCGGCAACCGGGCGGACGTCTCGGGCAACGACATCCTGCAGTTCTGGTACGACGACCCGGCCACCGACGTCGCCCTGCTCTACCTCGAAACCCTCGGCAACCCGCGCAAGTTCTACCGCCTCGCCCGGCGCACCGCCGCCGTCAAGCCGGTCGTCGTCGTCAAGGGCGCGAGGCACTCGGCGGCCGCCCCGCCCGGCCACGCGGTGCCCCCCGCCCGCATCCCGGACAGCACCGTCTCCGCCCTGCTGCGGCAGGCCGGCGTCATCCGCACCGACACCGTCACCGAGCTCCTCGACACCGGACTGCTGCTGTCGTGCCGGCCGCTGCCCGCGGGCCCCCGTGTCGCGGTCCTCGGCAACTCGGAGTCGCTCGGCCTGCTCACCTACGACGCCTGCCTCACCGCCGGGCTGGAACCGGGCCTCCCGCTCGACCTCACCACGGCCGCCGGCCCCGAGGACTTCCGGGCCGCCCTCACCGCCGCCCTCGCCGACCCCGCCCACGACGCCGTCGTGGTCACCGCCATCCCGCGCGTGGGCTCCGACCTCGGGGAGGCCCCCGCGAGCAGCGACGACCCCGCGCTGGCCGAAGCCCTCCACGCCGCCGCGGACGAGGCCGGCACCGGGAAGCCCGTCGTGATCGTCCACACCGCCCTGGAGGCCATGGCCACCCGCCTCGCCGCCGTCCGCATCCCCGCGTACGGCGCCGCCGAGCGCGCCGTGAAGGCACTGGCCAGGGCCGCCGCCTACGCCCAGTGGCGCAGGGACGCCCAGGTGCCCGGCAGGGTGCCGGAGTTCGAGGACGTCGACGAGGCGGGCGCCTGCCAGGACGTCACCCGGCTGCTCGACGAGGCGGCGGAGCCCGCCGGCGACACCCACGGCGTCCCCCTCGACGACTCGGCGGCCGCCGCCCTGCTGGCCCGCTACGGCATCACGGTCCGGCCCACGCTGCCCGCTCCCGGGATCGACGCGGCCCTGGAGGCGGCCCGGCGGCTCGGCTACCCGGTCGCCCTCAAGACCACCGCGCCCCACCTGCGGCACCGCGCCGACCTCGGCGGCGTACGCCTGGACATCGCCGGCCCCGACGACCTCGGCCGCGCCTTCGAGGAGCTGACCGCCCGGCTGGGCAAGCCCGAGGAGCTGCACCTGGTCGTGCAGGCCATGGCACCGCGCGGCGTCGACACGGTCGTACGCGCCACCGTCGACCCGGCCGCGGGCGCCGTGCTCTCCTTCGGCATCGCCGGCGCCCCCTCCGAACTCCTCGGCGACATGGCGCACCGGCTGGTCCCGGCCACCGACCGGGACGTCGCCGAGCTGGTCCGCTCCATCAAGGCGGCCCCGCTGCTGTTCGGCTGGCGCGGCGCGGAGCCGGTGGACACCGGCGCCCTGGAAGAGCTGCTGCTGCGGGTGTCGCGGCTGGTCGACGACCTGCCCGAGGTGGTCTCCGTCGACCTCGAACCGGTCGTGGTGGCCCCCGCCGGCCTCACCGTGCTCGGCGCCTCCGTGCGCCTCGCGCGGCCCCCGGCCCGCACGGACCTCGGGCCTCGCGCACTGTCGTCCTTCTGAACACGTGCTCCGCACTAGGATGGTCGCCATGGCGAAGACCGGTACGACGACCCAGGGGCTGCGCGCGGCGATCGAGCGCAGCGGCTACTACCCCGCCCTCGTGGCCGAGGCCGTGGAGGCCTCCGTCGGTGGGGAGGCGGTCGCCTCGTACCTGGTCCACCAGGAGACCACCTTCGACGCGAACGAGGTCCGCCGGCACGTCACCGTCCTGGTCCTGACCAGCACCCGCTTCATCGTCAGCCACACCGACGAGCAGAGCGCCGACGACACCTCCCCGAGCCCCTACGCCACCACCTCCACCGAGTCGGTCAAGCTCGAGCGGATCTCGTCGGTCGTGCTGAGCCGGGTCGTCGCCAACCCCGAGTCGTACACCCCGGGCACCCTGCCCCGCGAGGTCGTGCTGACCATCGGCTGGGGCGCGGTCAGCCGCATCGACCTCGAGCCCGCCGCCTGCGGCGACCCCAACTGCGAGGCCGACCACGGCTACACCGGCTCCTCCAGCGCCGACGACCTGAGCCTGCGGGTCAGCGAGGCGGGCGACGGCCCCGAGACCGTCCGCCAGGCCCTCGCCTTCGCGCAGGCGCTCTCCGAGGCGACCGCGGGCGCGGCCTCCTGATGGTCCATCCCGCCCCGTCCTACGAACCGCTCGATCCGTACGCCGCGCCCGCCCCGCGCTACGGCAGCGGCTCGCTGAGCGACCTGCTGCCCGCGGTCGCCGCCGGGCTCGGCATCACCGGCGCCCCGCGGACGGCGCTCGACCTCGCGCCCGCCGACCGGGTCTGCGTGTTCCTCGTCGACGGCATGGGCTGGGAACTGATCCGCCGGCATCCCGACGAGGCGCCGTTCCTCACCTCCCTGATCGCCGGCTCGGCCACCGGCAGCGGCCGGCCGATCACCGCGGGCTTCCCCTCCACCACCGCGACCTCGCTCGCCTCCGTCGGCACCGGGCTGCCGCCCGGCGCGCACGGCCTGGCCGGGTACACCGTGCTGAACCCGGACACCGGCGAGCTGATGAACCAGCTGCGCTGGCAGCCGTGGACCGACCCGTACGCCTGGCAGCCGTACCCCACGGTCTTCCAGCTCGCCCAGGCCGCCGGCATCGAGACCTGCCAGGTCACCTCGCCCACCTTCCAGCACACCCCGCTGACGAAGATCGCCCTCAGCGGCGGCACCTTCCACGGGCGGCTCACCGGCGAGGAGCGCATGGACCTCACCGCCGAGCGGCTCGCCGCGACCGACCGGGCGCTGGTCTACACGTACTACAGCGAGCTGGACTCCATGGGTCACCGGCACGGGGTCGACTCCGACGCCTGGCGCGGCCAGCTGATGATGGCCGACCGGCTCGCCCAGCGGCTCGCCGAGCAGCTCCCGCCGCGCAGCGCGCTCTACATCACCGCCGACCACGGCATGATCGACATCCCCTTCGACCCGGAGTCCCGGATCGACTTCGACGAGGACTGGGAGCTGCGCGCCGGCGTAGCCGTCCTCGCCGGCGAGGCCCGGGCCCGTCACGTCTACGCCGTGCCCGGCGCCGCAGCCGACGTGCACGCGGTGTGGAGCGAGGTGCTCGGCGAGCAGATGTGGGTGGCCTCCCGTGAAGAGGCGGTCGCCGCGGGCTGGTTCGGGCCCGTCGTGGAGGACCGGGTGCTCGGCCGCATCGGCGACGTCGTCGCCGTCGCCCGGGACGACATCGCGATCGTCGCCACCCGCTCCGAGCCGGGGGAGTCCACCATGGTCGGCCTGCACGGCTCGATGACCCCCGTGGAGCAACTGGTGCCGCTGCTCGAAGTCCGCACCTGACGCATCTCCCTCCCCACCGCCCACCGCCCCGCCCCGAAAGGCCGCCTCCTCCTCATGCCTGAGCTCGTGTTCTTCTCCGGAACGATGGACTGCGGGAAGAGCACCCTCGCCCTGCAGATCGAGCACAACCGCTCGGCACGCGGCCTGGAGGGCCTGATCTTCACCCGCAACGACCGGGCCGGCGAGGGCGTCCTCTCCTCCCGGCTCGGCCTGGAGACCAAGGCCGTCGAGGCCGCCGACGACTTCGACTTCTACGGCTACCTCGTCACGCACCTGTCCGGCGGCGCCCGCGCCGACTACGTCATCGTCGACGAGGCCCAGTTCTTCACCCCGGACCAGATCGACCAGCTCGCGCGCATCGTCGACGACCTGCGGCTGGACGTCTTCGCCTTCGGGATCACCACCGACTTCCGCACCAAGCTCTTCCCCGGCTCCCGGCGCCTGGTGGAGATGGCCGACCGGATCGAGGTGCTCCAGGTCGAGGCCCTGTGCTGGTGCGGCGCCCGTGCCACGCACAACGCCCGTACGGTGGGCGGGGAGATGGTCGTCGAGGGCGAGCAGGTCGTCGTCGGCGACGTCAACCGCCCCGGCGCGAAGATGGGCTACGAGGTGCTCTGCCGCCGCCACCACATCCGGCGGATGACCGCGGCCGCGGCGCGCGCGGCGGCGATCTCGCCGGACGTCCTGCCGGTCGACTAGCTGCCGCCGCCCCCCGGCTGCGGCCGGGACCGGATCACGGTGAAGACGGCGCCCTCGGGGTCCGCCACGGTGGCCAGCCGGCCGTACTCGGAGTCGCGCGGCGTGCGGATGACCGTCCCGCCCAGGTCCGTCACCTGGCGGGCGGCGGCGTCGGTGTCGGCGACCTCGAAGTACGTCATCCAGTGCGCCCCGCGATCGCGCGGCAGGGCCCGGCCGACGCCGTGGATCCCGCCGACCGGACGGCCGGCGAGGTGGAGCGTGAGGTAGTCGAAGTCGGTGGAGACGACCGCGTCGGTCTCCAGCCCGAAGACCACCGAGTAGAACTTGCCGACCAGCGAGGTCTCCCGGGTGACCAGCTCGTTCCAGACCGGCGCGCCCGGTACCCCGAAGACCTCGGTCCCGCGGTGGTGCCGGGCCTGCCACACCCCGAACACCGCGCCCATCGGGTCCGAGGCGACGGCCAGCCGTCCCGCGTCGTCCGCGTCCAGCGGGCCGACGCCCACCGTGCCGCCGCAGATCCGGATCAGCTCGGCGGTCTTGTCGGCGTCGTCCGTGGCGAAGTAGGTCGTCCAGGCGATGGGCAGGTGCCGGTCCCTGGGCAGCTCGCCGATGCCGGCCACGCTCTTCCCGTCCAGCGTGGCGCGCACGTACAGGCCCAGCGAATGCGGACCGGGGTGGAACTCCCAGCCGAACAGATGGCTGTAGAACTCCTGCGTGGCCTCGACGCTGTGAGCCAGCAGGCTGACCCAGCACGGGGTGCCGTGCGGGTGGCGGTTCCCTACCTCGGTCATCAATTCTCTCCTGGGGAGCAACGCT
This sequence comes from Streptomyces sp. NBC_00510, assembly GCA_036013505.1. Classification (NCBI taxonomy): domain Bacteria; kingdom Bacillati; phylum Actinomycetota; class Actinomycetes; order Kitasatosporales; family Streptomycetaceae; genus Streptomyces; species Streptomyces sp. NBC_00510. The sequence goes on along the minus strand of CP107851.1, from coordinate 3,163,448 downwards.
CGGGCTTGCAGGGGACGTGCCACAGCGATGCTCGCACCACCAGGTGTGCCGCGGACCGGGGCCGCGCCGCAGATTTCCCGCGCCGGGTGACCACAATGGGCTTATGCATCCTGTCATTACCGTAACCGAATTGGCCGCGCCGCCGAAGGGCGTCCCGGCAGGCGCCGCCCTTCTGGACGTCCGCTGGCAACTGGGCGGGCCGCCCGGCCGTCCCGCGTACGAGGCCGGTCATCTGCCCGGCGCGCACTACGTCGACCTGGACACCGAACTCGCCGGACCGCCCGGGGAGGCGGGCCGCCATCCCCTCCCGGACCTCGCGGTGTTCACCGCCGCCATGCGCCGCGCGGGCGTCGGCGCGGACCGCGACGTCGTGGTCTACGACGGCGGTCTCGGCTGGGGCGCGGCCCGCGCGTGGTGGCTGCTGCGGTGGGCCGGGCACGAGCGGGTCCGCGTCCTGGACGGCGGGCTCGCGGCGTGGACGGCGGCGGGACTGCCCCTCGAGACGGACGTCCCCGCCTACGAGGAGGGCGACTTCACCGCGGCGCCGGGCGCGCTTCCCGTGCTCACCGCCGACGAGGCGGCGGCACTGGCCCGCCGCGGCGTCCTCCTGGACGCCCGTGCGCCGGAGCGCTACCGGGGCGACACCGAGCCCATCGACCCCGTCGCCGGTCACATCCCCGGCGCGGTCAACGCCCCGACCACGCAGAACGTCGTCCCGGACACCGGAGTCTTCCTCGCCGCCGACGAACTGGCGGCGCGCTTCGGCAAGGCCGGCGCCACGCCCGGCGCCGAGGTCGGCGTCTACTGCGGCTCGGGCGTCTCCGGCGCCCACGAGGTGCTGGCCCTGGCGGTCGCCGGCATCCCCGCGGCGCTCTACGTCGGCTCCTGGAGCGAGTGGTCCACGGCGGGCCGCGACGTCGCGACCGGGCCGCAACCGGGCTGACAGGGCGCCGGCGGCCGGCGGCCGGCCCACACGGAGGACCGCACCGGGGCACCCCCTGAGGGGCAGCGTGCCCCGGTCAGTCCTGCTTCTTGCGCCGGCTCCCGAAGACGATCTCGTCCCAGCTCGGCACCGTCGCCCGCCGCCCCGGACGGACCCCGTCCGCCTCGGCCTGGCGGTCGGTGGACCCGACCAGCCGGTCGCGGTGGGCGCCGACCGAACGCGGCATCAGGACGTCGGCGTACGCGGAGCCCGCGCCGGCGCTCGCGGCGGGGGCCGGCGGCGCCTCCTCCTCCGCCCCGGGCGTGTCGGGACCGTCTTCCGTGACCGCTGCCGCGGCCGCGGCCGGCGTGTCGGGCGTGACGGTGGGCGGCCCCGCCTGGGCCGGCACCACCATGTCGCCGCGGAAGCTGGGGACCGCCTCCAGGAGGCTGGTCAGGGAGTCGCGCTCCTCCTCCGCCCGCTCCTCGGCCGTGCGTTCCGCCCGCTCGGCGCGGTCGGGCCGCTCCAGCGCACGGTCGCGCGGCAGCCGCGCGATCCGCGGTACGAAGGGGTAGCTCGGCTCCTGCGCGGCCTCCTGGGTCGTCTCCCCGATGAGCGCGCGCGCCTCGTCGTCCACGGCCTGGACGAGCCGCCGCGGCGGGTCGTACGTCCAGCTCGCGGAGTGCGGCTCACCGGCCACCCGGTAGACGAGGAGCACCTCCCAGGTGCCGTCGTCACGTCGCCAGGAGTCCCACAGGACGCTGTCCTTCTCGGCGCCGCGCAGCAGCAGCCGCTCGGCGACGGCCTCACCGAGCTGCGGACCGGTGCTCTCGCCCTGACGCCGCACCGCGGTCTTGCGGGCCCGCTCGGCCATGAAGGCGCGCTCCGCCAGCACGGGGCCCTCGAAGCGCCGGACGCGCTCCACCGGGATCCCGCCGAGCTGCGCGACCTCCTCCGCGGTGGCACCGGCTCGTATCCGCGCCTGGATGTCGCGCGGACGCAGATGGCTCTCGACCTCGATCTCGATCTGGCCCAGCCGCGCCCGGTCGTTGCGGATGGCGGCACGTAGGCGTTCGTCGATCGGAAGCGTGTACTCCGTGCTGTCGGCAGCCTTGAGCACCAGTCGTGTGCCGTCGTTGCTGACGGCCACGACACGCAGTTCGGGCACGGTTACCTCCCGGGTGGTGCCTGCCGACGTCACGTGCGTCGCTGCTCCCGATGGACGAGTGTGACCTGCCCGGGTGCAGCCTGCCACAACCTTGCTGAGTTTCCCGGCGTGTCGGGCATGTGCCGTGACTCGCCGTTATGGCACGGTTACCTATTTGCAACGCTGAGTGACCAAACGAACCACTCGGCGTCAAGCGTCTCCGGTTCGATCGACGGCACCCCGGGACGAGTGCGCCGTCTCCCCCCGGAGCCAGGATTTGTCACAGTACTCCATTTGGGCCACGTCGGTGGGGCGCCGCGCCGTCGAACTTCGCGCGCGCCAAGGGAGTTGGGGCGGGATCTTCACAAAAACCACATAAGTGGAACTATTCGCCGAGCACCCGCCGCAGGTAGTCGTTGCGGAACAGCCGGTCCGGGTCCAGCCGGTCGCGCAGGGCGGTGAACTCGGCGAAGCGCGGGTAGGCCTTGGCGAAGTAGTCCGCGTCCCGGGTGTGGATCTTCCCCCAGTGGGGGCGCCCCTGATGGGCGGTCATGATCTGCTCGACCGCCGTGAAGTACTCCTGGTACCGGCTGCCGCGGTACATGTGCACCGCGACGTACGCGGTGTCCCGGCCGGAGGCCGTCGACAGCGCGATGTCGTCCGCCGGGGCGACCCGCACCTCCACGGGGAAGCTGATCCTGAACTGAGAGGACTCGACCATGGACTTCAGTTCGCGCAGCACCTCCACCGCGGCCTCGCGCGGCACCGCGTACTCCATCTCCACGAAACGCACACGACGTGGATGGGTGAACACCTTGTACGGGACGTCGGTGTAGGCGCGGGCCGACAGGGCCCGGCTGGAGACCTGGGCGATGCCCGGGATCAGGGCGGGCGCCGCCCGGCCCACGGCGCAGGCCGCGTGGAAGACCCCGTTGGAAAGGAACTCGTCGTCGATCCAGCCGCGCACGCCCGGGACCGGGGCGGCGGGCCCCTGGCTGCGGTTGTTCCGCTTGGTGTTGCAGCTGTCGGTGTGCGGGAACCAGTAGAACTCGAAGTGCTCGTTCTCCTCGACCAGTTGGTCGAACTCGGCGACCACCCGGTCGAAGCGCATGGGCTCCTCGCGCGCGGCGAGCAGGAAGAGCGGCTCGACCGCGAAGGTGAGCGCGCTGACCACGCCGAGCGCGCCCAGCCCGATCCGGGCGGCGGCGAAGACCTCGGCGTTCTCCTCCGCCGAGCAGGTGAGCACCGAACCGTCGGCGAGCACCAGTTCCAGCGCCTTGATCTGGGCGGCTATGGAGCCCGAGTCGCGGCCCGTGCCGTGGGTCCCGGTGCTGGTCGCGCCGGCCACGGTCTGTTCCATGATGTCGCCCATGTTCGTGAGCGACAGGCCCTCGGTGGCGAGCAGCGCGTTGAGGTGCTTGAGCTGGACGCCCGCCTCCACCGTGACCGTGCCGGCCTCGCGGTCGATGCCCCGCACCGCGGTCATCGCCTCGGGCCGGATCAGGACGCCCGAGGTCGCCGCCGTCGAGGTGAAGGAGTGCCCGGTGCCGACCGCCTTGGCCGGGAGCCCGTCCGCCGCCGCCTTGCGGACCACGGCCGCCAGTTCGTCCACCGAGGCGGGTGACTCGGTCCGCGCGGGCAGGGCCTGCACGTTGCCCGCCCAGTTACGCCATGTGGCCTTCCCGGCGGTCCTGTTCGTCGTAGCCATGCGCACGCGTCCCCTCCAGCTCAGGCGCCGGCTCCAGCCGGCGGTACCCCAGGAAGGCCGCCACCACGGCGAGCGCCGCGGCGGAGGCGGGCACCGCGAACGCGGCCCGGGCCCCCGCCGCGTCGATCACCCACCCGGCCGCAGAGGCGCCGAGCGCCACACCGACCGCGAGCCCCGTGCTCGTCCACGTCATGCCCTCGGTCAGCTTCGCGCGCGGTACCAACTGCTCGACGAGCGCCATGGTGGTGACCATCGTCGGTGCGATGGACAGGCCCGCGACGAACAGCGCCACGGCCAGGAACGGCAAGTTCCCGACCAGTAGTGGCGGGATCATACTCACGGCCATGGCCACCACGCCCAGGAGGAAGCGGCGGGAGGCCGTTCCCGTCGGCTTCATCAGTCCGAAAAGCACCCCCGCGAGGCAGGAACCCGCCGCGTACACCGCCAGCACCACGCTCGCCGCGGCCTTGTGGCCCTGCTCCTCGGCGAAGGCCACGGTGTTCACGTCCACGGCACCGAAGAGCGCCCCGGTCGCGACGAAGGTCAGCACGAGCACCTGCAGCCCGCGGGAGCGCAGCGCGGAGCCGGGGGTGTGCTGTTCGCGCGGGTGGGGCGGCGGTTCGGTGGCGCGCTGCGCGCTCAGCAGCCACACCCCGGCCGCCAGGAAGAGCACGGCCAGCAGCGGCCCCGCCTCGGGGAACCAGATCGTGCACAGCCCGATCGACAGGATCGGGCCCACGATGAAGCAGACCTCGTCGACGACGGACTCGAAGGAGTAGGCGGTGTGCAGCAGCGCGGGCGACCCCCGGTGGATCATGGCCCAGCGCGCCCGCACCATGGCGCCCAGGCTCGGGGTCGTCCCCGCCGGCGCGACGCACACGAAGAGCGCCCAGTCCGGAGCCCCGGTCCGTACGCACACCAGCAGGCCCGCCACCGCCAGCACCGTCACCCCGGCCGCCGGGCGCAGCACCCTGCGCTGGCCGTACCGGTCGACCAGGCGGGAGACCTGCGGACCCAGCGCCGCCCCGGCCAGCGCCAGGGTGGCCGCGAGCCCGCCCGCGATCCCGTAGCGGCCGGTGACCTGGGACATCATCGTCACGATGCCGATGCCGAGCATGGACAGCGGCATCCGGCCGATGAAGCCCGCCGCCGAGAAACCCCTGGTCCCCGGAGTGGAGAAGATCGCACGATAGGGACTGGGCACAGGGCGCTCCAACGGCTTCGTCGCCGATGTTCGGGGGCTGAGGTGGGGGCCGGAGTAAGGAATGTGACTGCCTCACACAGCTTACAAAGGGAGCGCAAGCGAATTTTCCCGGTTCCTCGGCCGTCACCCCCGGGTGGCAGGATCGGAACATGTCCGATCACACCGAGGCCGGCACCGCCACTCCGTACGACGCACTGCTCCTGCTGTCCTTCGGGGGGCCCGAGGGGCCCGACGACGTCGTCCCCTTCCTGGAGAACGTCACGCGCGGCCGTGGCATCCCCCGCGAGCGCCTGAAGGAGGTGGGGCAGCACTACTTCCTGTTCGGCGGGGTCAGCCCCATCAACGCGCAGAACCGCGAATTGCTGGAGGCGCTGCGCAAGGACTTCGCCGGGCACGGCCTCGACCTGCCGGTGTACTGGGGCAACCGCAACTGGTCGCCCTACCTCACCGACACGCTGCGCGAGCTGGCCGGGGACGGCCACCGCCGGGTCCTGGTCCTGGCCACCAGCGCGTACGCCTCCTACTCCGGCTGCCGGCAGTACCGCGAGAACCTCGCCGACTCCCTGGCCGCCCTCGAGGCCGAAGGACACCCCGTCCCCCGTGTGGACAAGCTGCGGCACTACTTCAACCACCCCGGCTTCGTCCGGCCGATGGCCGACGCGGTGCTGACCGCCCTCGCCACGCTGCCGAAGGACGTCCGGGACGGGGCGCACCTGGCGTTCACCACCCACTCGATCCCCACCGCGGCCGCCGACACCTCCGGCCGCCCCGAGGACCACGGTGAGGGCGGCGCCTACGTCGCCGAGCACCTGGACACCGCCCGGGTGATCGCCGACGCCGTCCGCGAGGCCACCGGCACCGACCGCCCGTGGAAGCTCGTCTACCAGTCCCGCAGCGGCGCCCCCCACATCCCGTGGCTGGAGCCCGACATCTGCGACCACCTGGAGGAGCTGCACGCCTCCGGCGCCCCCGCCGCCGTCATGGTGCCGATCGGCTTCGTCTCCGACCACATGGAGGTCAAGTACGACCTCGACACCGAGGCGACCGCCAAGGCCGCGGAACTGGGGCTGCCCGTCGCCCGCGCCGCCACCGTGGGCGCGGACCCGCGCTTCGCGGCCGCCGTGCGCGAGCTGGTGCTGGAGCGCGCCGCCACCGAGCGGGGCCTGACCCCCGAGCGGTGCGCGCTGGGCGCGCTCGGACCCAGCCACGACGTGTGCCCCGTGGGCTGCTGCCCGGCGCGCAGCCCCCGGCCCGCTGCCGCGGGCGCCGAGTGACCGACGTACCCGAACGCACGAGGAGTACCGTGAACGACCACCTCAAGGACGAACTCCTGGCCGTGGCCCTCGAGGCCGCCCGCAGGGCGGGCGAGCTGCTGCGCGACGGCCGCCCGGCCGACCTCGGTGTGGCCGCCACAAAGAGCAGTCCGATCGACGTCGTCACCGAGATGGACATCGCCGCGGAGAAGCTGATCGCCTCCTTCATCATCGAGCGCCGCCCGGACGACGGGCTCCTGGGCGAGGAGGGCGCCAGCACCCCGGGCACCAGCGGGGTCCGGTGGGTGATCGACCCGCTGGACGGCACCGTGAACTACCTGTACGGCCTGCCGTCGTGGGCGGTGAGCATCGCGGCCGAGCGGGACGGCGAGACGCTCGTCGGGGTCGTCGAGGCCCCGATGCGCGGCGAGAGCTACCGCGCGGTGCTGGGCCGGGGCGCGTGGGTGGGCGACCGGCCGGCGGCCGTGCGCCCGGCGCCGCCGATGGACCAGGCGCTGATCGGCACCGGCTTCGGCTACCTGCAGGAGCGCCGCGAGGGCCAGGCGAGGGTGCTGCGCGAGCTGGTGCCGCAGGTGCGGGACATACGCCGCGGCGGATCCGCCGCCATCGACCTGTGCGACGTGGGCTGCGGCCGCCTCAACGGCTACTACGAGCGCGGCCTGAACCCGTGGGACTACACGGCGGGCGCGCTGTTCGCCCGCGAGGCAGGTGCCCTGACCGGCGGCCGCCCCGGGGTGCCGGAGTCCACGGAGCTGACCGTGGCGGCCCCGCCGGGACTGTTCGAGCCCCTGCAGCGCCGGCTCGACGAACTCGGCGCCTGGCACGACTGAGGGCCGCTGACGCCCCTTCCCGTGACGGCCGGCCGCCCCACGGGAACCGGCGGCGGGCACGCGAACGCCCCGGCACCTGTCCAGGTGTCCGGGGCGCGGCGTTCGGCTGTGCCGCCCGGCGATCTCAGGCGATCTTGGGCAGCACCTGGACGCCGTGCTCAGCGGCGAGGCGGCGCAGGTCGGCCAGTTCGGCCTCCTCGACCTCGGCCAGGAACTCGTCCCCGTCCTCGCGGGCGCGCAGAAGGTCCGATTCGGTGCTGTGTATGCGCTGCAGGATTCCAGTGGTGAATGCGTCCATCAGGTGGCGCCCCCTCGTCGTCGTGGGTTGACACAGGGATATTCGGGGTCGTGCGATGTGCGGGGTCGTTCACAGGTCTTGTCCGGGGACCCCTCGGATCACACAGCGGCTACTGCCACGGGAGTTGCGGACGCCCTGGGGGCGTGATCGGGGGTGTGCAGTCGTCCTCCCCAGGCCCGCCGGAGGGGAAACCTCCGGGACGCGAAGAATTAGGCGCCAACTGCTCTTACCCCTGTTTTACGGCCTCCCGGTGCAGGATGGAGGGGCGTTCAGCCTGCGCACGCGGGCTGTGCACGGCTCTTTGAGAAGTGCCTAGGGAAGGAACAGCGCCTTGCGCGTACTGGTCGTCGAGGACGAGCAACTGCTCGCCGATGCGGTAGCCACCGGACTGCGCCGTGAGGCCATGGCCGTCGACGTCGTCTACGACGGCGGCGCCGCCCTGGAGCGGATCGGGGTCAACGACTACGACGTCGTCGTCCTCGACCGCGACCTGCCGGTCGTCCACGGGGACGACGTGTGCCGCAAGCTCGTGGAGCTGGGCCTGCCGACCCGCGTCCTGATGCTGACCGCCGCGGGCGACGTCAGCGACCGCGTGGAGGGGCTGGAACTGGGCGCGGACGACTACCTCCCCAAGCCCTTCGCCTTCACCGAGCTGACCGCCCGCGTGCGGGCCCTCGGGCGCCGTACGACCGCGCCGCTGCCGCCGGTGCTGGAGCGTTCCGGGATCAAGCTCGACCCCAACCGCCGCGAGGTGACCCGGGAGGGCCGCCAGGTCCACCTGGCCCCCAAGGAGTTCGCGGTGCTGGAGGTGCTGCTGCGCAGCGAGGGTGCCGTGGTCTCCGCGGAGCAGTTGCTGGAGAAGGCCTGGGACGAGAACACCGACCCCTTCACCAACGTCGTGCGCGTCACCGTCATGACCCTGCGCCGCAAGCTCGGGGAGCCCGCGGTGATCGTCACCGTGCCCGGCTCCGGTTACCGGATCTGATCCGCCGTGCCCGCGCCCTCGTCCTCGCCGACGACCCCGCCCGCGTCGCAGGCCATCCCGCCCAAGCCCACCTGGGACCCGAAGCCGGCCGCCCGCCCCATGCCGCTGCTGCGCCCCACGATCCGGATAAGGCTCACCCTGCTCTACGGCGGCATGTTCCTGATCGCCGGGGTGATACTGCTGTGGATCATCTACCTGCTGGCGGCCCAGGCCATCCGCCAGGGCACCGAGGCGCAGTTCCACGTCGAGGCCGGCCGGCTGTCGCTCACCGGGCTGTGTCCCGAGCTGCCCACCGGCCCGACCAACCCCGACGCCTTCAACAAGGCCTACGTCCACTGTCTGGCCGTGCAGCGCGAGACCGCCCTGAACGTCCTGCTCAAGCGCTCGCTGTTCGCGCTCGTCGGTCTCGCCGTGCTCGCCTTCGCCTTCGGCTACCTGCTGGCCGGCCGTGTGCTGGCGCCGCTCGGCCGGATCACCCGCACCGCGCGCGGCGTGGTGAGTTCCGACCTGACCCAGCGGATCCACCTGACCGGCCCGGACGACGAGCTCAAGGAGCTGGCGGACACCTTCGACGACATGCTGGAGCGCCTGGAGCGGTCCTTCGACGCCCAGCGGCGCTTCGTCGCCAACGCCTCCCACGAGCTGAGAACGCCGCTGGCGATCACCCGCACGCTGCTGGAGGTCCAGCTCGCCGACCCCAACGCCTCCCCGGACATGGCACAGCTGGGGAAGAACCTGCTCGTCACCAACACGCGCAGCGAGCAGCTGGTGGAGGGCCTGCTGCTGCTCGCCCGCAGCGACAACGAGATCGTCGACCGCAAGCCGGTGGACCTCGCCGAGGCGGCCACCCAGGCGCTGGAGCAGACCCGCAGCGAGGCCGACGCCAAGGGCGTGGAGCTGCGTGCCGCGCCGGGCGAGGCGGTCGTCCAGGGCAACGGGGTGCTGCTGGAGCGCATCGCGCTGAACCTGGTGCAGAACGCCGTCCGGTACAACGTCGCGGACGAGGGCTGGGTGGAGGTCACCACGGGCGTCGAGGCGGGCTCCGCGGTCCTGACGGTCGTCAACACCGGGCCCGTCGTCCCCGCGTACGAGATCGACAATCTGTTCGAACCCTTCCGTCGGCTGGGCAACGAGCGCACGGGCAGTGACAAGGGCGTCGGTCTCGGGCTCTCCATCGCCAAGTCCGTCGCCCGGGCCCACGGCGGCACGATCAGCGCGGTCCCGCGCGAGGGAGGTGGCCTGGTCATGCGGGTTGTCATCCCCGTGTGACCCGTCACACGACACCCCCGGAGGCGTGTTCGCTTTGCGCTGAATTTTGCGGTCTGCGCGCCTCGGGGGCATGCTGTGAGCGATCACACATACGATTCCGGCCGCGGGTACTCTCCGTGATTGCGACCTCCGGGAAAAGACCGGAAAAATCCATGTTTCCGCAGGTCATGATCACGGGAAGTACACGTGGAGGCGCGAGCAAGGTGCGACAAGCGGGCCGTTTCCGGTCATGACCGGCAGCGGATGCGATCACCTCTTCGGGGGTGCGTTTGGGTGTCGATTGAGTAACGGCACTTGATGTAAGGCAAAATCTCCGCTTCGGGCCGGGCACAAGACCGGCCTCCCGTGCGTTACGTGCGCTGGAGACACCGCAGACACCCAGAGGGGGAGAGCGATACATGGCTACTGATTACGACACCCCACGCAAGACCGACGATGACGTCAACGAGGACAGCATCGAGGAACTCAAGGCCAGGAGGAACGACAAGTCGACCTCGACGGTCGACGTCGACGAGTTCGACCAGGCCGAGTCCCTCGAGCTGCCCGGAGCCGACCTCTCCAATGAGGAGCTGTCGGTCCGGGTGCTGCCCCGGCAGGCGGACGAGTTCACCTGCATGAGCTGCTTCCTCGTGCACCACCGCAGCCAGCTGGCGACGGAGAAGAACGGCAACCCGATCTGCCGCGACTGCGCGGCCTGACGGAGAGCCGGACCGTGGCGAGCGACGACGAGCGGGGCCATGAGGCCTCGCTCGCGGGCGCAACGGAGGGGCCGGCGGGAGATCTCGTCCCGCTCCGTCCCCCCGGCCGTGCCGCACGGGCACGGGCACGCGCCAAGGCGGCGCTGAACACCTTCGTCGACGGGCTCGTCGAGACGGCCCCGAGGGTCCCCGTCAGGGACCTGGAGACGCTTCGCCGCCAGTTCCCCGGGCTCGGGCCCGAGGAGCTGGCCGACAAGCTGGTGGGCGCCGCCACGATGGGCACCGCGACGGTCGGCGCCGGCATCGGCGCCGCCGCCATGCTGCCCACCCCGCCGGCCATGCCGGCGGAGCTGGCCTCGGAGACCCTCGGCGTCGCCCTGGTCGAGTACAAGCTCATCGCCGAGCTGCACGAGGTCTACGGGCTGCGCGCCCCGGGCACGCTGCGTCAGCGGTCGACGATGTACCTCGCCGAGTGGACCGAGCGGCGCGGGATCGACTTCTCCAAGCCGTCCACGCTGAACATCGCCCTCGGCGGCAGGATGAAGCGCGAGCTGCGCCAGCAGCTGATGAAGCGCACCATGCGCAACCTGCCGACACTGACCCCGTTCATGGTCGGCGCGGCCGTCGGTGCCGTGATGAACCGGCGCGACACCAAGAAGCTCGCGGAGCAGATCCGCAAGGACCTGCGCGTCCGCCAGGTGCCCTGGGGCCTGCTGTCCGCCGAGGAGGAGCCCCCGCCCGCGCTCGGGCCCGGTGGCTGAGCCACCCGGCACCGGGCACCCCGTGCCGGGGCGCCCGTGTGCTCAGACGCGCACGTCCCGCAGGGCCGCGGCGAGGCGCTCGGGCGAGCGGGTCGACAGGTACAGGTAGGGCGTCGGGTCGTCCGGGTCGGTGACCTCGACCTTGAGCGCGGTCGGCACGTACGCGCGCAGCAGCATGAAGGCGCGCGGATCGGCCTTGTACGACCGCCAGGCCACGGCCTCGTCCCGGTCCAGCACCGTGGCCTCGCCGAGCGCCGTCACGGGGATCTTCGCGTCCCCGGCCACCAGCGAACCGGCGACCACCCGCAGCCGCGGCGAGCCGTACGCGCTGACCAGGGCCGCTCCGGCGGCCGTACCGCCCACCAGCCCGCCGAGCAGCGCCAGGGGCCCGAAGGGCAGCAGGATCAGCGCCAGTGAGACGCCCGCGCCGACGGCGAGGCCCCACCACGAACGCGGCGCGGTCAGCCGCTCCTCATAGCTCATGACGGTCATGACACCAAGCTTGTCATGCCGTGTCCTCAGCGCCCGCCCCGGGACCGCAGCCTCGTCAGCGCGTGCGCCGCGCGCGGGGGACGCCGCAGCCCCGTGGCGACCTGCTTGGCCCAGTCGGTCGCGGCGGTCGGCAGGGCGGCGTCCAGGACGGCGGAGGACCGGGCGTCGGTGCCCACCAGGTAGCGGGGGAGCGGCCGCGGTGCCGTGAGCGCCCTCAGGACCGTGCGCGCCACCGGGCGCGGCGAGGGCAGCTCCCGCTTGATCATCTCCTCCGCGGCCTCGTACTGGTGCCGGTAGGCGGAGTTGCGGCGCTGCGGGAGCCGGCTCGCGCCGCGCTGCCAGATGTCCGTGCCGTACGAGCCGGGCTCCACCAGCACGACCTTGACGCCGAACGGGGCGGCCTCCATCCGCAGAGCGTCCGTCACCGCCTCCAGGCCCTGCTTGCTGGCGCAGTACCAGCCGAGCAGCGGCATCGAGACCCGCCCGGAGATCGACGAGATGTTGACGATCCGCCCCGCGCGCCGGGCCCGCATCGTGGGCAGCACCAGGCGGGCGATGCGCGCCGGGGCCACCAGGTTGGTCTCCAGTTGCTGCCGCACCTGCTCGTCGTCGACGTCCTCGATCGCACCGGGCTGGGCGATCCCGGCGTTGTTCACCACCGCCCACGGGCCGCCGTCCGTCATCGTGGCGATCTCGGTGAACGCCCGGACGGAGGACGTGGCGTCCGTGACGTCCAGGAGGACGGTGCGCACCGACGCGCCGGTGCGCTCCACCGCCTCGCGCAGCGCCTCCGCCTTCTCCTCGCTCCGTACCGTCCCGATGACGTCGAAACCGGCGTGGGCGAGTTCCAGGGTGGTGGCGAGGCCGATCCCGCACCCGGCTCCTGTGACGACGACGGACCTGGGGGTCATGTGGTGCTCCAAGGGAGGGTGCTCCGGTGATGGGCGGGCCGCGGGGCCGCAAGGACAACGGCCGGGCGGCGGGAATGGATCCCGCAGGAGGGTAGGGTCTCCCGCGTGAGTGGAGCTACGACCGACGCCGGCCCGGACCGCCCGGGCCTGACACCGCCGAGCGACGCCGTCGCGCCCGAGCGGCACCCCGACGCCCCCGCTCCCGGTGAACCGCTGGGCGCGCACTACGACCACTGCTTCGGCTGTGGCGGGGCGCAGCCGCACGGCCTGCACCTGGAGGCCACGGCCGGTGAGGGCGTCAGCGTGACCGCGGAGTTCACGGTCCAGCCCGCCCACCAGGGCGCCCCGGGCCTGGCGCACGGCGGTGTGCTGGCCACGGCGCTCGACGAGACGCTCGGTTCGCTGGCCTGGCTGCTGCGGACCATCGCCGTGACCGGCCGCCTGGAGACCGACTTCGTGCAGCCCGTGCCGGTCGGTGCCACCCTCCACCTGCAGGCCCGCTGCACCGCCGTGGCCGGGCGCAAGATCTACTCGACCGCGGTCGGCCGCATCGGCGGCCCGGACGGCCCGGTCGCCGTCCGCGCGGACGCGCTGTTCATCGAGGTCAAGCTGGAGCACTTCACCGACAACGGCCGCCCCGAGGAGATCCGGGCCGCGATGTCCGACCCCGACCAGGTCAAGGTCGCGCGCGCCTTCGAGGTGAACCCGTGACCGGCGGCGGTCGCCCCCCGGTCGACGTCCTCATCCACCGTTTGCACGAGGACGTCCCGATTCCTTCGTACGGGCACCCGGGCGACGCCGGGGCCGACCTCGTCACCACCGAGGCGGCCGAACTGGCCCCCGGTGAGCGTGCCGTGCTGCCCACGGGGGTGTCGATCGCGCTGCCGTACGGCTACGCCGCCTTCGTGCACCCGCGCTCGGGCCTGGCCGCGAGGTGCGGAGTGGCGCTCGTGAATGCCCCGGGAACGGTTGATGCCGGGTACCGTGGGGAGATCAAGGTGATCGTGGTCAACCTGGACCCGCGCGAGAGCGTACGGTTCGCAGCAGGGGACCGGATCGCCCAACTGGTCGTCCAGCAGGTCGAGCGGGTCCGCTTCCACGAGGTGGCGGAGCTGCCCGGCTCGGAACGGGCAGCAGGGGGCTTCGGCTCCACGGGGGGTCATGCCGCGGTGGATGGCTCGCCGGTCGGTCCGTCCGGCAATGGATACGCATCGGTCATCGCTGACCGGGAAGGACAGTGACGTGTTCCGTCGTCGTCGCAAGGAGCGCGGAGACGCCCTCGACGAGCTCGAGGCCGAGGGCCCTGACGAGCTGGCCGAAGACGCCGAGGAGTCGGACGACTCCATGGAGTCCCGTCGGTACAACCTTCCGCCCGCCCCCAGGCCGGACGGCCCGTGGGACGTGAGCGAGGTCAGGGACCCGGCCGAGGGCCGGGTCGACCTGGGCGGGCTGTTCGTGCCCGGTGTGCAGGGCATGGAGCTGCGCGTCGAGGTGGCCGGGGAGTCCATCGTCGCCGCGACCGTGGTGCTCCGGGAGAGCGCCGTCCAGCTGCAGGGCTTCGCCGCCCCCAAGTCGGAGGGCATCTGGGGCGAGGTCCGCGACGAGATCGCGTCCGGCATTACCAAGCAGGGCGGCATCGTCGACGAGGTCGAGGGTCCGCTGGGCTGGGAGCTGCGCGCCCAGGTCCCGGTGCAGCTGCCCAACGGCGCCAACGGCGTCCAGGTCGTGCGCTTCGTCGGCTGCGACGGCCCGCGCTGGTTCCTGCGGGGCGTCATCTCCGGTCAGGGCGCCGTCCAGCCCGAGACCGCCGGCCTGCTGGAGCAGATCTTCCGCGACACGGTCGTCGTCCGCGGCGAGTCGCCGATGGCGCCGCGCGACCCGATCGTGCTGAAGCTGCCCAACGACGCCCAGATGGTGCCCGAGGGCATCGCCCAGGAAGAGGCCGGTCGCTTCTCCGACGGCATCGACCCGATGCGTCGCGGACCGGAGATCACCGAGGTGCACTGAACCCCGGGGCCCAGCGCCCCGGCCACGCCGAACGCCCGTGGGCCGACCTGTGAGAACAGGTCGGCCCACGGGCGTTTTCGCAGGTCATCGGGGTGAACGTCAAAGGTCCGTCAAGGCGCCGTGAGGGCCCGTATGGAAGCCGTCAACGAGGTCCGCGTACGGCGGGGACGGAGGTTTCCTGGCCTGGTAAACGTCCGATCCGAAGCTAGGAGCACACGATGGCCGACCTGGCCTTCGTGGTCACCACGATCGCGGTCTTCGCGCTGGTGGCCCTCATCGCCAAGGGGGTGGCGAAGCTGTGAGCGCCGAGAACATCGTCGGACTCGTCGTCGCCGTCGCCCTGCTGGTCTACCTGATCCTGGCGCTCGTCCGACCCGAGAGGTTCTGAGTTCCGGACATGGGCCCCATCACCGCTGACGTGCTCCAGGTCACCGCCCTCATCGTGGCGCTGGCCCTGGTGTACCGCCCCTTCGGCGACTACATGGCCGCCGTCTACAGCTCCGACCGGCACCTGCGGGTGGAGCGGCTGATCTACCGCTGCTTCGGCGCCGACCCGGACGCCGAGATGCGCTGGCCCGCCTACCTCAGGGCGGTGCTGGCCTTCTCCTTCGTGGGCGTGCTGTTCCTGTACCTGTTCCTGCGGCTCCAGGACCACCTCCCGCTGTCGCTCGGCTTCGCCGCCATCACGCCCGACCAGGCGTTCAACACCGCGGCCTCGTTCGTGACCAACACGAACTGGCAGTCGTACATGGGTGAGAACGCCATGGGGCACGCCGCCCAGACCGCGGGCCTGGCCGTGCAGAACTTCGTCTCGGCGGCGGTCGGCATGGCCGTGGCCGTGGCGCTGGTCCGCGGCTTCGTGCGCTCCCGCACCGGCGAGCTCGGCAACTTCTGGACCGACATGGTCCGCGGCACCGTCCGCATCCTGCTGCCCGTGGCGTTCGTCGCCGCGATCGTGCTGGTGGGCTTCGGGGCGATCCAGAACTTCGCCGGCTGGCACGAGATCACCACCCTCGCCGGCGGCCACCAGACGCTGACCGGTGGCCCGGTGGCCTCCCAGGAGGCCATCAAGGAGCTCGGCACCAACGGCGGCGGCTTCTACAACGTCAACTCCGCCCACCCCTTCGAGAACCCGGACGCGTTCACCAACCTCTTCGAGATCTTCCTGATGCTGGTGATCCCGCTCTCGCTGACCCGCACCTTCGGGAAGCTGGTCGGCAACATCAAGCAGGGCTACGCGATCCTCGCCGCGATGGGCCTGATCTGGATCGGCTTCGTCACGCTGATGACCTGGGTCGAGTTCGCGCACCCCGGCTCGGCGAACCAGATCGCGGGCGCCGCCATGGAGGGAAAGGAACAGCGCTTCGGCGTCGGCGCCTCGTCGCTGTTCGCGGTGAGCACCACCTTGACGTCGACCGGCGCGGTGGACTCCTTCCACTCCTCCTTCACCGGCCTCGGCGGAGGCATCACCCTGCTCGGGATGATGCTGGGCGAGATCGCGCCGGGCGGTGTCGGCTCCGGCCTCTACGGCATCCTGATCATGGCGATCATCGCGGTGTTCATCGCCGGCCTGATGGTCGGCCGCACCCCGGAGTACCTGGGCAAGAAGATCGGCACCCGGGAGATCAAGCTCGCCGCCCTCTACATCCTGGTCACCCCGACCGTCGTGCTGGTCTTCACCGCCCTGGCGATGGCCCTGCCGACCCCGCCGCACTCCATGCTCAACAGCGGGCCGCACGGCTTCTCCGAGGTCCTGTACGCCTACACCTCCGCCGGCAACAACAACGGCTCCGCCTTCGCCGGCCTGAGCGCCAACACGCAGTGGTACAACACCACGCTCGGCCTCGCGATGCTCCTCGGCCGCTTCGTGCCGATGGTCTTCGTCCTGGCCCTGGCCGGGTCGCTCGCCCGGCAGAAGCCGGTGCCCGCCACCGCGGGCACCCTGCGCACCGAGAAGCCGCTCTTCGCGAGCCTGCTCGTCGGCGCGATCCTGATCATCACCGCCCTGACCTACTTCCCCGCGCTCGCCCTCGGCCCGCTCGCGGAGGGCCTGTCATGAGCCGTGCGACCACCCCCACCCCCGCAGAGGAAACCATGTCCACCGACACGCCCGTACGCGCGCCCGAGGGAGGACTGGCACCGCACGCCCCGGACGCGGGCCACGGCGCCCGCGTCTCGGGCGGGCTCTTCGACCCGGCCCAGCTGCTGCGGTCCCTCCCGGACGCCCTGCGCAAGCTCGACCCCCGGGTGATGATCAAGTCGCCCGTCATGTTCGTGGTCCTGATCGGCTCGGTGCTCACCACCGTGCTGGCGCTGCTCTCCCCGGCCGACTGGTTCGGCTGGGCGATCACCGCATGGCTCTGGCTCACCGTGATCTTCGCCAACCTCGCGGAGGCCGTCGCCGAGGGCCGCGGCAAGGCCCAGGCCGACACGCTGCGCCGGGCCAAGACCGACACCGTCGCCCGCCGTCTCATGGACGGCGCCGAGGAGCGTGTGCCGGGGACAGAACTGCGCGTCGGCGACCAGGTGGTCTGCGAGGCGGGCGACGTGATCCCGGGTGACGGTGACGTCGTGGAGGGCGTCGCGTCGGTCGACGAATCGGCGATCACCGGTGAGTCGGCCCCGGTCATCCGGGAGTCCGGTGGTGACCGCAGCGCGGTCACGGGCGGCACGAAGGTGCTGTCGGACCGGATCGTCGTGCGCATCACGACCAAGCCCGGTGAGACCTTCATCGACCGGATGATCGCCCTGGTGGAGGGTGCGGCCCGGCAGAAGACGCCCAACGAGATCGCGCTGAACATCCTGCTGGCCTCGCTGACCATCGTCTTCCTGCTCGCGGTCGTCACCCTGCAGCCGTTCGCGATCTACGCGGGCGCCGAGCAGTCGATGATCGTCCTGGTCGCGCTGCTGGTCTGCCTCATCCCGACGACGATCGGCGCCCTGCTGTCGGCGATCGGCATCGCCGGCATGGACCGCCTGGTGCAGCGCAACGTGCTCGCCATGTCCGGCCGCGCCGTCGAGGCCGCCGGCGACGTGTCCACCCTGCTGCTCGACAAGACCGGCACCATCACCCTCGGCAACCGCCAGGCCGCGGAGTTCGTGCCCGTGGCGGGCGCGGACGAGGCCGGGCTCGCCGACGCCGCGCAGTTGTCGTCGCTGGCCGACGAGACGCCCGAGGGCCGTTCCATCGTCGTCCTGGCGAAGGAGAAGTACGGCCTCCGCGAGCGAAACGAGGGCGAGCTCGGGCACGCCGAGTTCGTGCCCTTCACCGCGCAGACCCGCATGTCCGGCGTCGACGTCGACGGCCGCCAGGTCCGCAAGGGCGCGGCCGGCGCGATCGCCGCCTGGGTCACCGGGAACGGCGGCACCGTCGCCCCCGACGCGCAGCGCACCGTCGACACCATCTCCGCTGCCGGCGGCACCCCGTTGCTGGTCGCGGTCAAGGAGGACGGCGCGGCCCGCGTCTTGGGTGTCATCCACCTGAAGGACGTGGTCAAGGAGGGCATGCGGGAACGGTTCGACGAGCTGCGGCGGATGGGCATCCGCACGGTGATGATCACCGGTGACAACCCGCTGACGGCCAAGGCGATCGCGGACGAGGCGGGGGTCGACGACTTCCTGGCGGAGGCGACGCCCGAGGACAAGATGGCGCTGATCAAGCGGGAGCAGGCGGGCGGCAAGCTCGTCGCGATGACCGGTGACGGCACCAACGACGCCCCGGCGCTGGCCCAGGCCGACGTGGGCGTGGCCATGAACACCGGCACCTCGGCCGCCAAGGAGGCCGGGAACATGGTGGACCTGGACTCCAACCCCACCAAGCTGATCGAGATCGTGGAGATCGGCAAGCAGCTGCTCATCACCCGCGGCGCGCTGACCACCTTCTCCATCGCCAACGACGTGGCGAAGTACTTCGCGATCATCCCCGCGATGTTCGCGATCGTCTACCCGGGCCTGGACAAGCTCAACATCATGCAGCTGTCCTCGCCACAGTCCGCGATCCTGTCCGCGGTCATCTTCAACGCGCTGATCATCATCGCCCTCGTGCCGCTCGCCCTGCGCGGCGTGCGCTACCGGCCCACCAGCGCCGACCGGATGCTCCGCCGGAACCTCGGGATCTACGGACTCGGCGGCCTGGTCGCCCCGTTCATCGGCATCAAGCTGATCGACATGCTCATCTCCCTGATCCCCGGAATCCACTGACGCGAGGCGTGCAGAGAACCATGAACACTTCCGTACGCAACTCCGCCCGGCTGCTCTGGAGCGCCCTGCGCGCGCTGCTGGTGCTGACCGTCGTCCTCGGCGTCGTCTACCCCGTCGCGGTGTGGGGGGTGGGCCAAGCGGCCTTCCACGACCAGGCAGGCGGCTCCGAGGTGAAGGTCGGCGGCAAGGTCGTCGGCTCCACGCTGATCGGCCAGAACTTCACCACGGGCAAGGACTTCGCCCCGGACCCCAAGTGGTTCCAGCCGCGCCCCTCGGCCGCCGACGCGGGAGCCGGAGCCGGGCCGTACGACCCGACCTACACCAGCGCGTCCAACCTCGCGGTCACCAGCAAGGCCCTCACCGACCTGGTGAAGGAGCGCAAGCAGGAGGTCGCCGCCTTCAACGGCGTCCCGGAGTCCGAGGTCCCCGCGGACGCGGTCCAGGCGTCCGGCTCCGGCCTCGACCCGGACATCTCCCCGGCGTACGCGGACATCCAGACCGCGCGCGTAGCCAAGGCCAACGGGCTGAGCACCGCCGAGGTCGCCCGGCTGGTCAAGGGGCACACGGACGGACGGCAGTTCGGCATCCTCGGCCAGCCGACCGTCAACGTCCTGGAGCTCAACATCGCGCTGCAGAAGCTGGCCGGCTGACCCACCGCCGCCCCCACCCACCCGGCATCCCACCCGCCGGGTGGGTTTCGGCGCGCGCGAGGGACGCACCGCCGTGGCGGCGGGTGACCGACTCCCCGGTGCGGTACCGCGCCGCCGGACCGCTCGCGCTGCTCGTCGTCGCTGTGCTCGGCAGTCAAAGACCGGCCCGGGCGGCCGCGTGACGGCCCGTTGCGCCGAACGGCGCCCGAGCGGTGGGCGTTCATGGGCCGGGCGGCGGCGGCCCCGCTGACCGCCGGGCTGCCTGGCCCGCGGCGCCGGGCACCGCCGCGCCGGCGGACCTGCTACGCCCGGCCGTGTGCGCCTGGGCGCGTACCCCGCCGCGGCGCCCGCCGTCGTGGGGGCGTGGGGCGGGTCGCGTCAGGAAGGCGTCAAGCGCCGGGGGTTTGCCGTCAGGGGGCCGACAACGCAGGGCCCGGGACGTGGCCGGCGGGGAGAGAGTGGAAGCACGGAGGGGAGGCCGGCGGAGGCCGCTCGGCGGTGCGGAGGGGGCTGCGGAATGGCGCACACCGTTACCGCTGAGGAGCGGCGGCAGGTGCCACCTGGTCCGGATCCGGACGGCGGTGGGGATTCCGGGTCAGGGAGACGGCACCGTGTTCCGCGCAGGCCTCCCCTCCGTGGGGGGTCGCCGGGCCGGCCGCGTTGCACGTTGACAGCGTCGCTGCGCGGCCGCCCCGGCACCGTACCCGCGCGGTTACGGCTGCTGCGGACGACCGCCCTCGCCGCGTGCGCCGCCCTGGCGGCGGTGCTTCTGGCGGGCGGTGCGTCGGCGGACGACTCCTGGGCGGCGATCCGCACGCACTCCGCGCCCCAGGTCACCAGCGCCGCGGGCCTGTACTTCGCGCTCAGCGACATGGACGCCCAGGTCGCCAACCAGCTCCTGACCCCCGGCGGCGGCGACGCCGCGCGGATCTACGGCCAGCGCCGCTCCGAAGCCGCCGGATACCTCCGCGACCTCGCGGAGGCCGCGGCGGGCGACCCCGCCGCCGAGCGGGAGGTCGCCGCCGCCATCCGCGACTTCGGCCGCTACGAGGAACGGGCCGCCCGGGCGCTGCTGCTCGGCGAGCGCTCCGACCGGGCCGCCGTCGACGCCTACCGCTCCGCGTCCGACCTGATGCGCACCCGGCTGCTCCCCGAGGCCGACGTCCTGGTGACGGTCAACGACGCCTCCTTCGAGCGCGCCTACCGCCACGCGTACGACAAGGCAGGCGCCGTGCGCACGGCCGTCGTGTGCACCGGCCTCCTCCTGCTCGCGGTCCTTGTGGTGCTGCAGCTCTTCCTCGCGAGCCGCTTCCGGCGCGTGGTCAGCCCCGCCCTCGCCGCCGCCACGCTGATCGCGCTGGCCGTGACGGCCGCCGGCACGGTGGGCCTCGGCGCCCAGCGGGACGACCTGACGGTGGCCCGCCGGGACGCCTTCGACTCCGTCCTCGCGCTCACCCGTGCCCGCGCGGTCGCCTACGACGCCAACGCCGACGAGTCCCGCTACCTCCTGGACCGGGCGCACGCCGCCGGGCACGAGGCGGACTTCCTCGACAAGAGCCAGAGGCTGGCGCGGCTGCCGGGCGTCGCCTCCGTCGACGACTACGACCCCGCCCTCGCCCGGGCCCTCGGCGCCTACCGCGCGGATCCCGCGGACCTGCGTTTCACCGGGTTCCTCGGTGACGAGTTCCGCAACATCACCTTCCCCGGTGAGCGCGCCGCCGCCGAGCGGGCGCTGCTCCGCTACCAGGTGTACGAGCGGGACGACCGCACGATCCGGGCCCTGGCCGAGGCCGGCCGGCTTCCCGCTGCCGTCGCGTACGGCACCGGCTACGGACCCGGGGAGTCGAACCACGACTTCGCGGCGTTCGACCAGGCGCTCGGCGAGGTCATCGCCATCAACTCCGCCGCCTACGAGCGCGCCGCCGCGGACGGCGCGGACCGGGCGCTGTCCGTCCCCCTGGGCCTCGCCGGGGCGCTGGTGGCCGCCGCGGCGCTGGCCGTCCTCGGCCTGAGGCCGCGGCTCGCGGAGTTCCGCTGACCGCAGGCGGCGGCACGAGGAGGGCGTCAAGGACGCGTCAACGTGCTCCCCGCAGGAACATCACGCCCGATTTGTCCGCTGCTGGGACCATAGGATTCTTAACGTCGGACGCGCCCGGAAGGGGCACGCCACGAGGCGGAACGTGGAGCCATGGCACGCGGGACTTTGCGGATATACCTGGGGGCGGCCCCGGGAGTGGGCAAGACCTACGCCATGCTCTCCGAGGCCCACCGGCGCCTGGAGCGCGGCACCGACGTCGTCGTCGCCTTCGTCGAGCACCACAACCGCGCCCGCACCGAGGTCATGCTGCACGGCCTGGAGGTCGTGCGGCGCAAGGAGATCGAGTACCGGGACACCGTCTTCACCGAGATGGACGTCGACGCGGTGCTCGCGCGCCGGCCCGAGGTCGCCCTCGTCGACGAGATGGCGCACACCAACATCCCGGGCAGCCGCAACGAGAAGCGCTGGCAGGACATCGAGGAACTGCTCCAGGCCGGCATCAACGTCATATCGACGGTGAACATCCAGCACCTGGAGTCGCTCGGCGACGTCGTCGAGTCGATCACCGGGGTACGCCAGCGCGAGACCGTGCCCGACGAGGTGGTCCGCCGCGCCGACCAGATCGAGCTGGTCGACATGTCGCCACAGGCGCTGCGCCGCCGCATGGCGCACGGCAACATCTACGCCTCCGACAAGGTCGACGCGGCCCTGTCCAACTACTTCCGGCCCGGCAACCTCACCGCGCTGCGCGAGCTGGCCCTGCTGTGGGTGGCCGACCGGGTCGACGAATACCTGCGGCAGTACCGCACCGACCACCGGATCTCCGCCACCTGGCAGGCGCGTGAGCGCATCGTGGTCGGCCTCACCGGCGGCCCCGAGGGACGGACGCTGATCCGGCGCGCCGCCCGGATGGCCGCCAAGGGCTCCGGCGGGGAGATCCTCGCCGTCCACATCGCGCGCAGCGACGGCCTGACGGCCGGCTCGCCCAAGGAACTCGCCGTCCAGCGCACCCTCGTGGAGGACCTCGGCGGTTCCTTCCACCACGTCGTCGGCGACGACGTCCCCGGCGCCCTGCTGGACTTCGCCCGCGGAGTCAACGCCACCCAGGTCGTGCTCGGCACCAGCCGCCGGCCCGCGTGGCAGTACGTCTTCGGGCCGGGCGTCGGCGCGACCGTGGCCCGCGAGTCCGGGCCGGACCTCGACGTGCACATCGTCACCCACGAGCACGCCGCCAAGGGCCGGGGCCTGCCCGTGGCCCGCGGCGCCCAGCTCGGCCGCTCCCGGGTGATCGCCGGCTGGCTGACCGGTGTGCTCGGCCCCGCGCTGCTCTGCCTGGTGCTCACCCAGCTGCACCCCGCCCTGGGCATCGCCACCGACATGCTGCTGTTCATGACCCTGACGGTCGCGGCGGCCCTCGTCGGCGGCCTCTACCCGGCGCTGGTCTCGGCGGTCGGCGGCTCACTGCTGCTGAACTACTTCTTCGCCCCGCCCCTGCACACCTTCACCATCGCCCAGCCCGAGAACCTGATCGCCATCGTGATCTTCGTGCTGGTCGGCATCGCGGTGGCCTCCGTGGTGGACCTGGCGGCGCGCCGCACCCACCAGGCCGCCAGACTCCAGTCCGAGGCCGAGATCCTGTCGTACCTGGCCGGCAGCGTGCTGCGCGGCGAGCACTCCCTGGACGCCCTGCTGGAACGGGTCCGGGAGACCTTCGGCATGGAGGCCGTGTCGCTGCTGGAGCGGGCCAGCGAGCACGACGCGTGGACCTGCGCCGCCGGCGTCGGCAGCCGGCAGTGCCCGCGCCCCGAGGACGCGGACGTGGAGGTGCCGGTCAGCGACAACCTCTCGCTGGCCCTGGTCGGCCGGGTGCTGCCCGCCTCCGACCGCCGGGTGCTCTCCGCCTTCGCGGCCCAGGCCGCCGGCGTCCTGGACCGGCAGCGGCTGGAGGACGAGGCCGCCAGGGCCCACAAGCTCGCCGAGGGCAACCGCATCCGCACCGCCCTGCTCGCCGCCGTCTCGCACGACCTGCGCACCCCGCTCGCCGCCATCAAGGCGGCCGTCAGCTCGCTGCGCTCCGACGACGTCGCCTGGTCCGAGGAGGACGAGGCCGAGCTTCTGGAGGCCATCGAGGAGGGCGCGGACCGGCTCGACAACCTGGTCGGCAACCTCCTCGACATGTCGCGCCTGCAGACCGGCACGGTCACCCCGCTGATCCGCGAGGTGGACCTCGACGAGGTCGTCCCCAAGGCCCTGCGCGGAGTCCCCGACGGCAGCGTCACCCTGGACGTCCCCGAGACCCTCCCGATGGTCTCCGTCGACCCGGGGCTCCTCGAGCGCAGCGTCGCCAACATCGTCGAGAACGCCGTCAAGTACAGCCCCGCCGGCACCCGGGTGCTGGTCGCCGCCAGCGCCCTGGGCGGCCACGTCGACCTGCGCGTCGTCGACCGCGGGCCCGGTGTCCCCGACGTCGCCAAGGAACGGATCTTCGAGCCGTTCCAGCGGTACGGCGACGCCCCCCGCGGCAACGGCGTGGGCCTCGGCCTCGCGGTGGCCCGCGGCTTCGCCGACGCCATGGGCGCCACCCTCCAACCCGAGGACACCCCGGGAGGCGGCCTGACGATGGTGCTCACCCTCCCGGCCGCGCCCGGCAGCACCCCCGCCGCCCCGGACCTACCGGCCGAGGCGACGACCTGACCGTGCCCGCACCGCACCCCCGCTCCACCCCCCTCACCGAGAAGGAAAGGCAGGCTCCATGAACCGGGTGCTCGTGGTCGACGACGAGCCGCAGATCGTGCGCGCTCTCGTGATCAACCTGCGGGCCCGCAAGTACGAGGTCGACGCCGCCCACGACGGCGCGACCGCGCTGCAGCTCGCCGCCGCCCGCCACCCCGACGTCATCGTGCTCGACCTCGGCCTGCCCGACATGGACGGCGTCGAGGTGATCCGCGGACTGCGCGGCTGGACCCGGGTGCCGATCATCGTGCTCTCCGCCCGCCAGGCCTCCGACGAGAAGGTCGAGGCCCTCGACGCGGGCGCCGACGACTACGTCACCAAGCCCTTCGGCATGGACGAGCTGCTGGCCCGGCTGCGCGCCGCCGTCCGCCGCGCCACGCCCGGTGGCCCCGAGGACGGCGCCGCGACCGTGGAGACCGAGTCCTTCACCGTCGACCTCGCCGCCAAGAAGGTCAACCGCGACGGCGCCGACGTCCGGCTCACGCCCACCGAGTGGCACCTGCTGGAGGTCCTGGTCCGCAACACCGGCCGTCTGGTCAGCCAGAAACAGCTGCTCCAGGAGGTCTGGGGCCCGTCCTACGGCACCGAGAGCAACTACCTGCGGGTCTACATGGCGCAGTTGCGGCGCAAGCTGGAGGCCGACCCCGCGCACCCGCGGCACTTCATCACCGAGCCGGGCATGGGCTACCGCTTCGAGAAGTGATCGGTGATCCGTTCACCCGGGCCCGGTACCCTTCCAGGTATGAGTGGTACCACCCGTTCGGACCGGCCTGCCGGCCGCTTCCGCAGGATGCTCGACCGACTGTCCAGCTCCCAGGAGGAGCTGCACTCCGACGAGCTGCGGCAGGACACCGCGGACGTCGGGTGCACCCGGATCTGCGACTGCTCCGATCGCGACATAGTGACCGTGACCGGTACACTACGCGCTGTCACTCTGCGGCCGCGGGCCGGCGTGCCCGCCCTGGAGGCCGAGCTGTTCGACGGTTCCGCACCGCTGGACGTGGTGTGGCTGGGCCGGCGCAGCATCGTCGGCATCGAGCCGGGCCGCAGGATCATCGCGTCGGGGCGGATCTCCATGAACCGCGGCCGTCCGGTGCTGTTCAATCCCAAGTACGAGTTGCGTCCGGTCGGACAGGAGTAGCCGGTGGCGTCGATCGACAAGCGGACCGGGGCACAGCCCACGACCGGGACCGAGCACGGGCCGGAGCAGGACGCGGCCGCCTCCAAGGCGGCCGCCGACCATGCGCTCCTGGAGGCCTTCGGCGGCGTCTGGGGCATGATCGACACGACGGTGCCCGGCCTCGTCTTCGTCCTGATCTACACGATCAACCGGGACATCCACGTCGCGGCCATCGCCGCCCTGGGCCTGTCGCTGGTGCTGGCACTGGCCCGCCTGGTGCGCAGGCAGACCCTCAAGCACGCCTTCAGCGGCGTCTTCGGCGTCGCCTTCGGCGCGGTGTTCGCGATGATGTCCGGCGACGCGAAGAACTTCTACCTGCCCGGCATGCTCTACACCCTCGGGCTCGCGGTCGCCTACGTGGTCTCCGCGCTGGTGAAGTACCCGCTGATCGGACTGCTGCTCGGCCCGATCCTCAAGGAGAACCTGTCCTGGCGGACGCGGAACCCGGGACGGCTCGTCGCGTACACCAAGGCCACCTGGGCCTGGGGCGTCATCCTGCTCGTCAAGTCGGCGATCCTCTTCCCGCTCTACTTCTGGGGGAACGCCACCCAGCTCGGCTGGGTCAAGGTCGCCCTCGGCATCCCGCCGTTCCTGCTCTGCGTCTACCTGACCTGGATCTTCCTGGCCAAGGCGCCGCCGCCGATCGACGTGATCGCGGAGATGGAGGAGGCCGAGCGGGCCGAGAAGGCCGAGCGCGCCGCCGAGGAGGCCGCCAACCGCTGACCCGGCGCCCCGCGCCGACGGCGAACGCACGAGGGGCGGCCGGAACCCACGGGTTCCGGCCGCCCCTCGTGCGTACGGCCTGTACGTCCTACGCCTTACGCACCGGCCTCGGCGCTGCGCACCGAGAGCAGGTCCTCCAGCTGCTCCTCGCGGTGCGGGGCCGCGACGAACAGCAGCTCGTCGCCCGCCTCGAGCGCGTCGTCCTTGGACGGGGTGAGCACGCGGTGGCCGCGGATGATCGTGACCAGCGAGGTGTCCTCCGGCCAGGCGACCTCCCCGACCCGGGTGCCCACCAGCGCGGCCTCCTCCGGGAGGGTCAGCTCGACCAGGTTCGCGTCGCCCTGGCTGAAGCGCATCAGCCGGACGAGGTCGCCGACGCTCACCGCCTCCTCCACCAGCGCCGACATCAGGCGCGGGGTGGAGACGGCCACGTCCACGCCCCAGGCCTCGTTGAACAGCCACTCGTTCTTGGGGTTGTTCACCCGCGCGACGACGCGCGGGACGCCGTACTCGGTCTTGGCGAGCAGCGAGACGACCAGATTGACCTTGTCGTCGCCCGTGGCGGCGATCACCACGTTGCAACGCTGCAGCGCGGCCTCGTCCAGCGACGTGATCTCGCAGGCGTCGGCCAGCAGCCACTCGGCCTGGGGCACCCGCTCCACCGAGATCGAGGTCGGGTTCTTGTCGATCAGCAGGACCTCGTGGCCGTTCTCCAGCAGCTCACCCGCGATGGAGCGGCCGACCGCCCCGGCCCCGGCAATGGCGACCCTCATCGGTGCGCCTCCTCAGGGCCCTTTGCGAACGCGGCCTCGACCTGTTCGACCTCGCCCGTGCGCATCATCACGTGCACCAGGTCGCCTTCCTGCAGGACCGTCTCCGACGTGGGGAGCATCGCCTCGCCCAGCCGGGTGAGGAACGCCACGCGCACTCCGGTCTCCTCCTGGAGCCTGCTGATCTTGTGGCCCACCCAGGCGGTGTCCGTGTGCACCTCGGCGAGCTGCACACCCCCGCTCGGGTCGCGCCACAGCGGCTCCGCGCCGGACGGCAACAGGCGGCGCAGCATCTGGTCGGCCGTCCAGCGGACGGTGGCGACGGTGGGGATGCCCAGGCGCTGGTACACCTCCGCCCGCCGGGGGTCGTAGATCCGGGCGGCGACGTTCTCGATCCCGAACATCTCCCGGGCCACCCGGGCCGCGATGATGTTGGAATTGTCACCGCTGCTGACGGCCGCGAAGGCGCCCGCCTCCTCGATGCCGGCCTCGCGCAGCGTGTCCTGGTCGAATCCGACCCCGGTCACGCGGCGTCCGCTGAACCCGGAGCCCAGGCGGCGGAACGCCGTCGGGTCCTGGTCGATCACGGCCACTGTATGACCTTGCTGCTCAAGGGAGTGCGCGAGAGTGGAACCCACTCGCCCACACCCCATAATCACGACGTGCACGACCGTCCTTCCGGCTGTCAACAATTCCGGCCGATCCCCCTCAGGGTCTCAGACCGCGCCCAAAGCTACACACGCACGTAAGCCCTTGATAGGTGGGCGGGGGATCGGAAATCTTGACGATCCTCTAACATCGCGGGGTGTCCAAACTGACCGACCTTCCGAAACGGATCCTGATCGGGCGGGCGCTCCGCAGCGACAGGCTCGGAGAGACGCTCCTCCCGAAGAGGCTGGCGCTCCCCGTCTTCGCCTCCGACCCGCTGTCCTCCGTGGCGTACGCGCCCGGAGAGGTGCTCCTGGTCCTGTCGATCGCGGGAGTGTCGGCCTACCACTTCAGCCCCTGGATCGCGGTCGCGGTCGTCGTGCTGATGTTCACCGTCGTCGCCTCGTACCGGCAGAACGTGCACGCCTACCCCTCCGGCGGTGGCGACTACGAGGTCGCGACGACCAACCTCGGCCCGCGCGCCGGGCTCACCGTGGCCAGCGCGCTGCTGGTCGACTACGTCCTGACCGTGGCCGTGTCGGTCGCCTCCGGCGTGGAGAACCTCGGCTCCGCCGTGCCGTTCTTCGTCGAGCACAAGGTGCTGGGCGCCATCGGCATGATCGTCCTGCTCATGCTGATGAACCTGCGCGGCGTGCGCGAGTCGGGCACGATCTTCGCCATCCCCACCTACGCCTTCGTCTTCGGCGTCTTCTGCATGCTGGCCTGGGGGATCTTCCGGATCGCGATCGGCGACGAGATGCACGCGCCGACCGCCGGCTACACGATCAAGGCCGAGCACACCGGACTCGCGAGCTTCGCGCTCGTCTTCCTCCTGCTGCGGGCCTTCTCCTCCGGCTGTGCCGCGCTGACCGGCGTCGAGGCGATCAGCAACGGCGTGCCCGCCTTCCGCAAGCCCAAGTCCAAGAACGCCGCGACGACCCTGGCGCTGATGGGCGTCCTCGCCGTGACCATGTTCTGCGGCATCATCGCGCTCGCCCTCAACACCAACGTCCGCATGGCCGAGAACCCGGCCGCCGACCTGCTGGTGAACGGCAAGCCGGTCGGCCCCGGCTACACCCAGGACCCGGTGATCGCCCAGGTCGCCTCCGCCGTCTTCGGCGACGGGTCGATCCCCTTCATCTTCCTGGCCGGGGCCACGGCGCTGGTGCTGTTCCTGGCCGCCAACACCGCGTACAACGGCTTCCCCGTGCTCGGCTCGATCCTCGCCCAGGACCGCTACCTGCCGCGCCAGCTGCACACCCGCGGCGACCGGCTCGCCTTCAGCAACGGCATCGTGCTGCTCGCCGCCTTCGCGTGCGTGTTGGTCTACATCTACGGGGCCGACTCGACGCGGCTGATCCAGCTGTACATCGTCGGCGTCTTCGTCTCCTTCACCCTCAGCCAGATCGGCATGGTCCGGCACTGGAACCGGCACCTGGCGACCGAGACCGACCCCGCCGTGCGCCGCCACATGGTCCGCTCCCGGGCGATCAACACCTTCGGCGCCTTCTTCACCGGGCTCGTCCTCGTCGTCGTGCTGCTGACCAAGTTCACGCACGGCGCCTGGGTCGCCGTCCTCGGCATGGTCCTCTTCTACGGCATGATGACGGCCATCCGGCGCCACTACGACCGGGTCTCCAGCGAACTCGCGGCCGCCGAGGAGCGCAGCGAGGAGGAGGTCAAGCCCTCCCGCGTGCACTCCATCGTCCTGGTCTCCAAGGTGCACAAGCCCACCCTGCGGGCCCTGTCGTACGCCAAGCTCTTCCGGTCGGACACACTGGAGGCGCTCAGCATCAACGTGGACCCGGCCGACACCAAGGCGCTGCAGGCCGAGTGGCACCGCCGCGGCATCGAGGTGCCGCTGAAGGTGCTGGACTCGCCGTACCGCGAGATCACCCGGCCGATCATCGACTACGTCAAGAGCCTGCGCCGCAGCAGCCCGCGCGACGTCGTGTCGATCTTCATCCCGGAGTACGTGGTCGGCCACTGGTACGAGCACCTGCTGCACAACCAGAGCGCGCTGCGGCTCAAGGGCCGGCTGCTGTTCACCCCCGGCGTCATGGTGACCTCCGTGCCCTGGCAGCTGGAGTCCTCCGAGCGCGCCAAGCAGCGGGCCCGCAAGGGCGCCGAGTGGAACGCGCCGGGCTCCGTGCGCCGCGGCGAGGCGGGGCCGTCCAAGCGGCGCCGGGAGCCCAGCGGGCGGGCGTGAACCCGGGGCGGCGGCGGGCCGTAGACTGGTGAGCTGCCGTCCTTCCCCGCCCCCTGCCCCCAGGAGCCTGTTCCGTCATGCAGCACCGTACGAAGGCCCCTGAGGCCGACGCCCTCGTCGGCGAGCGCTACGAGGTCGAGGTCGGCCCGGTGGCGCACGGCGGCCACTGCATCGCGAGGACGGTCCTGCCGGGCCACGACCGGCCGCAGGTGATCTTCGTCCGGCACACGCTCCCCGGCGAGCGGGTCATCGCCGAGATCACCGAGGGCGGCCCGGACTCGCGCTTCCTGCGCGCCGACGCCGTGGAGGTCCTGGAGGCCTCCCCGGACCGTGTGGAGGCGCCCTGCCCGTTCTCCGGCCCCGGCAAGTGCGGCGGCTGCGACTGGCAGCACGCGGCCCCCGGCGCGCAGCGGCGGCTCAAGGTGCAGGTGATCACCGAGCAGCTGCAGCGGCTCGCCCACCTCACCCCCGAGGAGGCCGGCTGGGACGGCACCGTGGAGCCCGCCCCGGGCGACAAGGTCGCCAAGGGTGAGGTCCCGGCCTGGCGCACCCGCGTCCAGTACGCGGTCGACGCCGAGGGCCACGCGGGGCTGCGCCGCCACCGCTCGCACGAGGTCGAGCGCATCGACCGCTGCCTGATCGCCGCCCCCGGCGTCCGCGAGCTGGGCGTGGAGTCCCGCGACTGGTCCGGCATCGCCTCGGTCGAGGCCATCGCCGCCACCGGCTCCTCCGACCGCCAGGTGATCCTCACCCCGCGCCCCGGCGGCCGGCTCCCCCTGGTCGAGCTGGACCGTCCCGTCTCCGTCCTGCGCGTCGACGAGCAGGACGGCGTCCACCGCGTGCACGGCCGCGGCTTCGTGCGCGAGCGCGCGATCGACCGCACCTGGCGCGTCGGCTCCGGCGGCTTCTGGCAGGTCCACCCGCAGGCCCCCGGGCTCCTGGTCGAGGCCGTCATGCAGGGCCTCATGCCGCGCAAGGGCGAGACCGCCCTGGACCTCTACTGCGGCGTGGGCCTGTTCGCGGGCGCCCTCGCCGAGCGGGTCGGCGAGACCGGCGCGGTGCTCGGCATCGAGTCCGGCAAGCGCGCCGTGGAGGACGCCCGGCACAACCTGGCCGACTTCGACCGCGTCCGCATCGAGCAGGGCAAGGTCGAGTCCGTACTGCCGCGCACCGGGATCACCGAGGCCGACCTCGTCGTCCTCGACCCGCCCCGCACCGGCGCCGGCCGCGCCACCGTGGAGCACGTCGCCTCCCTCGGCCCCCGCCGCATCGCCTACGTCGCCTGCGACCCCGCCGCCCTCGCCCGCGACCTCGGCTACTTCGCCGCGGCCGGGTACGCCCCGCGGCGTATGCGTGCGTTCGACCTCTTCCCGATGACGCACCACGTGGAGTGCGTGGCCATCCTCGAACCGGTGCGAGAGGCCGTCTGAGCCCACAACGTGCCCCGGCCCACGTCGGGGCCCGCAGGAGGGTGACACCAATCCGAAGTTCGCCAAGTGTTGACCCGCGGACGCTCCGACGGCGGTTTGCCGCGACCGCGTTGTTGGTTAGGGTGGGCCGCACGGGCTGATGGCTCCCGCGGGG
Organism: Streptomyces sp. NBC_00510; assembly: GCA_036013505.1. Classification (NCBI taxonomy): domain Bacteria; kingdom Bacillati; phylum Actinomycetota; class Actinomycetes; order Kitasatosporales; family Streptomycetaceae; genus Streptomyces; species Streptomyces sp. NBC_00510. The sequence continues at coordinate 3,132,207 of CP107851.1, read as the reverse complement.
GCCACGCCGGACACGACGGGGGGTCGTTGGTGGGGAGTTGGCGCCGGCAGGAGCCGAAGGCCGGAGCGGGCCCGGAAGTCGGCCCGGCTCCGTTCACGCTCGACGTGTTGGTCATCGTGCCCGGTCGAGCCGTGCGCAGTCCGTGCGACTGACGATCCCGGCCGTGCCATCGGCCGGACGCGGTGGGCCCGTGACCCGCCGGACGGGGCCCGCGGTGCTGCCTCCTTCGCTGCGTGGGTGGCTCGGGCCGATCGCGGCCCTCGCCGCGCTGATGGTCCTCGTGCTCGGGGTCCTGTATGCGGGCGACAGCGAGCCCGGCAGGGTGGACGCGCGGATCTCGGCGGCCGTGGACGGTGTGCAGGAGTCGTGGCGGAACGTCGCTCTGGCCACGGACTTCTTGGGCGAGCCCAAGGGAGCGGTGATGCTGCTCGTGGCCACCGTGACGGGCTGCCTGCTGCTTCGGCGTCCTCGCGCGGCGGTGCTCGTCGTCGCCGGCGCCGGCCTGACCGTGGGGACGACGACGCTGCTCAAGTCCGTGGTGGGACGCACCATCCACGGCGCGAACCTGTCCTATCCGAGCGGGCACACCGCCTTCGCCACCGCGCTCGCCCTCGTGGTGGCGCTGCTCGCCGCCGACCGGCTCCGCCTCGGCAGGACGGCCGGCACGTCACTCGTGCTCGCCGCGGCGCTGGTTGCCGGCGCCGCCATGGGCTGGGCGCAGGTCGCCCTGGGCGCGCACTACCCGACCGACGCCCTCGGCGGTGGGTGCACCGCGCTGGCCGTGGTACCGGCGACCGCCTGGCTGGTCGACCGGATGGCCGACCGGCTGGTCGACGGGACGGCCGATGGGACGGCCGGTGAGATGGCCGACGCCGGTCGGCTGGAGCGTCACTGACGCCCCGTCACGCCAGGCGGCGGAACACGGGTTTCACCGGTCGTCCGGTCAGCCAGGGGGTGGGGTCGGCGGCGTCCAGTGCCTTCCTGTACACCGCGCATGCCCGGGCCACCACGTCGACGGTGTGATCGATGTCGGCGTCGCTGAGCGCGCTGCTCACCACGAACGACGGGGCCAGCACCCCGCCGGCGAGGAGCCGGTGCAGGAACAGGGTGCGGTACTCCTGCGAGGGCTGCAGGTTCTCGTCGAGGGTGGCGAAGACCAGGTTGCTGGGCCGGCCCCGGACGACGATGTGGTCGCCGACGCCCATGGCGGCCGCGGCGTCGCGGACACCCGCGGCCAACCGCTCGCCCAGGGTGTGCAGCCGCGCGGTGACGCCCTCTTCGACGTAGGTGGTGAGCACGGCCATCGCGGCTGCCAGGGAGTGCGTTTCCGCACCGTGCGTGGTGGACAGCAGGAACACCCGGTCGCCGGAGTGCCGCAGCCCGCCCCGCTCCATCAGATCGCGGCGCCCGGCCAGCGCGGAGACGGCGAATCCGTTGCCCAGCGCCTTGCCGAACGTGGAGAGGTCGGGGACGACGCCGTACAGGCCCTGGGCGCCCGCCTCCGACCAGCGGAAGCCGGTGATCATCTCATCGAAGATCAGTACGCAGCCATGCCGGTCGGCCAGCTCGCGCAGGCCGGCGAGGTACCCCGGCGGCGGCTCGGTGTGGGTGGCGGGTTCGAGGATCAGACAGGCGACCTCGTCCCGGTACCGGGTGAGCAGCTCCTCCGTGGCGGCCAGGTCCCCGTAAGGGAACGCCACGGTGAGCTCGTTGGACGCCGCCGGAACACCGGCGGACATCGGCGTGGTGCCGATGAACCAGTCGTCGACGGAGAAGAAGGGATGGTCGGCGCAGAGGGCCACCCGCGGGCGTCCGGTGGCGGCGCGGGCGAGGCGCACCGCGGCGGTGGTGGCGTCGGAGCCGTTCTTCGCGAACTTCACCATCTCGGCGGTCGGCACCGTGGCCAGGAAGCGTTCCGCGGCTTCGACCTCCACGATGGACGGCCGGACGAAGTTGCTGCCGCGGTCGAGTTCCCGCCGCACGGCCTCGACCACACGTGGGTGGGCGTGACCGAGGCTGACCGACCGCAGGCCGGAGCCGTACTCGACGTAGCGGTTGCCGTCGACGTCCCACACGTGGGCACCGTGGCCGTGGCTGATGACCGGGGCCAGGTTCTCGGGGTACTGGTCGTCGCCCTTGGCGTAGGTGTGCGCACCCCCGGGGATCATGGCGTGCAGCCGCTCGTTTGCCATCCGCGACCGGGGCAGGAGCAACTCTTCGGTGTCTTCGGTGTACACGCCGACCTCAACCTTCCTGGTGCTTGAGGACCTCGGCGAGGCTCGGCGCCTCCCGGTCCCGCTGGGACATCGATGTGACCGGCAGCGGCCAGGCGATGGCGAGCTCCGGGTCGTCGAAGGCGATCGTCACGTCCTCGGCCGGATCGTGCGGGCGGTCGATCCTGTACGAGGTGTCGGCGGTGTCGGTCAGCGCCTGGAAGCCGTGCGCGCACCCCGCCGGGATGTACAGGGTCACCTGCGTCTCGCCGGACAGCTCGAAGGTGGCCCGGTTGCGGTACGTCGGCGAGTCCGGCCGCAGGTCCACGACGACGTCGAAGATCCTCCCGTACGAGCACCGCACCAGCTTGGCCTCGCCGGCGCCGGAGCGCAGGTGCAGGCCGCGCAGTACGCCCCGGACCGAGCGGGACAGGCTGTCCTGGATGAAGGCGTCCGGGTCGAGGCCCACCGAGCGGACCACGTCGGCGTCGAAGGTGCGGCAGAAGAAGCCGCGTTCGTCGGCGTACGGCGTCGGTTCGAAGAGGTACGCGCCGGTGATCTCCGGGACTTGGGTCGCCTTCATGGGGCCTTCCGCGAGGTGTGGGCGTGGTCGGCCGCAGGGAACAGGGCCGCGGTCAAGGAGTGGAACTGGTGCTGGAGTCGCAGGGCGGCGGCCAGGTTCCGCTCGGTGAGGGTCCGCCGCAGCTCGGCCGAACGCTTCTCCAGCGCACGGAACTGTTCGAGCAGCCGGTCGGCGTCGACCTCGCGCGCCGGGTGGCAGTACGCGCCGAGGCCCATCTCCGCCATGAGCGCGTCACTCTTCGCCGCGTAGCTGAGGGCGAGCACCGGCGTACCGGTCTTCAGCGCGCAGATCAGGTTGTGGTAGCGGACCGCCACCACGGCGTCGGCAGTCGCCATCTCCTTCATCAGGTCGGCCAGTGAGGACGGCTCGGCGGCGGTGACCAGCGGCGAGTCCACCGCGTCGAGGATCGCGGCGACCACCGACGTGTCGCACTCGTCACCGGTGAGCAGCCGGACGGCCCGGTCCTCCTCGACCAGCGCGCGGACGAACCGGATCGTCCCGTCGAGGTAGCGCCGGTGTATCTCATCGGCCCGGGCACGATCGTCGTTGCCGCCGTGGAAGTCCATGACGCCGACGCAGACCGGGCCCTGCGGCGCCGACGGGACTGAGAGCTTGTCGGGTCCGCCCGACTGTGGCGTCGGCAGGGCGAACGCGAGGTCCGGGTAGACCTCGTCGCGCGCGGTGTCCACGCCCATCGCCCGCATCGCGTCGCGGGACTGCGCGTCCCGGTACGACCGGTAGGCGGCCAGCCGCGCCGACCAGCGCACCAGGGCCCGCGTCGGCCGGTCGCCGATCGTCGCGGCGCCGACGCTGACCAGCGCCACCCGGGTGCGCAGCAGCCGGCCACTGGCGCAGAGCAGGAACAGCGAGTACGGGAAGCCCCACGGCCGCAGCGGCAACGTGGCCTCCAGGACGCCCATGCCCGGGACGATCACCACGTCGTGCCGGCGTACCCAGGCGGCGGTGCGGAAGACGTCGACGAGTTTGCCCAGGCCCTTCCCCGCTACCGCGCCCGCACGCGAGGCGGTCCGGTACTCCCCGCGGTACCAGTGCAGCCGCGTCGCGGGGATCCCGAACCGGGTCGTCACGGCCTCGGGTCCGCCGCACAGCGCGTCCACGACCGCCTCCGGGTGTTCGGCGCGGAGGTACCCGAGCACGGCCTCGAGCGATCCGTCGTTGCCGAGGTTGCCCGAGCCGAGCAGGCCGAACACCCCGACGCGCACCGGGGCCCCGGCCGCGGCCGTCATGTCCGCCTCCCCTCACGGCCGGCGACGAGGGCGTCGACGGAGACGGTGAGCAGACCCGGGTCGACCGGGGCGCGGTCCTCGACCCGTTCGCCGGCGCCCGGCCGGACCCGGCTGGTCATCCATGCGGCCAGGTGGCGGTAGCACGCACGCCGGTCGGCCGCGGACAACGGCGCGCGCCGGATCGCCGAGGCGAAGCCCCAGACGTACTCGGCGAGCAGCCGGGGCGTCGGGTGCAGCAGGCCTGCCCGGCGCGGGTCCAGGTTGACGCACCGGGAGCGCTTGGAAGGGTTCGCCCGCTCGGCGCGGGTGGGGTGGTCGCGGCGGAAGTACAGCAGCTCCGGCACCTGGTGGAAGGGCCCGTGCAGGCCGATCTCGCTGACGAACGTGCGGTCCGCGTGGTGGTAGCTGTCGTGCGGCTTCACCCGGCGCAGCACGTCGGCACGCATCACCCCGTAGAAGTCGTCGCCGCCGGGCTCGAACAGCATGCTGCGGAATCGCTCCGGCGCGTGCGGCGAGTCGGTGGCGAGCGTGTACTCGTACGGGACCTTCACCGTGCCATCGGCGTCGATGACCGCCTGGTCGGCGTGCGCGAGGATCACGTCCGGCCGTTCGTCCAGCGCCTCCACGCAGCGCCGCAGCAGGTCCCGGGCGTACAGGTCGTCGTGCGAGGCCCACTTGAACAGCTCGCCGCGGCACTCGGTGAACACGTGATTGTGGTTCGGGGCGGCGCCGATGTTCCGGGGCAGCCGGAGGTAGCGGATGCGCGAGTCCCGCGCGGCGTACTTGCGGCAGATCTCCTGGGTTCCGTCGGTCGAGGCGTTGTCGGAGATGACGAGCTCGAAGTCCTCGTAGGTCTGGCCGAGCAGGGCGTCGAGCGACTCGGCCAGGTACTCCTCGCCGTTGTACACGGGCAGGCCTATGCTCAGCCTGGGTTGGGCGGTCATGAGGTCCTCACTTCGGGGATGGGATCGCGGTGGTGCTCGCGCAGGGCGGAGCGCAGTTGCAGCCACCACACGGCCGAGCCGCTGACGGTCGCGGCGGCGACGCCCCAGGCCGAGCCGACCGTGCCGGCGGCGGCCGCCCCGCCGAGCCCGCCGCCGACGTAGCAGGCGGAGGCGAACAGCTGGCAGCGCAGGCTGCGCCGGGCCGCGCCGAGCGCGCGCAGTCCGGCCGCCGCGCCGGTGCCCAGGCCCGCGCCCGCGACGCCGAGGGTGACCGGCACGATGAGCTCCGAGGCGGAGTGCCAGACGCCGCCGAGCATCAGCTCGCCGAGCCGGCCGGGCATCAGCAGCAGCGCCGAGCCCCAGAGCAGAGCGGCGGCGGCCTGCCCCCCGCCCAGCAGGAGGCAGAACGTGCCGAGCCGGTGCGGGGCCCGCCGTAGCACCCGGGCCGCCTCCGGGACGGTGACCAGCGAAAGCCCCATGAGTACCGCCAGGAACGGGCCGAGCAGGAGCTCTGCGCCCCGCACCGCACCCACCGCGCTCACCCCGACGATCGCGCCGAGCCCGTACGCCCGCAGCTGGCTCGCACCGCTGAGGCTGACGTTCTCGACCAGGTACCGGTAGCCGAGGTCGCGCTGCTCGCGGAGCCACCCGCGCGCCTCGGTCAGCCGGGGCCGGATGCCGGACTGGAGGTAGCCGTACCCGGCCGCCACCGTGGCGGACGCGCCCCAGGCGAGCACGAAGGCCGCCACGCTGCCCGCACGGGCCGCCACCACCATGGCCGGGACGAGGGCGACACCCCACACGACGTCGTTGACGAACGCCTTCCGCCCGGTGCCGGCGGCGAAGAACGAGAACCGCCAGGCGTCCTGGAGCAGCAGCCCCGGCAACACGACACCAAGGGCGGCGAACGCGGGCCCCACCCGGCCGCCGAGGCCGAGCCCGGCCACCAGGCACGCCGCGCCGATGGCCGCACCGACGCCGAGCGCGGTACCCGTCGACCGGGCCACCGCCCCGCGCCAGGACGCCTCCGGCACGCCGCTGAAGCGCACCACGAGCGGATCGGTGGCCAGCCCGCGGGAGACGTTGAGCACCACGCCGTACGTCACCCAGGCGAGGCTGAACACGCCGAACGCGGTCACTCCCAGCGAGCGGGCGACGTAGACGCCCACCACGAAGTTGCTCACGCTGGAGGCCGCCTGGTCGGCCAGTCCCCAGGACAGCCGGCCGACCAGGGCCCGTCTGGCGGACCCGGCCGGTGGCGCCGTCGTCCGCGGATTCTCCCCCTCGGTGGTCATCGGTGTCATGCCTTGATCAGCCCGGCGTCGTGCAGGGCGCCGGCCGCGGCGGCGACGGCGTCGAACGGCAGCCCGGACCGCTCGGCGACGTCCAGCAGACTGCGCTCGCCGTCGGAGAGGCTGAGCACCCAGAGCATGGCCATCTGGGCCTGCTGCGCGTCGCTGCGGCCGCCGAGCGAGTCGTACAACCCGCGCCGGCCCAGCTGTGGCTCCCCGTAGGGGCTGAGGTTGACATACCGCCGGTTGCGGTCGAGCACGGCGAACGCCTCGCGGCAGACCGCGAGGGTGTCCGCCATCGCCTGCGGGGAGACAAAGTCCGGGTTGTCCGCCGAGGTGTGGTACTCGGGGTACCCGGCGTACGGGGTCCGGCTGAGCGATCCCACGCCGAGGTCGAACCCGGGCGAGCAGTACTGCCGCTCGTCGTAGCCGTACGGGGTGAACTCCTTGACGTGGTGCGGGCGTTCGGAGGCGGTCAGGACATGTCGCATCACCCGGTCGATCTCCGCGTCGCCGCGTCTGCTCTGCTTGTACGTCAGCCGGCCCGGGTCGCCGGCGCAGGCCAGTACGAGCCCGTGCTTGACCCGGTCCACCCGCTCCGCGTTGCGGGCCAGCCAGGTGATCGCCCCGATGGTGCCGGGCGCGTAGATGAACCGGTAGGTGTAGTACGGCGTCCCCTGTGCCAGCGCGCGGGCCAGGAACGTCGCCACCGCGATGCCGGCGAGGTTGTCGTTGGCCAGCGACGGGTGGCAGACGTGGCAGGAGACGATCACCTCGTCGGGGACCTGCCCGGGGACCACGTGCTCGGCGTAGGTGAGATGACCGTCCGCGAGCGTGGAGTCGATACGGACCTCGTACTCGCCGTCCGGCAGCCCGTCCAGGGTCTCCTGCGCCAGGCAGAACCCCCATTCCGGCTTGTAGTAGCTGGTGCGGTACGGCACCCAAGCCGGGTGCTCCGGCAGGGTGTGCAGATGCGACCGCAGCTCGGCCAGCGGCATGGTCGCCGACACCGGCACGCTGTAGCCGAGCACGTGCAGGCTCGACGCGGCGAAGTCGACGACCCGGTTGCCGCCGGCGTCGGCGACGTACGCGTCACGGATGTTCCACTCCTGCGGCACCGTCCAGTCGAGCACCTGCGTCCCGGTCGGCACCTCGTGCACCTGCAGCGGGACGTACTCGCCGACGATCTCCAAGGTGGCGCGCACACCGTCGCCGGTGATGCTCCGGCACAGCGGGTACAGCCGCTCCACCAGCGCGTGCATCTCCTCGCCGACTGCGGTCATCGGCGCCACCGCAGGGTGTCGTCGACCTCGCCGGCGCCGGACGCCGCGCGCAGCACGGCGAGCCGGGTGAAGCGCTGCTCGAAGTCCTCCCGGGACAGGTCGAACTTCCGGTAGGCGTCGGCGAGTTCGAGCGCGCCCTGCTTCACCGTCCACTCGCAGTCGAAGCCGGGGATCGCGGCGCGGAACCGGGAGAAGTCCACCCGGTACGACCGCGGATCGGCACCGGTCTCGCCCGTGATCACCACCTTCGCGCCGGACACCGCCTCGGCGACCTGCTCGGCGATCTCGGCGACCGTGACGTTGTTGACCTCGCTGCCGATGTTGAACGCGCGGTCGTGCACCGCCTCGCGCGGCGCGGTCAGCGCGGCCGTGAAGGCCCGTGCGATGTCGGCGGCGTGCACCAGCGGGCGCCAGGGGGTGCCGTCGGAGAGCACGAGGACCTCGCCGGACAGGAGTGCGTGGCCCACCAGGTTGTTCAGCACGATGTCGGCGCGCAGCCGGGGCGAGTAGCCGAAGGCGGTGGCGTTGCGCATGAACACCGGGGTGAAGTCGCCGTCGGCCAACTCGTGCAGGTCGTCCTCCACACGCACCTTGGACTCCGCGTACGGCGTCACCGGGCGCAGCGGGGCGTCCTCGGTCACCAGGTCGTCGCCGCCGGCGGCGCCGTAGACGGAGCAGGTCGACGCGTACAGGAAGCGCCGCACCCCGGCGTCGCGGGCCAGCCGGGCCAGGTGCACGGAGGCCTGGTGGTTGATGTCGTAGGTGAGCTCCGGCGCCAGCGATCCCAGCGGGTCGTTGGAGAGCGCGGCCAGGTGGATCACGGCGTCCACCCCGGCCACGTGGTCGGCCGTGACGTCGCGCAGGTCCACCCGGTGCCCCGGCGGGTCCGCGGGCGCCGGGCCCAGCACGCAGTCGGCGAACAGGCCGGCGTCGAGACCGACGACCTCGTGCCCGGCGGCCGCCAGGACCGGGGCCATCACGGTGCCCAGGTAGCCCTGGTGTCCGGTCAGCAGTACGCGCAAGGTTCATTCCCCCAGGTCGAGAGTGAGTTTGGTGACGGCGAACGCCTCGGCGTAGCGCGCGTGGCATTCGATGCCGCGGATCCGCGCAAGGCCGAGGAAGGCCTCCCGGTCGTACCAGGGCCGGTGCCGCTGCGAGGGGTAGTGCTCCTGCAGCAGCCGCACCTTCTGTTCGGCGGTCTCCGGCGACAGCGGCTGGTACGCCGACGGACGGCCGAGGTCGCCGTCCCACTTGACGATCTCGTAGCCGAGCACGAGGTGGTCGCGGAACGCGGTGGGCAGCAACCGCGCGAGGCCGCGGTGGTCCTGGTGCGCGTCATCGGTACGCGGCGCGAGGATCAGATCCGGCTCGGTCCGCTCGCGCAGCTCCTCTACCGCGGCCTTGGCCTCCTCCCAGTGCGCGGGCAGCCGGCCGTCCGGCAGCTTGAGCACGGTCAGCCGCAGGTCGGCACCGGGGCAGAAGGCGGCGAGCGCGGCCTGCTCCTCCTGCTCCCGCTCGCTGCCGCCGCCGGAGAGCACCAGCGCGTCGACGCGGATGCCCGGCCGCGCGCGGCACAGGGTCAGCAGCGTGCCGCCGGCGCCGATGGCGATGTCGTCGCAGTGCGCGCCCACCGCGACGATCCGGTCCGGGCGCCCGGCGCTGAGCCGGATCATGCGGTCCTCATTCCGGCGCCCTGTTCCCACACGGCCCACGGGCGGTCGCCCCTGGCGTAGGCGTCGTCGAGCGCGGCCCGCTCCTTCACGGTGTCGGTCGGCTTCCAGAAGCCGCGGTGCCGGTGTGCCACCAGCCGGCCGCGCTTGGCCAGTTGGGCGCATCCGTCGGCGACCAGGTCCCCGTTCTCCGGTATGTGGTCGAAGACCTCCTGGCGGAGCACGAAGTAGCCGCCGTTCTCCCACATCGGCAGGTCGCTCACCGCGGTGATGCCCCCCACCAGGCCGTCCTCGCCCAACTCCACGCAGTGGAACGAGGACTGGGGTGGCACCACCATCATCGACGCCCCTGCGTCGCGCCCGGCGAACCGGTCGATCATCTCCGGCAGCGGGGCGTCGGTGAGCACGTCGGCGTAGTTGGCGAGGAACATCTCGTCACCGTCCAGGTGGTGCCGCACCCGGCGCAGCCGCTCCCCGATCGGGGACTCGATGCCGGTCTGCGCGAACGTGATCGTCCAGTCGGCGATGTCGGTGGACAGCAGCTCGGTCCTGCCGCCCCGCAGCACGAAGTCGTTGGACGTCGTCTCCTCGTAGTTGAGGAAGAAGTTCTTGATGTGGTGCGCCCCGTACCCGAGGCACAGGATGAACTCCTTGTGCCCGAAGTGCGCGTAGTAGCGCATGACGTGCCAGATCAGCGGACGCGGGCCGACCATCGCCATCGGCTTGGGCACGTCGTCGGAGACGCCGTTGCGCATCCGCATCCCGTAACCGCCGCAGAACAGGACGACCTTCATGACTCGACCTCGACAATGCTCAGTTCCGGGATGGGAAAGACAAGGCGGCCGCCCCAGTCGTGCACGAAGGACAGCTGCTCGACCAGCTCGGCCCGCAGGTTCCACGGGAGGACGAGGACGTAGTCGGGTTCGTCGGCGGCTATCTGCTCGGGCGGCAGGATCGGGATGCGGGTGCCCGGGGTGAATCTGCCGTGCTTGTAGGGGTTGCGGTCGACCGTGTACGCGAGCAGGTCGGGCCGGATGCCGCAGTGGTTGAGCAGGGTGTTGCCCTTGCCCGGGGCGCCGTAGCCGACGACCGTCTCGCCGCGTTCGGCCGCCTCGATGAGGAACCGCAGGAGGTCCCGGCGCACCTTGGCCACCCGAGCGGAGAACTCGGTGTACCCCGACAGCTCCTGCAGCCCGGCGGCCTTCTCCCGGGCCAGCACGTCGGCCACCCGCTGCGTCGGCTCGCCGGCCACCTCGGACGGCCGGGCCCACAGCCGGATCGAGCCGCCGTGCGTGGGCAGCAGCTCGACGTCCACGAGCGTGAGTCCGCCGCTGGCCAGCGCCCGGATCGCGGACGCGACCGTGTAGTACTGGAAGTGCTCGTGGTAGATCGTGTCGTACTGGTTCTCCTCGATCAGGGTCAGCAGGTGCTGCACCTCGATGGAGACCCAGCCGTCGTCGGCGACCAGGGCGCGCAGCCCCTGGGTGAACCCGACGACGTCGGGGATGTGCGCGTACACGTTGTTGGCCACGACCAGGTCCGCCGGGCCGTGCTCCGCGCGGACGGCCGCGCCGGTCTCCGGGCTCAGGAACTCCGTGAGCGTGGGTACGCCCGCGTCCCGCGCCGCACCGCCGACGTTCACCGACGGCTCGATGCCGAGGCAGCGGATCCCCCGGTCCACCACGTGCTTCAGCAGGTACCCGTCGTTGCTCGCGACCTCGACCACGAAGGCTTCGGGGCCGAGACCCAGCCGTTGCACGGCACCGGCGACGAACGTGCGCGCGTGCTCCACCCAGGAGGTGGAGTAGGAGGAGAAGTACGCGTACTCCTTGAACGTCTCCTCCGGCGTGATCAGCGGCGGTATCTGCGCGAGCCAGCAGTCGGTGCAGACCCGCAGGTGCAGCGGGTACGCCGGTTCCGGTCGGTCGAGTTGGTCCGCGGCGAGGAAGCTCTCGCACGGCGGGGTCGCCCCCAGGTCGACGACGCTCGCCAGCGCCGTCGAGCCGCAGAGTCGGCATCGTGTCATCTACTGCCCCCATCCCTGCCCGCGCGGGTGTCCCCACCGCGAGCCAGCGTTTCCGTTCCTACCGGCGGCGCACTGTCCCCGCCGCCGGACCGACCCGCGATCGCGGCTCGGTACCCCTCCACCAGACGCTCCAGCCCGACGGCCGGACTGAAACCCTGCTCGTAACGGCGCCGGGCCGCCCGACCCATCTCCCGGTTGCCGGCCGGATCGGCCGTGATCCGGCGCAGGCACGACGCGAGCGAGGCGGCCTCCCCCGGCTGGTGCAGCAGCCCGGTCACCCCGTCCTCGACGAGTTCGACGAAGGCGCCGTGACGGGCCGCGACGGTCGGGACCCCCGCCGCCATGGCTTCCGCGACCACCAGGCCGAACGTCTCCAGGGCCATCGAGGGAGCCACCACGGCGACCGACCGCGCGACGACCTGCCGGCACTCTGCCGGGTCAAGCAGGCCGACGTACCGCACGTCGTCCCGGCCCGCCGCCCAGGTGGTCACCTCTCGCTCCAGCGGCCCCGCGCCGGCGATCACGAGCGGTACGCCCACACCGCCGCTCGCCGCGATCTCGTCCCACGCGGCCATGAGCAGGTGCACGCCCTTGCTCTCCGCGAGCCGGCCGAGAAAGAGCAATTGCTCACCGACGCCGGCTCGGCAGGCGCCCGGGTCGGGCACGAAGTTGTGCTTCACCGCCAGCCGCTCGGGCGGCATGCCGGACCGCACCAGGACGTCGCGCTGGGCCGCGGAGATGCAGAAGAACCGGTCCACGCCGGACCACCACCGCCGCCGGTTGACCGACAGGCTGACCGCGAGCGGCACCGTCGCCAGCCGGGAGTTCCGGTAGCAGCCGTGCCGGACGGCGGGCAGCGGCGCCGCCGACCCGACGCACTCGGTGCACAGCCGGCCGTCCCGCTGCAGCGTGCCGGGCGGGCAGACCTGGGTGTAGTTGTGCAGCGTGGCGACGGCGGGCACGCCGGCGTCGGCGCAGGCGGCCAGCACCGCGGGCGACAGGAGCGGGAAGACGTTGTGGACGTGCACCACGTCCGGCCGCTCGGTGCGAAGCCGGCCGGCGAGCTCCGCGCGGACCGCCGGATTCCACGGCACCAGCAGCGGCACCGCGACCTTGCCCAGCAGGGACCGGGTGGCGATGTCGTCGCTGCGGCGCTCGAACACCTCGACCCGGTGGCCGGCTTCGCGCAGCAGCCCCACCTCCTCATCGACGACCCTGTTCTCCCCGCTCGGCTGCGCCGAGGAGTAGCGGTTGTGCACCACGAGGACGTGCATGGTCAGGTCACCTCCCGATCCCGGGCCCAGCGAGGGATACGTCGCCGGGGGACAGCGGGCGTCGTCAGGGGCGTGGCCGCGGCAGGTGCCGCCAGCAGCGAGGCGGCCAGGGCCAGATGCAGCAGGTACGGTGAGGCGTCGCCCAGCCCGGCCTCGGTGTACGACGAGATCGCGACGTAGCTGATCAGGAAGATCGCGCAGGCCCTCGGCAGCGACGGTGGCCGCAGCAACGCGACACCGCCCAGCACGAGGATGAACGCCGCCACGAGGGTGACGCCGATCAGACCCTGCTCGTTGTAAACGGCCAGCCAGCTGTTGTCGATCGGCAGCCCGCCGAACGACTTGTCGCCCAGACCCATGCCGAACAACTTCTCCGCGGTCGTCCGGGGCGCTGCCAGCAGGGCGTCCCAGACCTTGGCCCGACCGGTGAGACTGGTGAAGTTCTCCTGGCTCTGTCCGCGCAGGAACCACGCCTGTAGCGCGGAGGCGAACCCCACCGCGGCCACCGCGGCGCACAGCACCGCCCAGGCGAAGAACCGGCGGGCGGCGGCGCTGGTCAGGACGAGCGAGCCGATCGCCAACGCCAACCCGAGGAGCAGGCCGACCGTGGCCGTCCGCGTATGGGTCAACGCGAGCAGGACGAGTGACGGCACGATGATCATCGCCGCGCCCGCCCTGTCGGTCCGGCGGCCCATCAGGAGCAGCACGGTGAGCCCGATGATCACCGCGGCGTACTGTCCGATCTGCGGCGGGGTGAGCGGCCACAACGCGCCGACCAGTCGCTCGCCGTAGAGCTCGGGCATGGCCGCACCCGGTGAGATGACCAGGCCGGCCATCACCAACGCGAGCACCGCGAAGTACATCCGGATGTGGTACCGGACGAACGTCAGGCTGCCGTCCCACCAGCGGCTGAGCAGCCACAGTGTGCCGACGAAGAGAGCGAGCCGGGCGCAGCGGAACAGCGCGCCGAACCCTGACTCCAGGTCCGCGCTGGAGATCACGCTCGGCACCAGCAGCAGGGTGAGCAGGAGCACGAAGGCGCTGGGCCGGATGCGCAGCCGGAGATTGAGCGTGAGCGCCAGCGCGAACGCGGCGACCAGCGCACCCATGGTGGCCATCTGGATGAGGGAGCGGGGCAGCGGGATGATGGTCTTCGCCCCGGCGGAGCCGAGCGTGTTGAGGACCAGCAGCCCCCAGACCACCCCGACGGTCTTCGGCGTGCCGGCAGGGCGCGGTTCGGCGCCGGGCCGCGTGCCCGCCGCGGCCGGTCCGCCCGGCGGCACACCGGGCGTCATGTCCCCGCCCATCTCAACCACCGGCCCGTGGGCGGAAGGTGCTGCCCGTGTCCTGCCGGTACGGCGTGCCCTGCCACTGCAGGACGTCGAGCGTCCGGCTCGGGTCGTGGGCGACGAAGCTCCACGGCCCGACGTAGACGTTGCCGTGCCAGCGGTTGTGCTGCTTGTTGGTGATCGCCTCTGCCACCCGTTGGCCCTGGTACGGCGACCAGTCCGGATAGGTGCCGTAGTTGGACAGCACCGCCATGCGGCCGCACTGCACCGTGCACCCGACGACGGACGCGTCCAGCATGAAGCGGTTGTCGTGGATGTCCACCCGCTGGGTCTTCCACCGGCAGTCGTCGTAGAGCGGTGCGGTGGCGATCGCCGGCTGTGCGCAGCGGTCGATGTCCGGCACCAGCAAGGTGCATTCACCGGCCGAGGTGTTGGCCGGGCTGTTGCAGAACCGGTCGGCGTTCTCCCACAGGGTGATCCCGGACCAGTTGTCCGTCAGTACGTTCCGATAGATTTCGATCTTGTCCGTGCGGGCCCGGATCCGTGGCTCGCCGCCGGACTCGGACAGGTAGATGGTCGCGAACGGGAAGCTGTCGCCGGCTTCGGCGGATGTGCGGCCCTCGACCCAGTTGTTCCGCCGGATCGTGTTGTTCCGGATGACCGCGTTGTAGCTGGTCTCGTAGATCAGCGCGGCACCGTCGTTGGCCTCGAGCACGTTGTTCTCGATACGGAAGTCGTTGTTGTTGTTGTCCGCCCACAACCCGGCGCCGCGGTTGTCGTGCACCCAGTTGCCGCGGACGTCGGCGCCGTTGACGGCCCAGAACTTGATGCCACCGGTGCAGCCGCAGCCTGGCCGCTGCTTCTCCCAGTCGTCGGTGTTGTTGCCCACGATCTCGTTGCCCTCGACCACCAGGTCGCGGATGGTGTCACCGGTCTTGTACGCGTTCATTCCGTATTGCCCGTTGTCGCGCAGGCAATTGGCCCGGACCTGTTGGCGGGCACCGGCCATCAGCCCGGCGCCGGAGTTGTTCTGGATCGTCGCGTGCTCGATCACCCACCCGTCGGCCATGTCGTGGTTGACCACGCCTTCGTCGTGCGGCGCGACGAAACGCTGCACGGTCAGATAGCTGATGGTGACGTCGGGGGCAGTGCCGCTGAACGCGTAGTTGTTGGTCTTCCGGCCGTCGAGCACCGCGCCCGGCGCGCCGAGGTAGCGGTTCCCCTTCTTGGCGATGACCTGGGCGTAGCGGCCCTTGTCGAGCGTGTGCGTGCCCGGTCGAAGCCAGAACGTGGTGCCCGGAGGGCTGTTCTCGGTCTTCTCGGCCAGGTCGCCGACCACCCCGGGGTCGACCGTCACCGCGCCCGCCGGCGCTTTCGCCGGCCCGGCCGCGGGCTTGACGCACACCCGGGCCACGGACTTGGAGGGCGCTCCGGACGTGGAGGGCGCACGCGTCGGCTCCGCCCGGGCGTCGTCCGGCGTGCTCGTACAGGCGGTCGCCGCCAGCAGGGCCAGCGCCAGCGGTGCCGCCGGCCACGCCCCGTGCCTCCACTTGAATCCCACGCGTCCCCCTAGCCGCGGAACCTGAGTACGGTGGTGAACTCCCCCGACAGCGCCGTGCCGTCGGCGAACCCGGTGCCGACCAGCGTCGTGGCGGGTTCCTTGCGCCCGAAGCCGGGGGAGTACCAGCCCAGCGGCGGGTCGCTCTCGCCGCGATGCGCCCGCCAGCGCAGCTGCCCGGGCAGGTCGAGCACCGCGGAGCGGTCCTCGCCGTCCCGGGTCCAGGTGAGCACCGCCCGGTTCTCCACCAGGTCCGCGGCGATCGCCGGGCCGAGGTGGAACGCCAGCTGCACGGCGGCCCGCCGCGGGCCGCGCACCTCGTCGACCACCCGCAGCTCCCGGCTCGCGGCGGTCAGCTCCACCCGGCGGCGGTGCACGGAGCGCTGGTAACCGTCGTGCTCCGCGCACCAGCGGACCGTCCCCCCTTCCGAGGCGCCGGACGTGTCCGCGACCAGGACGCGGCTGCGGGCATGCCGGGTCCACAGGAACGGGCCGCCGGAGACGGACTGGTCGCCGTCGTCCAGCTGCAGGGTGTTGTGGCCGAGGGTCGAGCGGAAGTACCGCCGCCACTCGGGCTGCCCGTGGTAGCAGAACGTCCCGGGGTCGGCGAGCACGTCGACCCCGTCGTGCCGGACCTCGACGGACAGCGCGTCCGCGTGGGCGTGCGCGGCGATGGACAGGAAGCCGTGCGGACCGCCGTCGCAGCGGCACCAGATCTCCCCCGGACCGCGCAGGATGGTGAGCCCCGCGTCGGCGAGGTGGTCCGGCCGGCTTGCCGGGCGGGTCACGGCCGGTGCGCCGGGTCGGATGAGCGCGGCCAGCAGCGGGGTGCGTACGTCGGCGCCGGTCACCGCGGGCCACCAGGCGAGCCGGCCGAACACGGCCTCCCCGGTCGCCAGCAGCGAGGCCCAGCGGTCGGTGCCCGCGCCGTCCACGACCAGACCGTGCCCGTCGTCCGCGTCCCCCTGACGCGGCGGCCGCAGCCGGCTGTCCACGACGGCCGCGAGCGCGTCGGTCATCCGCAGCAGCACCAGCCGGATCGACGCCGGGACCGGCACGCCGGCGGCGTCCGCCTCGGCCACCGCGGCCAGGCCGAGCTCCAGCACGAGTCCGTGGTACTCGGTGGCCAGCTCGCGGTTGAGGCCGGACTCGAAGGTGTTGCTCCTCAGGTGCCGTTCCAGCGACCGCACCGCGCCTGCCCGCCAGCGCGCCGAGGCGGGGAACCACCCGAACGCGCAGGCCGCGGCGAACTGCCCGGCGGCCTCGGCGACGACGTGGTTGTTCGCAGAGGACCCCCGGCTTGGGAAGGCGGCCAGCCAGCGCTGGTGGTGCCAGATCTGCCGGAGCGCCACCGGGTTGCCCTCGAACAGCCCGGCCGCACCCGGCCAGCCGTCGAGCAGCCGGCGGATCCACACCCAGGACAGCAGCCGGATGCCCAGCTCGATGCCGCTGGTCCAGTGCACCGAGCGCAGCGGCGGGTTGGCCGCCCACCACGACCGCAGGTGCTCGGCCACCCGCTCGGCGTACCGGTCGTTCCCGGTGATCGCGTAGGCGACGGCGAGCACGGTCAGGTACTGGTGCCGGGACGGCTCCCAGATCTGCTTGATGTCCCCGACCGCGTCCTCGTCCCGGTACGGCACGTCGAAGGCGTAACCCGACGGGGCCCGGCGCCCGGTCTTCGGGTCGTACCACCAGTCCGGGTCGGCGAGGTCGTCGCGTTCCACCCCGAAGAACTCGGCGTGCCCGTCCATCAGCCGGTCCGCCTGGGCGATGAGACGTTTCGCCGCGTCCGGTGGCACCGCGGCGATCGTCCCGGCGGGCAGGACCGCGGTGAACCGGGCGCCGGTCACGCCCGGGCCGTCGGGCAGCACCGACCGCCACCGCCGCCTGCGCACCGCGTCGCCCACCCGGCCGCCGACCTCGCGCGGTCCCATCCGGGACAGCCGCCGCAGGTACCAGCCCGCGGTCATGGTCATCGCGCCCTCGCCAACGTCACCGGCGCGCCGCCGGCCAGGCCGGCCTGCACGGCGAGGGTGGCCGCCGTGGTGGCGACCAGCGACTCCAGCGGCACCGGCATCGGTCCGCCGGTCCGCACGGCCTTGACGAACGCGGCCAGCTCGGCGGACTGGCCCTTGTCCCGGGCCTTGGGCAGCCGCGAACTGACCCACCGCTTGCGGCCGTAGACCGAGGCACGGACGAAGTCGTCGAGCCTCAGCACCCTGCCGTCCGCGACGAGGTCCAGCGTCTCCTTGGGGAAGCTGGGCGCGCCGGTGGTGACGTAGCTGATGGTGGCGGTGGACCCGTCCGGGTAGTGCAGCACGACCTGCAGGTCCTCGTTGCCCGACGTGGCGACCGCGTACACCGACACCGGGTCGGCATCGAGCAGCCAGCTCGCCGTGTCGATGAAGTGCCCGCCCTCGCCGGCGAAGCGCGAGCCCTCGGTGCCCTGCTGGAGGTACCAGCTCCCGTGCTGCAGCCGGCCCGCGTTGACCAGGTAGCGCAGGCTCGCCGGACCGGTCCGGGCGCCGAACCGCTTCTTGGCCTCCTGCAGCAGCGGCGCGAACCGGCGGTTGAAGCCCACCTGCAGCCGGTCGTTGCCGGATTCCTCGACCGCCGCGAGCACGTCCGCCAGCTCGTCCTCGGTGAGTGCCAACGGCTTCTCCACGAACACCGTCTTGCCGGCCAGCAGCGCCCTTCGGGTCAGTTCGGCGTGCGAGCTGTGCCGGGTGACGACGAACACCGCGTCGATGGACGTGTCGCCGAGCACGGCGTCGAGATCGGTGGTGGCCTGCGCGAAGCCGAACTTCCGCTGCGCGTTGGCCGCGGACAGCGCCGTCGTGGTGACGACCGTGGACAGCTCGACGCCGTCGCGCTGTGCCAGGTGCGGCAGCAGCATCGACGTCGCGTAGTTCCCCGCGCCGACGAACGCGAGCCGCACCGGTGCCTTGGCGGACCGGGCCGGGGCGGAGACTCCTTTGTCGCGTCGCACCGCGGGCACGGCCACCGCCGGGGCCTGCGCCTCTCCCGCGTGTTCGGGGTAGCGGAACAGCACGGCCACGGCCTTCAGGTCGCCGTCCTTCAGGCTCCGGTACGTCTCGACGGCGTCATCGAAGTCGGCGACGTGGGAGACCAGGGGCTCCACGTCGACGGCGCCGCGGGCGAGGAGATCGAGGAAGCACGCCAGGTTGCGGCGCTCGGTCCAGCGCACGTAGCCGATCGGGTAGTCCCGCCCTTCGAGCTCGTACGACGGGTCGTAGCGCCCGGGACCGTAGGAGCGGGAGAACCGGACGTCGAGCTCCTTCTCGTAGTACGCGTTCCACGGCAGGTCCAGACGGCACTTGCCGATGTCGACGACCCGGCCGCGGTCCCGGCTCAGCCGCGCGGCCAGCTCGACGGGCTGGTTGCTGCCGCCGCCGGCGGCCAGGTACACCTGGTCCACGCCGTGACCGCCGGTGAGTTCGGCGACGGCGGCTTCCACGGCCGCGGACGAGGGATCGCCGCAGGCCGCGGCGCCCAGGCGCTCGGCGAGCTCGCAGCGCGCCGGATCGGGGTCGACCCCGACGACGCGCACCCCCGAGGCGGTCAGGAGCTGCACCACCAGCTGCCCGATCAGCCCGAGGCCGATGACCAGCGCCACCTCGCCGAGCTGCGGCTCGCCTTGGCGGACGCCCTGCATCGCGATCGACCCGACGGTGCCGAAGGCCGCGTGCCGCGGCGCGAGGCCGTCCGGCACCGGGGCGTAGAGGTTCTTGGGAACCCAGTTCAGCTCGGCGTGCAGCGCGTGCTCGTTGCCGGCGCAGGCCACGAGGTCGCCGACCTTCACGTCGTCGATCCCGCTGCCGACCTGCTCGACCACCC
The DNA here is from genome assembly GCA_036013505.1 of Streptomyces sp. NBC_00510. Lineage (NCBI taxonomy): Bacteria > Bacillati > Actinomycetota > Actinomycetes > Kitasatosporales > Streptomycetaceae > Streptomyces > Streptomyces sp. NBC_00510. The sequence goes on along the minus strand of CP107851.1, from coordinate 3,112,970 downwards.
CGCACAGCGAGTAGCCCAGCGGGGTGTAGGAGTCCAGCTTGCCCATCACCTTGCGGTAGGTGGCGGGCACCCCGTTGGTGGCCACGCTCTGCATGACCTTGGCCACCTGGTCCGGCCGCGAACGGGCCTTGCCCAGCATCGACATGCCCGCCTCGGACACCTTCATGAGCTCGGTCCCGGTGGAGATCAGCGAGTAGGCGGTCCTGACCAGCACACCGCCCGGCTTGCACCCCGGCTCCGGCACGTCGAGCACCGCCAGCTCGCCGCTCTTGTAGTTCTGCACAACCTGCTTCACCCGAAGTCCCCTTGTTTCTACGCCGTCTTCTACGCCGCCGAGCGAGCGTCCTGGCCGGACCCGGAGGTCGCGTCGCGGTACCAGTACTCGAGGGTCAGTACATGCCACAGATGCTTGGAGAAGTCCCGCTGTCCGGCGGCGTCCTCGGCGACCATGCGGGCCAGCGCGTCGCGGCGCAGGAACCCGGAACTGACGAGCACGCCGTCGTTCACCACCTCGCGCACCAGCGGTGCCAGGTCCCGGCTCATCCATGCGCGCAGCGGGGCGCTGAACAGGCCCTTGGGCCGGTACACGATCTCCCGGGGCAGGATCGAGGTGGCCGCCTCCTTGAGGACGGCCTTGCCCTGCCGTCCGACGATCTTGCGGTCGCCGGGCACGGCGAACGCCGCCCTGACCACCTCGACGTCCACGTACGGCACCCGCACCTCGGTCGAGGCGGCCATGCTCGACCGGTCCGTGTAGGTGAGGTTCAGGCCCGGCAGGAACATCCGGGCGTCGCCCAGGCACATGCGGTTGACGAAGTCGTCCAGGTCGTTGTCCTGGTAGACGTCCGCGTGCTCGGTCAGCACGTCCTCGACCGACCCGGCCAGGTCCGGATCGACCAGGGCGAGCAGCTCGTCCTGGTCGTACATGGTGTAGCTGCGCCGGAACGCGGTCTCCTCCGGCAGATCGGCGAAGGACAGGAACCGCTTCGCGAAGCGCACCGAACGGTACCCCCGGCGGGCCGTTGCGACCGGCAGCCGGTCCACGGCCGCGGACAGACCGCGCCGCACGGGCCGCGGGACGCGCTGGTAGCGCAGCGCGATCATGTTGGCCAGGTGCTTGCGGTAACCGGCGAACAGCTCGTCGGCGCCCATCCCCGAGAGCATCACCTTGACCCCGGCCTCCCGGGCGGCCGAGCAGATCAGGAACGTGTTGATCGCGGCGGGGTCGCCGATCGGCTCGTCCAGGTGGTGGGTCATCTGCGGCAGCAGGTCGAGCACGTTCGGAGCGATCTCGATCTCGTGCAGGTCGACGCCGAACCGCCCGGCCACCTGCCGGGCGTAACGCAGGTCGTCCGGCATCGCCTCGAACTTGGCGTCCTCGGCGCGGAACCCGATCGTGTAAGCGGAGATCCCGGGGCGGTCGCGGGCCGCCAGCGCGGTCAGGTAGCTCGAGTCCAGCCCGCCGGACAGGAAGGTCGCCACGGGTACGTCGGAGAGCAGGTGGCGCCGGGTCGACTCCTCGACGACGGCGGCGATGTCCGGCTGCTCGCCGCTCAGGGCCCGCTCCCGTCCCTCGGTGGCGACGTCCTTCAGGTTCCAGAACCGGCCGCGCTCCACGCGGCCGTCGGGCCGGCACCGCAGCCAGGTCCCCGGCGGCAGCTTCTCCGCTTCGCGGAACGCGCACCGCGAGTCCGGCACCCAGTAGTACAGCAGCGAGGCCACCAGCGCCGCGGGGTCCACCTGCAGCGACCCGTCGGTCACGGCGGCGAGCGCCTTGAGCTCGGAGGCGAACACCAGACCCTCGCCGCGCCGGAGCAGGAACAGCGGCTTGATGCCGAGCTGGTCGCGGGCGAGCACCAGTTCACCGGTTCGCTCGTCGAAGATCCCGAACGCGAACATGCCGCGCAGCCGGGGCAGGCAGTCCGTGCCCCAGCGTCGCCAGGCCTCCAGCAGGACCTCGGTGTCGGAGGTACCGCGGAAGCGCACCCCGGCGGCCGCCAGCTCGGCACGCAGCTCGGGCGCGTTGTACAGCTCGCCGTTGTACGTCAGGACGAGGCCGCCGGAGACCATCGGCTGGGCGCCGGTCTCGGACAGGTCGATGATGGCCAGCCGGCGGTGCCCGAGGTGCACTTCGCCGTCACCGACGGGATGGCTGTACCGGCCCGCCCCGTCCGGACCGCGGTGGGCGAGGGTGTCGGTGAGCCGGTCGGCCACGGCCTTCCCGTCCGGCCATCGGTACGTTCCTGCGATGCCACACATGTCTAGCGCGCCTCCTGGTCGCTGTCCGGGACCCGTGCGGCCCACGACGGCTGCTTCGGCCGCGGCTGGCCCGTCCCGCTCTGCCGGGCCAGCCGTTCGTTGTGGCCGCGCAGCGCGGTGTGCAGCCCGTCCCACAGCGTGCCGTCGGTCCGGTCACGCGGATCGGGGTCGATCAGCACCACACCGATCACCGGGATGCGCAGGTCCGCGAGCTGCCGCGCCACGGTGTGCAGCCATGCGGCGCTGCCGTGCCCGGCACGCACGACGAGCACCGTCTGGGTACCGAGGTACTGGAGGTCGGTCCACGCCGTGCCGGGCGCGACCGAGCCGACGCCGAGCCGGCGCACCTCGTGCGACACGGTCGCGGCACGCTCGCCGCCGACCACGGCCGGGTCTCCCGATTTCCGGCGGCGGTTGGCGAGCTGCCGGCCGGGCAGACCATCGATGATCACCACGGGCCCCTCCGCCGCCAGTGCGCCGGCGAGGTCCAGGGCGATCACGCTCGCGCCGCGTGCGCAGCCCAGTTCCAGCAGCGACACCGGCTCCGCGGAGCCGCGTACGGTGCGGGCCAGGGTCGCGGTGAGCCGTTCGCGTGCCGCCCGGGTCCGTCGGCGCTGCCACCGCCCGGCCGACCGGCGGCGGGGCGTGCGGCGCAGCTCCGCGATGACCGAGGCGCCCAGGTTCGCCGCGATCTCCCGGCGCAGCACGGGGCGGTCCGCCACCACCGCGCCGACCGCGGCCAGCGCGAGCCCGAGCGCGAGCCCGAGGCCGAGTCCGATCGCGGAGTTGGTGGCGGCGGCCTCGGGCAGGGAGTGCTGCACCGCGCGCGGGGCGTCCACGATCTGCGTGCCGGCGATGAGCTGGGGCGTGCCGACGCCCGCCTCCGCGGCGCGCTGGTCGAAATCGGCGATCCGCGAGGTGAGTTCGGCCCGGCGGGCGAAGAGCGACTCGAGGTTCGCCGACGCGTTCGGGTCGCTCTCCGGCGGCCCTTCCCCGATCGCCTTGTTGACCTGGGCGAGTTCGTCCCGCATGCGGTCACGCTGGTCGAGCAGGGTCTTGGCCTCGGCGTTCGCGGCCTTCTGTATCCGCTTCACATGGTCCGTGACGAAGGCGTCGGCCAGTGCTTTGGCGCGGGCCATGGCTTCCGCGTCGCTGTCAGCCGTCACGTTGATCTGCAGCAGGTTGTTGGTCAAACCGATGCCCCGGTAGTCCCGCATGAAGTGTTCCGGGTCTTCCGAGGACTTCAGCGACCGCAGGGCCTCACCGGCGATCTGCGTGGTCTCCAGCAGCGCGGCGTCGGTGCGGATCAGCGTTCCGGGGTCGTTCGGCTGGTCCGCCTGATGGGCGACCAGCACCGTGGTCACCGCGGTCGGCTGCGGCGGCAGCAGGACCGCGGCCCCCGCGCCGACCAGCAACCCCAGCAGCGCCACGGAACACCACAGGCGGCGGCGCCTGCGTACCGCCACCACCAGCGCCTGCAGGTCCAGCAGCGGAGCGGCTGCCGACGACTGCGAAGTCGTGCTCGTCGTCACACCGAACCTCCCATCGCGTCGACGCCAACCGCGATCGCCGGCGTGGCGCCATCCGGAGGAGGGGCGGCAGACCGTGTCCGACGGTCCCTGACCCCGCCGGCGACGACGATGCCGACGACCGTATGCCGGGCGTCCGCACATGCCTCGCCGATGCCGGCGAGCTCCCCTGCCGTCCAGCTGCCCGCGCTGAGCACGATCAGGACACCGGACTCGGTGTCGCGGTCCGGCACCAACGGCCGGGACACCGAAACCCCCACCACCCGCAGCAGCGGATCGCTCCCGGCCTCGGCGACGAGTTGTTCGGCGGCCCGGCGGGCGGTCCCGTCGCCGTCCGGGACGACCACCAGCAGCCGCCGGGGGGCCGGCAGCTGGTCCCGGAGCCGAGCGCACACCCGGCCGTAGCGGATCTTCCTGCTGGCCTCGTCACCGGACGCGTGCAGGGCCGGCACGTCCCACCGGGTGTCGACACCCAGCAGCCGGCGGATCCGAATCCGCGCGCCACGGCCTTCCGGCCGGTGCGCGCGCCGTCCATCAGGTACGTCGACGGTACCCAGCAGCGCCGAGCCCAGCGCCGCGGCGATCTCCGGCTCGGTGCGCGGCCGGCGACTCATCCGTGCGGCGGCGAGATGACCGATGACCGCGAACAGGAGGAACAGCAGCGCCCCGGTGACGATGAACTGCGTCCTGGTCGGTGGTGCCTCGCCGATCGGCCGGGCCGCCGCCCCCATGACGACCATGTTGGCCTTGTTGGTCGCCGGATCGGTCTGGTCCAGCTTGTCCATGGCCTGCTCCAGCGTCGTGCGCAGTTTCTCGAGCTCGGTGCGGGCCTGCACGCTCTCCACGGTCCGGCCCGGATCGGCCGCCTTGGCCAGGTCGGTGATGCGGCGGCTGGTCTGCTCCATCAGCTCCCGCAGCGCCTCGGGCTTCGCCGACGCCTCGGGATCGGTGTTGTCGCCCACGACCCGTGCGGCGAAGGTGACGTACTGCCGGGCCACCTCGTCGGAGAGCCGCTGCGCGCGCTCCGGGGTGTCGGCCGTACCCGAGATCTTGATGATGTTCCCGGCGGTGGCCTTGGCGCTCACCCGGTCCCGCAGCTCGGCGCCGCCGACCCCGGCCCAGTCGAGCGTGGCGGCCGACCGGTCGAGCACCACCGAACTGGTCGCGATCTCCGACTGGGTCAGCAGCTCGCGCTCCTCCCACGCCCCCGGCAGCAGTACCGATGCCGACGTCGTGTACCGCGGTGGGAACAGCAAGGAGGCGCCGTAGCCGACGAGCCCGCCCACCACGGCGAGGACGGCGAGCAGCCGCCAGCGCCGACGGATCATCCGCCCGATCATGGCCAGGCGCATCGTGTCATCGCTCAACGGGGCGGCCTTTTCTCTGTCGTGACCGGGTCGCCCGCCGACGCCGGAGCCCGGTCACGGCAGGCAGCGGCGTAGGCGGCGAGGAGCGACCGCTGCGAGGTGCGCCAGGAGAGCTGCCCGGTGATCCGCTCCTGGCCGATCTTGCCCATCCGGGCCCGCTCCTCCGGATCGTCCAGCAGCAGTGCGATGAGCCCCGCGAATTCGGCCTCGTCGTTGGCGGGCGCGTAGACGGCCGCGTCACCGGCGGAGACGCGTGCCTCCCGGAGGTCGAACGAGACGATCGGCCGCCCCATCACCATGTACTCCAGGACCTTGTTCATGGTCGACACGTCGTTGAGCGGATTGCGCGGGTCGGGGGAGAGGCACACGTCCGCGGTCGACAGGTAGCGCACCAGGTCGGCGTCCGGAATGCGCCCGGTGAACTGCACCTGGTCCGAGAGCCCGAGCCGCCGGGACAGCTCCACCATCGCGTCGAAGGCGTCCCCGGCGCCGACGAACACCGCATGCCAGTCGCTCCGCCCGAGCTCGTCGCGCAGCTTCGCCAGGGCCCGCAAGGCGTAGTCGACGCCGTCCTGCGGGCCCATGACACCGAGGTAGCACAGCAGATGAGGCTTGCCGCGCTTCAGCTCCGGCTCGGGCGGTACCGGGTGGAAACGGTCGACGTCGGGCGCGCTGCGCACCACGAAGACGTCCTCCGGCCGCTTGCCGCCACGGCGCAGCGCCACGTCCCGGTAGCTCTCGTTCGTGGCGAGCACGACGTCCGCGGCCCGGTAGGTCCGCCGTTCCAGCGCGCACACGGCGCGGTAGAGGAGGTCCTTTCCGCGGTCGAACCGGGACAGGTACAGCTCGGGTACCAGGTCGTGCTGGTCGAAGACGAACCGCGCGCCGCGCCGCTTCAGCCACAGTGCCGGCAGGAACAGCAGGTCGGGCGGGTTGCAGGCGTGGACCACGTCGACCGGGCCGACCTTGCGGGCCAGCCGGAACGTATGCCACAGCGCCGATCCGTACTCGCTGAGGTAGCCGGCCGGCCCTCCGGTGGCCGCGCGCAACGGGTAGCGGTGGATCCGCACCCCGTCGATCTCCGCCTCCGGCTCCGTGTCCCGCTTGCTCCCCCGGGGACAGATGACGTGCACCTCCCAGCCCGCGTCGCGCAGCGTCGTGCACTCCTGCCACACCCGCCGGTCGAACGGGACCGACAGGTTCTCCACCAGGATCAGCGCGCGCCGGTCCGGCCGGTCGCCGCTGGTCGTGTCACCAAGCAAGGCCTATGTACCCCGGTTCGGCCCGGCGCGCCTCGGCGTCGGGAAGGCGGATGAGGTCGACGATCACCGGGCCGTCGCCATGCGGCAGCGCCGACAGCACGGCAGGATCCCTGGTCCCGACCAGGACCACCTCGGCGTGCTCGAGCACCTCGCCGACGGAGTCCCCGAGCAGCTGCGCCAGGTGCGGCAGCCGGGTCTCGATGTACTCGCGGTTCGCGCCCATCAGCCGGGAGAGGCTCACGTTGGCGTCGTGGATGCGCAGGTCGTACCCCTTGCCGAAGAGCCTCTCCGCCAGCTCGACGAGCGGGCTCTCGCGGAGGTCGTCGGTGCCGGGTTTGAAGGACAGCCCGAACAGGCCCACCCGGCGCTTGCCGGTGCGCTCGACCAGCTCCACCGCGCGCTGCAGATGTTCGGAGTTGGAGGTCAGCACGTTGGCGAGGATGGGCACCGAGACGTCGGCCCGCTGCGCGGCGTGGACCAGGCTGCGCAGGTCCTTGGGCAGGCAGGAGCCGCCGAAGGCGAAGCCGGGCCGCAGGTAGGCGGGGCTGATGTTCAGCTTGCGGTCGGCCAGGAACACGTCCATCACCTGGTGCGAGTCCACCCCGAGCGCCTGGCACACCGCGCCCAGTTCGTTCGCGAAGCCGATCTTGAGGCCGTGGAACGCGTTGTCCGCGTATTTGATCGCCTCGGCCGTCGGCACCGGTACCCGGAACACCTCGCCGGGCAGGCCGTCGTACAGCGCCGCCACCACGTCGCCGCTCGCCGCATCGAGCTCGCCGATGACGGTCTTGGGCGGGTCGAAGAAGTCCCGCACGCTCGTGCCCTCGCGCAGGAACTCCGGGTTGACCGCGACTCCGATGTCCACCCCGGCCGTGCCGCCGAGGTACTTCTCCAGGATCGGCACCAGCAGGTTCAGGCAGGTGCCCGGGAGCATGGTGCTGCGGAACACGACGGTGTGCCGCCCACCCCGCTCGGCCAGCGCGGCGCCGATCTGCTCGGTGACCCGCTCCAAGTACGTGGTGCACAGGCTGCCGTTGGGCTCCGACGGTGTGCCCACGCAGATCAGTGACACCTCGCTGCCCATGATCGCCTCGCGGACGTCGCCGGTGGCGCGCAACGCTCCGGTCCGCACGACCTCGGCGGTGAGCTCGCCGATCCGCTCCTCGACCACCGGGGCCTTGCCGTCGTTGACCAGGTCGACCTTCACCGGGTTCACGTCCACCCCGATGACCTGGTGACCCATGCTGGCCAGGCACGCGGCCGACACGCAGCCCACGTAGCCGAGCCCGAAAACGCTGACTCTCATGACCCGTTCCTCCCCCCAGGCAGGCTCTCCCGGCCTGCGATCCTCGCGCCGGCCGGACGACGACCTCCGCGCATCAGTAGGCCCCCTGCCCGTGGAGCACCGCACGCAGCGTCTTCCACAAGATCACCGTGTCCAGGGCGAGCGACCAGTCCTCCACGTACCGCAGGTCCAGCCGGACCGCCTCGTCCCACGGCAGGTCGCTGCGTCCGCTGATCTGCCACAGGCCGGTGAGCCCGGGCTTGACCAGCAGCCGTCGCCGGATGTCCGGGCCGTACGCGGCGGACTCCTCCGGCAACGGAGGCCGCGGACCGACGAGCGACATCGAGCCGGTGAGCACGTTGAAAAGCTGCGGGAGCTCGTCGATCGAGTACCGGCGCAGCACCGCTCCCACCCGGGTCACCCGCGGATCCCGGCGGAGCTTGAACAGCAGGCCGGCACCTTCGTTGCGGTCGGCCAGCTCGGCACGTGCCCTGTCGGCCCCGGAGACCATGGTGCGGAACTTGAATATGGTGAACTCGCGACCGTCCTTGCCGACCCTGCGCTGGCGGTAGAACGCCCCACCCGGACTGTCCGCCAGCACGAGCAGCCCGACGAACACCATCAGCGGCGCGAACAGCATCAGCAGGACCGCCGCGCCCAGCCGGTCGACGACCTCCTTGACCGCGCGGCGGCCCCCGGTGAAGGTCGGCATGCTGAGCCGCAGCAGCGGTATCCCCAGCACCGCATCGACGTGCAGCCGCGGGCCGGCCACCTCCATCAGCACGGGGGCCACGACCATCTCGGCATCGCTGCCCTCGAGGTTCCAGGCAAGCCGCTGCAGCCGGTCCGGTGACCAGTGCGGGTCCGGTGTGACCGCGACGACTCGGTAGCCGTTGCGGCGGACGTGGCCCGCGACGTCGGTCAGTCGGCCGACGACCGGCACCCCGTCCACGTGGTCACCGTCGAGCCCGGGAGTGTCCGCCGTGCACACCGCCTCCACCTGCCAGCCGAGGTGCGGGAACTTGCGGATCCGGGTGATCAGGTCGCGCACGGTGGCCGGGCTCCCGGCAGCGAGCACCGGTCGCAGGCACCGCCCTTCCTTCCGCTGTTTGTGCAGCCACAGGCGCAGCAGGTACCGCTCGGTCATGGTGACGAGTGCGATCGCCGGGATCGCGACGAAGATCCAGAGCTTGATGTTGCGCGAGGTGACGGCGACCCCGCCGAGCGCCAGCACGACGGCCGCCGTGCACAGTGAGCGTCCGAGCCGGCGGAACTCCTCGGCGCCCTGGCCGAGCACGGCCGGAGCCCACGACCGGCTCACCGCAAGCGTCCCCAGCACCAGCAGCTCGGTGCCGAAGGCGAGCATCCCCCACTTCTCATGCCAGTTGGCCGCGTCCCGGACCCCGAAGAAGCCGCCGATCGCGGCCACCACGAAGGCGGTGGCCACCGTATCGCTGGTGATCACGGCACGGCGGTACCGCTGCTCCCATTCGATTGCGGGCCGGCTGACCGCGCCGTTCCCCAGATGCTCGCGTGCCGACGGAAACGGGCTGACTAGTCCCCCATGCCGCACAGAACCCCCCAGGTCCCCAGTGGTTCGACGTGTTCGCCCAACACGGTCCCTCCCCCCGGGAGGCCCCCGCCTCCCGCACCGTTCCTCCCCTCGGGAGGCCCCCGCCCCCCGCGCGTGAACTCCCGGTTATTTCGGAGTCACTTGAACAACCCACCCTGGCGGAAGCTGACGTGCCGGTTCCGCCGGACCCTCGAGGTGTGCCGGAACCCGTCGAAACCTCGGGGCTCCCCGCACCCAAGGCCCCTTCTCGGGCTCCAAGAACTGATCACCCCCACGTCTGGCGCCGGGTACGCGACTGCTGGCTTTCCGTAGCGCCGAACCTGTAGATCATTAGTGGTCGCCTCGTGCCCGAACGGCTGAAGCAAGGTCAATCTAGACCATCGGCGCCGGTATGAAGAGTGAATGTGTGTAATTTGTGCTCAAGCTTTGAGGCTGGATCCATCGAGCGCCGACCGCCTATGGATGCCTTCGCGCCACAGCGCGCTCCAGCGGCAACTCCCCGCTGAGGTGCACTGGTTGATCTTGCCGGAGTGCGGCGGTGTGTCCAAGGCCGGTCGCGACCGCCTCAAGGCCCCGGTGCATGCCGCGATGTCGGCCCAGGCGTTGATGGAGAAAGTGTGGCCGAGAACAACCGGTGCTCGAAGCGCGGGGCGAGCATGATCGGAATTCGTGACTCCCCTGTGACGCTTATCGACTCGCAAAGCCTGGCCGGGAAGCCCGAAAACATGGCCTGATCTTTGGGTTTACCCCGCGGGGATCGGTTGCACGTCTTCCCGGCGACACGCCACGTGGAGTGCGGGGCGGCCCTGGAGTGGGCGGAACGTGCAGATCGGGCAACAACCACGCGATGTGCGGCAGCGGTTGCGGGTCCCGTCGCAGGGCTGCTCCGAGTTCCGGCGCGAGCCGCTCGTGCGGTTCCCGGTCCACTGCCGGAGCTTCGCGATGCGCTCCCGCCCGTGCATGGTCCGTGGTCGTGGTGAGGATCCGCCGGTCGTGGGGCCGGTCGCACGCGTTCGCCCGGCTCCGCGGGCGGCGCTGCCGACCGAGGGGTGGCTCGAAGCTCTGAACGGTGCTTCACTTGTTGCCATGGCCTACCGGAAGACCCCCGCGGAGCAGGACCGCCTGACCGCCGCCAGGGAGCACCTGGTGGCGCGGGCCACGGCCGTCGTCGCCGACGTGGGCTGGGCGAACGCCTCCGTCACCGCGGTGGCGGCCGCGGCCGGCATGTCCGTGGGCACGGTGTACCAGCACTTCGCGTCCAAGGGCGCGCTCGCGGTCGAGGTCTTCCGCCGGGCCTCGGGCCGCGAGGTCGAGGTGCTCGGAGAGGTGCTCCGCGACGGCGCCGGCGACCCGGTGCAGCGGCTGACCCTGGGGGTCACCGTCTTCGCCCGCCGAGCCATGGAGAACCGGGGACTGGCCCACGCCCTGCTCGCGGCCCCCGCGGAACCGGCCCTGGGCGCGGCGCGGCTGGACTTCCGGCGCCGCTACCGCACCGTCTTCGCCGAGGTGATCCGCGAGGGGATGGCCGCCGGGCTCCTCCCCGCCCAGGACCCCGAGGTCACCGCGGCGGCGCTGACCGGGGCCATCGGCGAGGTCCTGGTGGACCCGCTGTCCGCCCCGGCCGAGGGCGCCGCCGCGGACCACCTCGTCACCGAACTGGTGGCGATGTCCCTGCGCTGCGCGGGCGCCGCGCCCGCCGTCTGACTCCCCACGACCACGAAGGGCCCGACTGCCATGACCGCGATCGCAGATGCCGCGCCGCGCAGCAACCCCACCGCGCGCACGCACGAGGTGACCAACCAGGCCCCGCCGCTGGTCGGCCACGACGTCGCCGACGACGACGTGCTGCTGGAGGGCGTACGCCGCGAGGGAGCCGGCTGGTACGTCGACGACCTGCACCGGCTGGGCCGGCTCGCCGGATCGGAGCAGGTGCAGCGCTGGGCCGAGGAGGCCAACCGGTACGAGCCGGTGCTGCGCACCCACGACCGGTACGGCAACCGCGTCGACGAGGTGGACTTCCACCCCTCCTACCACGCGCTCATGGAGGTCGCCCTCGCCGAGGGCCTCGCCGGCGCACCCTGGGCCGACGACCGGCCCGGCGCGCACGTGGCCCGCGCGGCCGGCTTCATGGTGTGGAGCACCGCCGAGGCCGGCCACGGCTGCCCGGTGTCCATGACCTACGCCGTCGTCCCCGCGCTGCGTGCCGCGCCGGACCTGGCGGCGGTGTACGAGCCGCTGCTCACCAGCCGCGTCTACGACCCCGGACTGCGCGCCCCCGCCGGCAAGCGCGGGCTCCTGGCGGGCATGGGGATGACCGAGAAGCAGGGCGGCACCGACGTACGGGCGAACACCACCACCGCCGTCGAGCAGCCGGACGGCACCTGGCGGCTGCGCGGGCACAAGTGGTTCACCAGCGCGCCCATGAACGACCTGTTCCTCGTGCTGGCCCAGGCCCCCGCGGGCCTGTCCTGCTTCCTGGTGCCCAGGGTGCTGCCGGACGGCAGCCGCAACACCTTCCGCATCCAGCGGCTGAAGGACAAGCTCGGCAACCGCAGCAACGCCAGCAGCGAGCCCGAGTTCGACGACACCGTGGCCTGGCTGGTCGGTCCCGAGGGCCAGGGCGTACGGACGATCATCGAGATGGTCACCATGACGCGGCTGGACTGCATCCTCGGCTCCGCCTCCGGCACCCGTGCCGCGCTCGCGCAGGCCGCCCACCACGCGCGCCACCGCTCGGTGTTCGGAGCCCGGCTGATCGACCAGCCCCTGATGCGCAACGTCATCGCCGACCTGGGCCTGGAGTCCGAGGCCGCCACCACCCTCGCGCTGCGCGTCGCCGGAGCGGTCGACCGGGCCCGCCGCGGGGACGCGCAGGAGCGGGCCTTCCTGCGGCTGGCCACCGCGGTCGGCAAGTACTGGGTGTGCAAGCGGCAGCCCGCGGCGGTCGCGGAGGCCCTGGAGTGCCTGGGCGGCAACGGCTACGACGAGGCCTCCGGCATGCCCCGGCTCTACCGCGAGGCCCCGCTGAACGGCATCTGGGAGGGCTCGGGCAACGTCAACGCCCTCGACGTGCTGCGCGCCCTGACCCGTGAGCCGGACTCCCTCGAGGCCTTCCGCGCCGAGGTCGAGGCCGCCTCGGGCGGCGACGCCCGCCTCGACGAGGCGTGGCGCCAGGTGCGCGGGGAACTGGTGCCCACCGAGGACGCCCCGCTGCGGGCCCGCCGTCTGGTCGAGCGCCTGGCGCTGGTGCTGCAGGGTTCGCTGCTCGTCCGGTACGCGCCGGCACCGGTCGCGGACGCCTTCTGCGCCTCCCGCCTGGCCGGCGACCGGGGCCTGGCCTTCGGCACCCTCCCGGCCGGGACGGACCTGGCCGCCGTCATCGAGCGCGTGCCCGGCGCCACGGGCTGAACGGGCCGGGGTCCGCGGCCGCCTGCCGCGGTCGCGGACCCGCTGCGGTCACGCCGTGCCGCTGATGCTCTCGGCCTCGATCACGAAGACCACGCGCACCTGGTCACGGCCGCCGTACCAGGGGTAGGGGCCGCCGGTGTACCGGTGCGAGAGCTTCTCGATGTGGTCGGCCGCGCCCTCCGTGGTCACCTCGCGCACGCGCCCGCGGACCTGGAAGTAGCGGGACGGGTCGTCCGGATCGGAGACGGCGACGGCCACCCGCGGGTCCCGCGCGATGTTCCGCGTCTTCACATGGCTCTGGACACTGTTGACGAGCACACGCTCGCCGTCCGTGTCGACCCACGTCTGGGTCAGCTGCGGCGAGCCGTCCGGCATGGTGGTCGCCAGGAAGCACAGGCTCGGGCGGTGCAGCAGGTCGAGCAGGTCGGCGGGTAGTTTCACGATGATCCCTCGGTCGGCTGGGCGCAGCCTACGCTCCCCGCCCGGCGGCCCGGCGACCGGTGTTCGGCGCGAGAAATCACGCCCCCGGGGTCACGATGGGTGGGAAGGGCGCTACGCGCCGCAACCCCTCACACACCGGACGGCCATGAACTCCATGCGGGTGGCCCAGGTCGCAGAACCGGGCGGACCATTCGAAATCGTCGAGCGCGCGCTGCCGGAGCCCGGCCCCGGCCACGTCCGGATCGCCGTCGAGGCGTCGGGCGTCTGCCACAGTGACGCCGGCTTCGTGCACAACGCCTTCCCCCACATCACCTTCCCCCTGGTCGCCGGCCACGAGGTCGCCGGGCGCATCGACGCCCTCGGTGAGGGCGTGCGGCACTGGACGGTGGGCGACCGCGTGGAGGTCGGCTGGTTCGGCGGGCACTGCGGGCACTGCCCGCCCTGCCGCGAGGGCGACTTCATCGACTGCCGGAACCTGCAGGTGCCCGGCTGGGCGTACGAGGGCGGCTACGCCACGCACATGGTCGCGCCGGTCAACGCGCTGGCCCGGATCCCCGACGGGCTGACCGCGGTCGATGCCGCCCCCCTCGGCTGCGCCGGCGTCACCACGTACAACGCCTTCAAGAAGAGCTCCGCCCGGCCCGGCGACCTCGTCGCGGTGATCGGCATCGGCGGCCTCGGCCACCTGGCGGTGCAGTACGCGGCCAAGTTCGGCTTCGAGACGGTCGCCGTCGCGCGAGGGGAGGACAAGCGGGCCCTGGCGATGGAGCTCGGCGCCCACCACTACATCGACAGTTCCGCCAACGACCCGGCCAAGGAACTCCAGGCCCTCGGCGGGGCCACCGCGGTGCTCGCCACGGCCTCCAACTCCCAGGCCATGGCGGCCGGTGTCGAGGGTCTCCAGCCGCGCGGCCAGCTGATCGTCATCGGGATCGACTCCGAGCCGCTGCCGATCACCCCGGCCCAGCTGATCCTGTCGTCCCGTTCGGTCGTCGGCCACCCCTCCGGCACCTCGCGCGACGTCGAGCACACGATGAACTTCAGCGCGCTCGCGGGGATCCGCCCGATGACCGAGACGGTGCCGCTGGAGGAGGTCAACGAGGCGTTCGCCCGCATGATGTCCGGCGCCGCGCGCTTCCGCATGGTCCTCGTCCCCTGAGCCGCCCGGGTGCCGCCGGCCGGCCGGCGGCCGGGGGTAATCCGGTTGCCCCGGCCGGCGGCCTCTGCTGCACTGCCAGGACCACAGGCCATCCACCGGGGAGTCGTGATCATGCGGGGACTGCACATGTCCACCCAGCCCGAATTCATCGCCTATTCGGAGGACATGGCATTCCATGCACGTGCTCAACCTGGGGATCCTGGCGCATGTTGACGCCGGGAAGACCAGCCTGACCGAGCGGCTGCTGCACACCGCCGGCGTCATCGACACGCTCGGCAGCGTCGACGACGGCAGCACCCAGACCGACACCCTGGCCCTGGAACGGGCGCGGGGCATCACCATCAGGTCCGCCGTCGCCTCGTTCGCGATCGGCGACGACATCACCGTCAACCTCATCGACACCCCCGGCCACCCGGACTTCATCGCGGAGGTGGAACGGGCGCTCGGCGTCCTCGACGGCGCCGTGCTCGTGGTGTCGGCGGTGGAGGGCGTGCAGGCGCAGACCCGCGTGCTGATGCGGACGCTGCGCCGGCTGCGCATCCCCACCCTGCTCTTCGTCAACAAGACGGACCGTTCCGGCGCCCGGGACGCCGAAGTGCTGCGCGCCGTCGCGGAGCGGCTCAGCCCGGCCTGCGTGGCCATGGGCCGCGTCGAGGGCCTCGGCACCCGGGACGCGCGCTCCACGCCGTACGGTCCGGACGACACCGGGTTCGCCACCCGGCTGCTGGACGTCCTGTCCGTGCGGGACGAGGAACTCCTGGCCGGCTACGTCGCGGACGGGACGGCGCCGTCCCACCCGCGGCTGCGGGCGGCCCTCGCCGCCCAGACGCGCGGGGCGCTGGTCCATCCGGTGTACTTCGGCTCGGCCGTCACCGGCGCCGGGGTGGACGCCCTGGTCCAGGGGGTCGCGGAACTGCTCCCCGTCGCCGCGGGCAGCGCGGACGGCCCGGTCTCCGGCACCGTCTTCAAGATCGAACGCGGCCCCGCGGGCGAGAAGATCGCCCACGTACGGATGTTCTCGGGGACCGTCCGCGTACGCGACCGCCTGACGCACGGTGCCGGGGAGGAGGGCAAGGTCACCGCGGTCAGCGTGTTCGAGCGCGGCGTGGACACGCCCGGGGAGGCGGTCTCCGCGGGGCAGATCGGCAGGCTCTGGGGGCTCGGCGGGATCCGCGTCGGCGACGCGATCGGCGAGCCGCACCGTACGGCCCCCGGCGCGGACCGGCACTTCGCGCCGCCCACGCTGGAGACGGTCGTCGTGCCCCGCCGGCCGGCGGACGCGGGCGCGCTGCACGTGGCGCTCACCCGGCTCGCCGAACAGGACCCGCTGATCGACCTGCGGCTGGACGACGTGCGGCAGGAGATCGCCGTCTCCCTCTACGGGGAGGTGCAGAAGGAGGTCGTACAGGCGACGCTGGCGGACGACTTCGGCGTCGAGGTGACCTTCGAGGAGACCACGACGATCCACATCGAGCGGCCGGTGGGCACGGGCGCGGCCGCCGAGGTCATCCACACCGCCTCCAACCCCTTCCTGGCGACCGTGGGACTGCGCGTCGACCCGGCACCGGCGGGCAGCGGGGTGGCGTTCGGGCTGGAGGTCGAACTCGGCTCCATGCCCTACGCGTTCATCCGGGCCGTCGAGGAGACCGTCACCGAGACGCTGCGGCACGGCCTGTACGGCTGGCGGGTCGTCGACTGCACGGTCACCATGACGCACTCGGGTTACGCCGCGCGGCAGAGCCACGCGCACGCGGTGTTCGACAAGAGCATGTCGAGCACCGCGGGCGACTTCCGGGGCCTCACCCCGGTGGTGCTGATGCGCGCGCTGGAACGGGCGGGCACGGTCGTCTGCGAGCCGGTCCACCGCTTCACCCTCGACCTCCCCGAGCAGGCCTACGCCCGGGTGCTGCCCGTCCTCGCCCGGTTGCGCGCGGTACCGCGCACCTCGGCGCCTCAAGGTGCGTCGTACGTCGTCGAGGGCGACGTCCCCGCGGCGCAGGTGCACGCCCTGGAACGCCGACTGCCCTCCCTGACCAGCGGCGAGGGCGTCCTGGAGTACGCCTTCGACCACTGGCGGGAGGTCCGCGGCGAGCCCCCGGCGCTGCCCGGGCACCGGCGGGACTGAGCGGTCCGGGGCACCACGCGCGGCGCCCGCGATGTGGTGCCCCGGGCCATGTCGCGGGCGCCGCACCGCTCCTACCGTCCGGCGCATGACCTTACTCAGAGCCGCACTCCACCGGGGCCGCCCGCGTGCCGCCCTGCTCGCCGTCCTCGTGGCGCTCCTCGCCGCGCTCGTCCCCGTCCGTCCCGCCCACGCCGCCGGCGCGATCGAGGAGGTGACGGGCTTCGGCAGCAACCCGGGCGCGCTGCGGATGTACCGTTACGTCCCCGCCGGGCTGCCGCAGGGCCGGCCGGTCGTCGTCGCCCTCCACGGCTGCACCCAGAACGCCCAGGGGTACGGCGCCCAGAGCGGCTGGACCGCCCTGGCGGACCGCTGGGGCTTCTCCGTGGTGCTGCCCGGGCAGACCTCGGCCAACAACCTCAGCCAGTGCTTCAACTGGTTCCAGACCGGCGACATCGCGCGCGGCCAGGGCGAGGCCGCCTCCATCCGGCAGATGACCGACCGCCAGATCGCGGACGCCGGCGGGGATCCGGCCCGGGTGTACGTCACCGGGCTCTCCGCGGGCGGCGCGATGACCGCGGTGATGATGGCGGCCTATCCCGACGTGTACGCCGCGGGCGGCGTGGTCGCCGGGCTGCCGTACGGCTGCGCGCAGGCGGCGGGTTCGCCGTACGTGTGCATGTACGTCGGCGCGACGCAGACCCCCGCGCAGTGGGGGGCCCGGGTCCGCGCCGCCTTCCCCGGGCACGCGGGCCCGTGGCCGCGGCTGACCGTCTTCCAGGGCACCGCCGACTACACGGTCAAGCCCGTCAACATGGACGACCTCGTACGGCAGTGGACGGACGTGCACGGCGCCGACCAGACCGCCGACGTCTCCGACACCGTGGCGGGCTTCCCGCACCGGACGTACAAGGACGCCTCCGGCGCCGCCGTCGTCGAGACGTACAGCATCACGGGCATGGGACACGGCCAGCCCGTCGACCCGGGCAGCGGGGCGGCCCAGTGCGGCACGGCCGCCGCCTACATGCTCGACGTCAACCTCTGCGCGGCGTACCGGCTCGGGACGGGCTGGGGCCTGGGCTGAGCGGGAGGGGGTGACGGGGCGCGCGCCGGCCCCGCCCCGTCACTCCGCGGCCATCGCCGCCAGGCGGGTCACGGTGTTCCAGTTGCGGGCCGTGGCCGTCAGACCCAGGCGCTTCTCCCACAGCGCGTGGGAGAGCCGGGTCTTCTGCACCCCGCCCGGGCAGTGCACGTAGATCTCGCGCTCGCCGGGACGGAAGTCGTCGGGCGCGAAGTCGGCCGGGTCGAGACCGGCGATCCGGTCCGGATCGACCGGCCCGGACAGGAAGGTGACCAGGAAGCGCGCGGGATCGACGCCCGTCATGTCGAACGGGTTGCGCTCGACGACCCCGGCGAGCGCGGCCGCCTCGCGGACGACGCACGGCACCTTCCGCCCGTCGAACGCCGCGGCGATGGCCGCCTCCAGGGCGTCCGCCAGCTTCCCCGGGTCGGCCTGCTCGTGCTCGAACAGGGCGTTGCCGCTCTGCAGATGGGTGCGCACGCAGGCGCCGCCGATCTCCTCCAGCAGCTGCCGCAGGTCCTGCATCGGGAGCCTGGTCGTCGCCCCGACGTTGATCCCGCGCAGGAGCGCCACGTATCCGGTCACCCTGCCACATTAACCTTCGCCTCGCCGGGCTTACCCACTTTCGGAGGACCACCGGCCCGGCGGAACGGTTCGGCACCGGGCGCCGCCGCTACGTTCGCGTCCATGAGCACGAAGCGTGACCGCCCGGTCGTCACCGAACTGCGGCTCTCCGCGTTCAAGTCGCATCGCGGCGCGAGCTTCCCGCTCGGGCCGCTCACCCTGCTGGGCGGGGCGAGCGGGACCGGCAAGTCCAGCGTCCTGGAGGGGCTCGGCCTGCTCGGCCGGCTCGCCGCGGGAGAGGAACTGGCGACGGCGTTCGACGGCGTGCGCGGGGGAGTGGCGGCCTGCGTGCCCCACGCGGCCCGGCCGGACGCGGAGGGGCGGCGCGGATTCCGCATCGGGTGCACGGTGGACGGCGCGGTCGGCCCCGTCGTGCTCGACGTCGCCGTGCAGACCGAACCCGAACTGCGCATCGTCGGCGAGCGGTTGACCGGCGCCGGGGAGACCCTGCTCGCCACCGCGCTGCGCGACCCGGGACGGCGCACGGTCCAGGCGGCCTGGCACACGGCGGGGCTGGTCCCGGTGACCCGGGCCCCGCTGCCCGACGACCGGCTGGCCACCTCCCTGCTGCCGCTGCGCGTCGCGGGGACGACGCAGGGGCAGCGGCTGGTGCTCGCCGCCGCCGAGCAGACGGTGCTCGCGCTGCGTGGGGCGTTCCCCGTCGACCCCCGGCCGCACGCGATGCGGGAACCCGCGCGCGTGGCGGACGGCCTGCTCCGCGGCGGCTGCGACAACCTCTCGGCGGTGCTGCGCCGCACCCAGGGCGAGTGCCGTACGCGGCACGCGGCGCTGGTCGGTGCCCTGCGGGCGGTGTGCAGCCCGCCCGTCGAGGGACTGACGGTGATCCCCGCGGGGGAGCCGGGGACGGGGGCGTACGCGGAGTCCGTACTGGCGGCCATCGACCGGGGACCGCTGGGGCTGGTGCCGGTGGACCGGCTCGGCGACGGGGAGTTGCGCTTCCTCGCGCTGGCGCTGGTGCTGCTCACCGGGCCGGGCGTGCTGGAGGTGGACACCAGCGCCGAGGTGCCGGACGCCGTGCAGGTGCTCACGGTCCTGGCGGACGGACTGGACGCCGGTCTCGACCGGGCGCAGACGCGGCAGTTGCTGGCGCTGGCCGCCCTGGTCGCCGAGCGCGGCCACATCAGGCTGCTCGGCACGGTGCACGACCCCTCGGTGGCCGAGGGGGCGGACGGGGTCAACCTGCTGCGCCTCGGGAGCGCCGCGGCCGACCCGGAACGGGTGCCGGCCCAGGGGACGGGTCCGGATGCGCCGGACGCCGGGGCCCCGCCGGCCGGGCAGGCCCCGGCGCAGCACGCGGCGGCGATGGGGTAGACCTGCGGGTGTGACCGAGGATCTGCACGCGCTGCAGCGCAGGCTGGCCGCCTTCGCGGCCGCCCGGCGCTGGGAGCCGTACCACACGCCCAAGAACCTGGCCGTGGCCCTGAGCGTCGAGGCCTCCGAGCTCCTGGAGATCTTCCAGTGGCTCACGCCCGAGCAGGCCGCACGGGTCATGGAGGAGCCCGACAGCGCCCACCGGGTGCGGGACGAGGTGGCGGACGTGCTCGCGTACCTGCTGCAGTTCTGCGAGGTGCTCGGTGTCGACGTGCTCGAGGCGCTGTCCGCCAAGATCGACCGCAACGAGCTGCGCTTCCCGCTGCCGGGGGCCGGGGACTGAGGCGCGGCGGCCGGTGCGTCGCGGGTGCGGGCGTCGCGGGTGCGCGCGCCGGGCCGCCGATCGATTCACAGGTCCGTCGGTTCACCGGTCCATCGGTCAACCGCGCGTTCGCCCGTTGGCACGGGCGGGTGAGCGGGTTGTCCACAGGCGGGAACCGGCCACTTCCACCTCGCGTCACGATCCGTCACTCTGAGTGAGGAGCGGGATCGACGGGGCGGAGACGGGGCGGAGGTGCGTCGTGATGGACGCGGTACGGCTGATCCGGGCCACGCGGGAGGCGCTGCGAAGCGGCGGGACCGAGCGTGAGCTGATGGCGGAGGCCTGGCAGGTACAGGCGCTGACGGAGGCGGTCGGCAGCCACCTCGCCCTCCACGGGGCGCCCGAGCTGCGCACCCCAGGCTTCTCCGTCTGCGAGGCGGGCGGCAGGGCGTGCGGCGCCACGGGACCTCCGGGGGTGGCCTCCGGGCCGTTGCGGGCGTCCCTGCTCACCGACGTGCGCGAGCCGGCCGGGACCTTGCGCGAACTGCGCGAGCTGCTGTCGGAGCTGGGCATGGCCCTGGTCTCGGTGGCCTGCGCCGCCGAGAGCGAGACGGAGTACTGGCAGTGCATCGAGGCGGTGGACGCCGCCGACGAGTCCAAGGACCGGGTGGGTGTGCTCTTGCGCGCGGTCGAGGCGCGGCAGCGGGAGGGCGCATGAGCGGTAAGCCGCCGGAGCGTGAACGGAGTTGGCGGAGTGCCGTCGCCCCCGGCCCGGGAAGGTGCCACGCGCGACAGGTTGCCGATCGATTCGGACCGGAGAGGTGCAGGATGGAGTCATGGATCTTCGAATCTTCACCGAGCCCCAGCAAGGGGCCTCGTACGACACCCTGCTCTCCGTCGCCAAGGCGACCGAGGAGCTCGGCTTTGATGCCTTCTTCCGGTCGGACCACTACCTCAAGATGGGCGACGCGGACGGTCTGCCGGGGCCGACCGACGCGTGGATCACCCTGGCCGGACTCGCCCGCGAGACGAAGCGGATCCGGCTCGGCACCCTGATGACGGCCGCCACGTTCCGGCTGCCCGGTGTGCTCGCCATCCAGGTCGCGCAGGTGGACCAGATGTCGGGCGGTCGCGTCGAGCTGGGCCTGGGCGCCGGGTGGTACGCGGACGAGCACACCGCGTACGGCATCCCCTTCCCGAAGGAGAAGTTCGCCAGGCTGGAGGAGCAGCTCGCCATCGTCACCGGGCTGTGGGGCACCCCGACGGGCGAGACCTTCGACTTCAAGGGCACGCACTACACGGTGGAGAACTCGCCCGCCCTGCCCAAGCCGGCCCAGGCCAAGCTCCCCGTCCTCATCGGTGGGCACGGCGCCAGGCGCACCCCACGGCTCGCGGCCCGCTACGCCGACGAGTTCAACCTGCCGTTCGGTTCGCTGGAGGACACCGCCCAGCAGTTCGCCCGGGTGCGGGAGGCCGCCGAGGAGCACGGCCGGGGCAAGGACGAGATCGTCTACTCCAACGCCCTCGTCGTGTGCGTCGGCAAGGACGACGCCGAGGTCGCCCGCCGGGCCGCCACCATCGGCCGCGAGGTCGACGAGCTCAAGGCCAACGGCCTCGCCGGGTCCCCTGCCGAGGTCGTCGACAAGATCGGCCGCTACGCCGAGCTCGGTGCCACCCGCTTCTACCTGCAGATCCTGGACCTGAGCGACCTCGGGCACCTGGAACTGATCGCCTCCGAGGTCCAGTCGCAGCTCGGCTGACCCCGGCACACCACCGCAAGGAGCACCCGCGATGCCCGCACCCCACCGGCCCCTGGCGCAAGCCCTCGCCGAGTCCACCGTCGTCCTCGACGGCGGGCTGTCCAACCAGCTCGCCGACCAGGGCTGCGACCTGGCCGACGCGCTCTGGTCGGCCCGGCTGCTCGCCGACGCGCCGGAGCAGATCGAGGCGGCGCACACCGCCTACGTAAGGGCGGGCGCGCGGGTGCTCATCACCTCCAGCTACCAGGCGACCTACGAGGGCTTCGCCGCGCGCGGCATCGGACGGCAGGAGGCGACCGCCCTGCTGCGCCGCAGCGTCGCCCTCGCCCGTGCCGCCGCCCGCGACCGCGAGGACGTATGGGTGGCGGCCTCCGTGGGACCGTACGGCGCCATGCTCGCGGACGGCAGCGAGTACCGGGGCCGCTACGGGCTGAGCGTGGCGGAACTGGAGCGCTTCCACCGGCCCAGGATCGAGACGCTGGCCGAGGCCGGTCCGGACGTCCTGGCGCTGGAGACCGTGCCGGACACCGATGAGGCGGAGGCGCTGCTGAGGATCGTCGGCGACCTCGGGGTGCCGGTCTGGCTGAGCTACACCGTCGCCGGCGGGACTACCCGGGCGGGTCAGCCGCTGGAGGAGGCGTTCCGGATCGCGGCGGACGCGGACGCGGTGATCGCCGTCGGCGTCAACTGCTGCGACCCGGCCGACGCTGCCCGGGCGGTCGAGACGGCGGCGGCGACCGTGGACCTTCCCGTGGTCGTCTACCCCAACAGCGGCGAGAGCTGGGACGAACGGGCCCGGGACTGGCGCGGCGGCTCCGTCTTCGACCCGGCACTGGCGTCCGGCTGGCAGCGGGCCGGTGCCCGGCTCATCGGGGGATGCTGCCGGGTCGGGCCCGCGCAGATATCCGCCCTCGCCTGCGCACTCACCCCACAGTCGGGGAAAACCGCTGTTCGGAGCGGGGACGGGCAGGCGATACTCAGGCGGTGTTCCTGACGATAACGACCACCGGCAGCGGCGGCATGCCCGCCACGGACCTCGGCTTCCTGCTGCACAAGCATCCGGAGAAGGCCCAGGTCTTCTCGACCTCCTACGGCGACGCCCACGTCTTCTACCCCGTGGCGTCCGAGCAACGGTGCACGGCCGCGCTGCTGCTGGAGGTCGATCCGGTGGCGCTCGTGCGGCGCGGCAAGGGCAAGGGCCGGGGCGGGGCCCCGGACTCCGCTCTCGGGCACTACGTCAACGACCGGCCGTACGCCGCCTCGTCGCTGCTGGCGGTCGCCCTCCGCACGGTGTTCGCCAGCGCTCTGAGGGGCGTCTGCGACGCCCGCCCCGAGCGGGCCGCGCAGCCCCTGCCGCTGCGGATCGAGATCCCCGCCGTGCCCGCGCGCGGCGGCGCCGCCCTCGTCCGCCGGCTGTTCGAGCCGCTGGGCTGGACCGTCGAGGCCGAACCGGTCGCGCTGGACGAGCAGTTCCCCGAGTGGGGCGAGTCGCGCTACGTGCGGCTGGCCCTGGAGGGGGAGCTGCGGCTGTCCGAGGCCCTGCGGCACCTGTACGTGCTGCTCCCGGTCCTGGACGACGCCAAGCACTACTGGGTGTCGCCCGACGAGGTCGACAAGCTGCTGCGCATGGGCGACGGATGGCTCGCCGTCCACCCGGAGCAGCGGCTGATCACCAGCCGCTACCTCGCCCGCCGCTGGTCGCTGACCCGGCAGGCCATGGAGCGGCTGGAACTGGCCCGGCTCGCCGAGGCCGACGACAGCGAGGCCGAGGAGCTGGACAACGCCGTCGACGAGGAGGTGGACACCGAGGAGAAGCCGCTGCCCCTGGCGGTGCAGCGCCGCGAGGCGATCCTGGCGGAGCTGCGCGACGCCGGGGCGAGCCGGGTCCTCGACCTCGGCTGCGGTCAGGGCCAGCTGGTCGGCGCGTTGCTGAAGGACGTCCGCTTCACCGAGATCCTCGGCGTCGACGTATCGGCCCGGGCCCTGGGCGAGGCGGCGCGGCGACTGCGGCTGGACCGCATGGGCGAGCGGCAGTCCTCCCGCGTCCGGCTCGTGCAGGGTTCCCTGACGTACACCGACGCCCGCCTCAAGGGCTACGACGCCGCGGTGCTCAGCGAGGTCGTCGAGCACCTCGACCTGCCCCGGCTCCCCGCCCTGGAGTACGCCGTCTTCGGTGCGGCACGACCCGCGACCGTGGTCGTGACCACGCCGAACGTCGAGTACAACGTGCGCTGGGAGACGCTGCCCGCCGGGCACGCCCGGCACGCGGACCACCGCTTCGAGTGGACGCGGGCGGAGTTCCGCTCGTGGGCGGAGCAGGTCGCCGGACGATACGGCTACGGCGTGCGGTTCGTCCCCGTCGGCCCCGACGACCCCGAGGTCGGCCCGCCCACCCAGATGGCAGTTTTCACGATGACCGCGAAGGAGGTCACGTCCGCATGACCGGCAAGCACACCCTCCCGGTGACCGACCTTTCCCTCGTGGTCCTGATCGGTACCACCGGCTCCGGCAAGTCGACCTTCGCCCGGCGCCACTTCAAGCCCACCGAGGTGATCTCCTCGGACTTCTGCCGCGGCCTGGTCAGCGACGACGAGAACGACCAGGGCGCCAGCGGTGACGCCTTCGACGTGCTGCACTACATCGCGGGCAAGCGGCTGGCCGCAGGCCGGCTCACCGTCGTCGACGCCACCAGCGTGCAGCAGGAGAGCCGCCGCCAGCTCGTCCGGCTCGCCCGCGAGTACGACGTGCTGCCCATCGCGATCGTCCTCGACGTCCCCGAGCAGGTCTGCATCGAGCGGAACGCGTCCCGTCCCGACCGCGCCCACCTGCCCCGGCACGTCGTGCAGCGCCAGCAGCGCGAGCTGCGCCGCTCCCTGCGGCAGCTGGAGCGCGAGGGCTTCCGCAAGGTGCACGTCCTGCGCGGCACCGAGGAGGTCGAGGCGGCCGAGGTCGTGCTGGAGCGCCGCTACAACGACAAGCGCGAGCTCACCGGCCCGTTCGACATCATCGGCGACATCCACGGCTGCAGCTCCGAGCTGGAGACCCTGCTCGGCAAGCTGGGCTACGTCGACGGCGTGCACCCCGAGGGCCGCACGGCCGTCTTCGTGGGGGACCTCGTCGACCGTGGCCCCGACAGCCCCGGCGTGCTGCGCCGCGTCATGGGCATGGTCGCCGCCGGCGACGCCCTGTGCGTGCCCGGCAACCACGAGAACAAGCTGGGCCGCTGGCTGAAGGGCAAGAAGGTCCAGCACACCCACGGCCTCGCCGAGACCATCGAGCAGATGGAGCAGGAGGACGAGAAGGCCCCCGCCTTCCGCGAGCAGGTGCGCGAGTTCATCGAAGGACTCGTCAGCCACTACGTCCTCGACGGCGGCAAGCTGGTCGTCTGCCACGCCGGCCTGCCCGAGAAGTACCACGGCCGCACCTCCGGCCGGGTCCGCTCGCACGCCCTGTACGGCGACACCACCGGCGAGACCGACGAGTTCGGCCTGCCCGTGCGCTACCCGTGGGCCGAGGACTACCGCGGCCGCGCCGCCGTCGTCTACGGCCACACACCCGTGCCGAGCACCTCGTGGATCAACAACACGATCTGCCTCGACACCGGCGCCGTCTTCGGCGGGCGGATGACGGCCCTGCGCTGGCCCGAGCGCGAGATCGTCGACGTCCCCGCCGAGCGGGTCTGGTACGAGCCGGCCAAGCCGCTCGCCGGCGAGGCCCCGGGTGGGCAGGACGGGCGACCGCTCGACCTCGCCGACGTCGCCGGCCGCCGTGTCGTGGAGACCGTGCACCACGGCCGGGTCGCCGTCCGTGAGGAGAACGCGGCCGCCGCGCTGGAGGTCATGAGCCGCTTCGCGGTCGACCCGCGGCTGCTGATGTACCTGCCGCCGACGATGTCGCCGTGCGCGACCTCGCAACGGGAGGGTTACCTGGAGCACCCGCACGAGGCGTTCGCCGCCTACCGCGCGGACGGCATCGGCCAGGTGCTCTGCGAGGAGAAGCACATGGGCTCCCGCGCCGTGGCGCTGGTGTGCCGCGACGCGGAGACGGCCGGCGAGCGCTTCGGGGTGACCGGCGGCGTGACGGGCGCCCTGCACACCCGCACGGGCCGTCCGTTCTTCGACGACCCGGCCGTCACCGAGCAGGTCCTCGACCGGCTGAGGGCCTCGGTCACCGCCGCCGGGCTCTGGGAGGAGCTGGGCACGGACTGGCTGCTGCTCGACGCCGAGCTGCTGCCCTGGTCGCTGAAGGCCACCGGCCTGCTGCGCAGGCAGTACGCCGCCGTGGGCGCCGCCTCCGGCGCGGTCTTCCCGGGTGCGATCGCCGCCCTGGAGCACGCCGCCGCGCGCGGCACCGACGTGACGGGCCTGCTGGAGCGGCAGCGCGGGCGGTCCGCTGACGCCGCCGCCTTCACCGAGGCGTACCGGCGCTACTGCTGGACGACCGAGGGCCTGGACGGGGTGCGTCTCGCGCCGTTCCAGATCCTGGCCGCCCAGGGCCGCAGCCTCGCCGCGCTCCCGCACGACGAGCAGCTGGCGCTCATCGACCGCATGGTCGCCAACGACCCGACGGGACTGCTCCAGGAGACCCGCCGGCTGCTGGTCGACACCCGCGACGAGGAGTCGGTGGCGGCCGGTACGCAGTGGTGGCTGGAGCTGACCTCCGCCGGCGGCGAGGGCATGGTCGTCAAGCCGCTCCAGGCCCTGGTGCGCACCGAGGACGGCAACCGGCTGGTCCAGCCCGGCATCAAGTGCCGCGGCCGGGAGTACCTGCGGATCATCTACGGTCCCGAGTACACCCGTCCCGACCAGCTGGCCAGGCTCCGCTCCCGCGCCCTGGGCCACAAGCGCTCCCTCGCGCTGCGCGAGTACGGGCTGGGCCTGGAGGCGCTGGACCGGCTGGCCGCGGGCGAGCCGCTGTGGCGCGTGCACGAGGCGGTCTTCGCCGTCCTGGCGCTGGAGTCCGAGCCGGTGGACCCCCGGCTGTGACGGGCGAGGGGCGGGCACCCGGGTGCCCGCCCCTCCCTGGCGGTAAACCCTTGCCAAGTGGGAATGTCTAGCTCCATGGCATTCCATGTGGACTCCGAGGCAGGGCGGCTGCACCGCGTCATCCTCCACCGCCCCGACCTGGAGCTGAAAAGGCTCACGCCGTCGAACAAGGACGCCCTGCTCTTCGACGACGTCCTGTGGGTGCGCCGGGCCCGTGCCGAGCACGACGGCTTCGCCGACGTGCTGCGCGACCGGGGCGTGGCCGTGCACCTCTTCGGTGACCTGCTGCGGGAGACGCTGACCCTGCCCGAGGCCCGGCGCATGGTGCTGGACCGGGTCTTCGACGAGAAGGAGTACGGCCCGGTGGTCACCGACCACCTGCGCGCGGCCTTCGACGAGCTGTCCGCGGCCGAGCTGACCGAGGCCCTGGTCGGCGGCATGACCAAACGGGAGTTCCTGGCCCGTTTCGCGGAGCCGACCTCGGTCCGCTTCCATGTGACGGACCTGGACGACTTCCTGGTCAACCCGCTGCCGAACCACATCTTCACCCGGGACACCTCGGCCTGGGTCTACGACGGGGTCAGCATCAACGCGATGCGCTGGCCGGCCCGCTGGCACGAGACGATCCACTACGAGGCGATCTACCGCCACCACCCGCTCTTCGCGGGCGGCTCCTTCCACGTGTGGTCCGAGGGCCAGGCGGCCTACCCGTCCACCATCGAGGGCGGCGACGTCCTGGTGATCGGCAACGGCGCCGTCCTCATCGGCATGAGCGAGCGCACCACCCCGCAGGCCGTGGAGATGCTGGCCCAGCGCCTGTTCAACGCCGGGTCGGCCACCACGATCGTGGCCCTCGACATGCCCAAGCGCCGTGCCTTCATGCACCTGGACACCGTGATGACGATGGTCGACGGCGACACCTTCACCAAGTACGCGGGCCTGGGCATGCTGCGCTCGTACACCATCGAGCCCGGCGCGGGGGAGCGCGACCTGAAGGTCACCGACCACCCGCCGGAGCACATGCACCGGGCCATCGCGGCGGCCCTGGGCCTGGACGACATCCGCGTGCTCACCGCGACCCAGGACGTCCATTCCGCCGAGCGCGAGCAGTGGGACGACGGATGCAACGTGCTCGCGCTGGAGCCGGGCGTCGTGCTGGCGTACGAGCGCAACGTCACCACCAACACCTTCCTGCGCAAGCGCGGCATCGAGGTCATAGAGATCCCCGGGAGTGAACTCGGGCGCGGCCGCGGCGGTCCGCGCTGCATGAGCTGCCCCATCGAGCGGGACCCGGTCTGACGGGGCGATCCGTGGCCGGGCCCGGACTGTATAAGGATGCATCTGTTCGTATAGACTTCCATGGTCTCGGCGCACTCATGTTCGGCACCCGGCCGACCCCGACCTAGGAGCCCCCATGGCCATCGACCTCACGGGCCGCCACTTCCTCAAGGAGCTGGACTTCGCCCCCGAGGAGTTCCGCGGGCTGGTGGACCTGGCCGCCGAGCTGAAGGCGGCCAAGAAGGCGGGCGCCGAGGTCCGGCGGCTCGCCGGCAGGAACATCGCCCTGATCTTCGCCAAGACCTCCACCCGCACCCGCTGCGCCTTCGAGGTCGCCGCGGCCGACCAGGGCGCGTCCACCACCTACCTGGACCCGGCCGGCTCCCAGCTCGGCCACAAGGAGTCGGTGAAGGACACCGCCCGCGTGCTCGGCCGGATGTACGACGGCATCGAGTACCGCGGGACGGGTCAGGAGGTCGTCGAGGAACTGGCCGCCCACGCCGGGGTGCCGGTGTGGAACGGCCTCACCGACCAGTGGCACCCCACCCAGATGCTCGCCGACGTGCTCACCATGGCCGAGCACTCCCGTTCCCCGCTGGGGGAGACCGCCTACGCCTACCTCGGCGACGCCCGCTCCAACATGGGCAACTCGCTGCTGGTCACCGGCGCCCTCCTCGGCATGGACGTCCGCATCGCCGCCCCGGAGCAGCTGTGGCCGGACGACGGCGTCGTCGCCGAGGCGCGGCGCCTCGCGGAGACCACCGGCGCCCGCGTCACCCTGACCGAGGACGTCGCCGAGGGCGTCGCCGGCGCGGAGTTCGTCCACACCGACGTCTGGGTGTCCATGGGCGAGCCCGCCGAGGTGTGGGACGAGCGCATCGCGCTGCTGAAGCCGTACGCCGTGACCGCGGACGTGCTGCGCGCCACCGGCCGCCCGGACGCGAAGTTCATGCACTGCCTGCCCGCCTTCCACGACCTGGGCACCACCTTGGCCCGGGAGATCCACGAACGGCACGGGCTGACCTCGCTGGAGGTCACCGACGAGGTCTTCGAGTCGGCGCGGTCCATCGTCTTCGACCAGGCCGAGAACCGGATGCACACCATCAAGGCCGTCCTCGTCGCCACGCTGGGAGGCGTGTGAGGCGCCGCGCATATCGCGCACTCGTGACGGCGGTCACGAAGGAGTGATAACTTCGCGGTGTTGGCAAGCCTGCCTCCCCCGCGAAGGAGGACGTGCCCATGAGCCCCTACCGAGGCTCCGCAGGCCGGACCGAGGAATGGCGGCACCTGCGCGTCGAGCGCGCCGACGGCGTCGTCACCGTCACCCTCGACCGGCCCGACAAGCTCAACGCGCTCACCTTCGGTGCCTACGCCGACCTGCGCGACCTGCTCACCGAGCTGCCGCACCACGGCGACACCCGCGTGCTCGTGCTCGCCGGGGCCGGTCGCGGCTTCTGCTCCGGCGGGGACGTCGACGAGATCATCGGCGCCACCCTCGCCATGGGTGCGGGCCAGCTCCTGGACTTCACCCGCATGACCGGACAGGTCGTCCGCGCCCTCCGCGAGGCCCCCTTCCCCGTCGTCGCCGCCGTCCACGGCGTCGCGGCCGGAGCCGGTTCCGTCATCGCCCTCGCCTCCGACTTCCGGATCGTCGAGCGCTCGGCCCGCTTCGCCTTCCTCTTCACCAAGGTCGGCCTCGCGGGCGCCGACATGGGCGCCGCCTACCTGCTGCCCCGCATCGTCGGCCTCGGCCATGCCACCCGGCTGCTGATGCTCGGCGACACCGTCGGCGCCGCGGAGGCCGATCGCATCGGCCTGGTCAGCGAGCTCGTCGACGACGGGCAGGCGGACGCGAGCGCCGCCGCCCTCGCCAAGCGCCTGGCGGCCGGCCCCGCGCTGGCGTACGCGCAGACCAAGGCCCTGCTCACCGCGGAGCTCGACATGCCGCTCGGCGCCGCCGTGGAGATGGACGCCGCCACCCAGGCGCTCCTGATGACCAGCGAGGACTACGCCGAGTTCCACGCCGCGTTCACCGACAAGCGCAGCCCCAACTGGAAGGGCCGTTAGCCGTGCGGGTGGCCATCATCGGCGGCGGCCCCGGCGGGCTCTACGCGGCCGCACTGCTCAAGCGCCTCGACCCGGAACGCGAGATCACCGTCTGGGAGCGCGGCTCGCCGGAGGACACCTTCGGCTTCGGCGTCGTGCTGTCCGACGAGACGCTCGGCGGCATCGAGCACGCCGACCCGGTCGTCTTCCGCGCCCTGGAACGGGAGTTCACCCGCTGGGACGACATCGACGTGCGCCACCGCGGCCGTGCCGTCACCTCCGGCGGCCACGGCTTCGCGGCGGTGGACCGGCGCACGCTGCTGGCGGTCCTCCACGACCGCTGCCACGACCTCGGCGTGACCGTCCGCAGCCGCGAACTCGCCCCGGCCGCCGAACGGCTGGCCCGCGACCACGACCTCGTCATCGCCGCCGACGGCGCGGGCAGCGCCACCCGCGGGGCCCACGCCGCCGTCTTCCGCCCCACCCTCACCGGCCACCGCTGCCGCTACATCTGGCTCTCCACCGACCTCGTCCTGGACGCCTTCCGCTTCGAGATCGCCGAGACCGAGCACGGCGTGATGCAGGCCCACGGCTATCCGTACCGGCCGGACGCGAGCACCTTCATCGTCGAGATGCGCGAGGACGTCTGGCAGCGCGCCGGACTGGACCGGCTGGACGAGGCCGAGTCGATCGCCCGCTGCGAGAAGATCTTCGCCGACGCCCTGCACGGCCACGGCCTGCGCGGCAACCGCTCCCGCTGGATCGCCTTCACCACCGTCGTCAACGAGCGCTGGCGGCACGGGAACATCGTGCTCCTCGGTGACGCCGCCCACACCGCGCACTTCTCCATCGGCTCCGGCACCAAGCTCGCCATGGAGGACGCCCTCGCCCTCGCCGCCTGCCTGCACGAGCAGCCCGGCGTCCCCGAGGCGCTCGCCGCCTACGAGGCCGAGCGCAAGCCGGTCGTCGCCAGCACGCAGCGCGCCGCGCGGGCCAGCCTGGAGTGGTTCGAGCACCTGGAGCAGTACACCGCCCAGCCGCCCCGGCAGTTCGCCTTCAACCTGCTCACCCGCAGCCGCCGGGTCACCCACGACAACCTGCGCCTGCGCGACGCGGAGTTCACCGCCTCCGTGGAGCGGGAGTTCGGCACCGGGCCGGACACCCCGCCGATGTTCACCCCGTTCACCCTGCGCGGGCTGACCCTGCGCAACCGGGTCGTCGTCTCGCCGATGGACATGTACTCCGCCACCGACGGCACCCCCGGCGACTTCCACCTCGTCCACCTCGGCGCCCGTGCCCTCGGCGGCGCCGGCCTGGTCATGACCGAGATGGTCTGCGTCAGCCCCGAGGGCCGCATCACCCCCGGCTGCGCGGGCCTGTGGAACGACGGGCACGAGGACGCCTGGCGCCGCGTCACCGGCTTCGTGCACGCCCGGCCCGGCGCCGCGATCGGCCTGCAGCTCGGCCACAGCGGCCGCAAGGGCTCCACCCGGCTGATGTGGGAGGGCATCGACCAGCCGCTCCCGGAGGGCAACTGGCCGCTCGCGGCCCCCTCCCCGCTGCCGTACCACCCCCACGTGAGCCAGGTCCCGCACGCCCTGGACGCCGAGGGGCTCGCCGCGATCCGCGAGCAGTTCGCCGCCTCCGCCGCGCGCGGCGCCCGCGCGGGGTTCGACCTGCTGGAACTGCACTGCGCCCACGGCTACCTGCTCTCGTCCTTCCTCTCCCCGCTCACCAACCGGCGCACCGACGCCTACGGCCGCGACCTGACCGGGCGGCTGCGCTTCCCCCTGGAGGTCTTCGACGCCGTCCGCGAGGTCTGGCCCGCCGACCGCCCGATGACCGTCCGCATCTCCGCCACCGACTGGGCCGAGGGCGGCACGACCGCCGACGAGGCGGTCGAGATCGCCCGGGCCTTCGCCGCCCACGGTGCCGACGCCATCGACGTCTCGACCGGCCAGGTCGTCGCCGACGAGGCCCCCGACTTCGGCCGCTCCTACCAGACCCCCTACGCCGACCGGATCCGCAACGAACTCGGGGTGCCCGTCATCACGGTCGGCGCCATCTCCTCCTGGGACGACGTCAACTCCCTGATCCTCGCGGGCCGCGCCGACCTGTGCGCGCTCGCCCGCCCCCACCTCTACGACCCCAACTGGACGCTCCACGCCGCCGCCGAACAGGACTACTCCGGCCCCGGCGCACCCTGGCCCCTCCCGTACCAGGCGGGCAGCCGCCGCCCGCCCACGGGCCGCACGGACGCCCCCCGGCCCCGTCTCACGCTGGACGTGTGAGGGGTCGCGGGCCGCTGGTCAGGCGAAGAGGGAGGTGTCGGTGCCCGGTCACGCCGTGGGGTCGGCGGACCGCGCGAACTGTGCCCCCGCGTCGCGCAGCCGTGCGTGCAGGCCCTCGAAGACCGCCGCGGCGCGGCCGCCGGGCCAGTCGGGCGGGAGGAGGGCGGGCGACAGGCCCGGGTCGGCGTAGGGGAGGCGGCGCCAGGAGTCGAGGGCGCGCAGGTAGTCCGCGAAGGCCTCCTGCGGCGGGGTCGTCTCCCGGGCGGCCCAGGCGCGCAGTACGGGCTCGTGGGCGTCGAGGAAGGCGTGGTGGCGCTTGGCGACGGCGTCGAGGTCCCACCAGCGGCGCACGGCCGCGGCCGTCGGCTCGAAGCCGAGGTGGGTGCCGGTGAAGAGGTCGACATAGGTGTCCAGGCCGAGCCGGCGCAGGGTGTGCAGGGCCTCCTCGTGGAGGCGAGCGGGCGCGATCCACACGCCCGGGGCGGCGGTGCCGAAGCCCAGCCGGGCCAGGCGGGAGCGGAGCAGGTGCCGCTTGTGGCGCTCGCTCTCCGGCACGGAGAAGACCGCGAGCACCCATTCCTGGTCCCCGGCTCCGCCGGCCGGGTGACCGTAGATGCGGCGGTCGCCGTCGGCGAGCAGCTGCCGGGCGTCCTCGGACAGGGCGTAGCCCGCGGCGCCGCCGACGCGGTCCGGCTCCAGCAGGCCGCGGCGCTTGAGCCGGGAGACCGCCGAGCGCACCGACTGCGGGTCCACGTCCACGGCGCCCATCAGCCGGATCAGCCCGGCGACGGGTATCCGCCCGTCCCAGGCCTCGGCCCGGCCGTAGGCGCCGAAGAAGGTCACGATCAGCGAACTGGGGGTGTGCTCGGTCACGCGATCACTGTAGGTCGCGCAGCCGGAAGCGCTGCAGTTTCCCGGTGGGAGTGCGGGGCAGGGCGTCGAGGAAGGCGATCTCGCGGGGGCACTTGTAGCTCGCGATCTCCTCCCGGGTGAAGGCGCGCAGCGCCTCGACCGTGTGCTCGTCGCGCGGGGGGCCGTCCCGCAGCACGACGAAGGCCCGGACGATCTGGCCGCGCTGGTCGTCCGGCACGCCGATGACCGCGGCCTCCCGCACGTCGGGGTGGCGCAGCAGCGCCTCCTCGACCTCGGGGCCGGCGATGTTGTACCCCGACGAGATGATCATGTCGTCGGCGCGGGCCACGTAGCGGAAGTAGCCGTCCGGCTCGCGCACGTAGGTGTCGCCGGTGATGTTCCAGCCGTCGCGCACGTACTCCCGCTGCCGTTCGTCCGCCAGGTAGCGGCAGCCCGTGGGGCCGCGCACCGCGAGCAGCCCCGGCTCGCCGTCCGGCACGGGGGAGAGCGTCGAAGGGTCGACGACCCGGGCCTGGTAGCCCGGCACCGGCAGGCCCGTGGTGCCCGGCCGGATCACGTCGTCGGCGGCGGAGATGAAGATGTGCAGCAGCTCCGTGGCCCCTATGCCGTTGATGATCCGCAGCCCCGTCGACGCGTACCAGGCGTGCCAAGTCGCCTCGGGCAGGTTCTCGCCCGCCGACACGCAGCGCCGCAGCGAGGACAGGTCGCGGGTGCCGTGCGAGGCGAGTATGGCCCGATAGGCGGTGGGCGCGGTGAACAGCACGGTCACCGCGTGCTCCGCGACGGCCCGGGCGAGCTGTTCGGGGCCGGCCTGCTCCAGCAGCAGCGCCGACGCCCCCACGCGCAGCGGGAAGACGACCAGGCCGCCCAGCCCGAAGGTGAAGCCCAGGGGCGGGCTGCCGGCGAACACGTCCGCGGAGGTCGGTCGCAGTACGTGCGCGGAGAAGGTGTCGGCGATCGCCAGCACGTCCCGGTGGAAGTGCATGCACCCCTTGGGCCGTCCGGTCGTCCCGGAGGTGAAGGCGATCAGCGCGACGTCGTCGGCCGAGGTCTCCACCGCGGGGAAGGAGTCCGGCCGCTCGGCCGCGAGCCGCAGCAGATCGTCCGGCGCCTCCCCACCGTACGTGGCGATGCGCAGCCCGGGCGCCTCGCACTTGGCGAGGTCGTCGACCGCGCGGATGTCGCACAGCGCGTGCCGGACGGCGGCGATCTCGCAGATCGTGGCCAGCTCGTGCGGGCGGTGCGCCGCGAGCACGGTCACCGCGACCGCGCCCGCCTTCATGACGGCGAACCAGCACGCCACCAGCCACGGCGTGGTGGGGCCGCGCAGCAGCACGCGGTTGCCGGGCACCACCCCGAGGTCGTCGGTCAGCACGTGCGCGATGCGGTCGGAGGCGGCGCGCAGGTCCGCGTACGACCAGACCTCACCGCCCGGCATCCGCAGGCAGGGCGCCTCGGGCAGGCCGGCGGCGAGGAGTTCGGTGCCGCAGTTGAGCCGGCCGGGATAGGCCAGTTCGGGGAGGTCTTGGGTCAGGACGGGCCACTGGTCACGCCGCGGGAGGTGATCCCGCGGGAAAGTGTCCACGTGTGCTGATGGCAGCAGGTCCATGGCGGGTTCGCCCCTCGTTGGCACCTGGTTGCGGGCGGATTCAGCGTAACGTGTTTGTGACGGCAGTCAACGGTACGCGATACGGGAGGTGCCGCGTGGCATCGTTCGCGCTGGACCCGGAACAGCTCAAGTGGTGTGCGCAGGTCCGCGATTGGGCCGCCGAACGGCTCCGGCCGCTGGCGGCGTCCGGCGAACCCGGGCGGGTCAACCGGCCGCTGCTCGCCGCCCTCGGCGAACTCGGCCTGCTGGGGCGCCTCTTCCCCGGCACCGCCCTCGAGCTGTGCCTGCTCCGGGAGTCCCTGGCCCGGGAGTGCACCGAGGCGGAGACCGCGCTCGCCCTGCAGGGCCTGGGCGCCCACCCCCTGCTGGAATCCCCTGAACTGGCCGCCCGCTGGATCCCGCGGGTCGTCTCCGGCGAGGCCGTCGCGGCCTTCGCGCTCACCGAACCCGCAGCGGGCTCCGACGCGGCCGCCCTCGAACTGGCCGCGGAGCCCGCGCCGGACGGCGGCTGGCGGCTCACCGGAGAGAAGTGCTGGATCTCCAACGCCCCCGAGGCCGACATCTACACGGTCTTCGCCCGGACCACCCCCGGAGCCGGGGCCCGCGGCGTGACCGCCTTCGCCGTCCCGGCCCACCGCCCCGGCCTCGGCGGCGAACACCTCGACATGCTCTCCCCGCACCCCATCGGGCGGCTGCGCTTCGACGCCGTACCGGTCGGGCGGCACGACGTG
This sequence comes from Streptomyces sp. NBC_00510, assembly GCA_036013505.1. NCBI lineage: Bacteria > Bacillati > Actinomycetota > Actinomycetes > Kitasatosporales > Streptomycetaceae > Streptomyces > Streptomyces sp. NBC_00510. The sequence continues at coordinate 3,077,633 of CP107851.1, read as the reverse complement.
ATCGGCGAGGTCGACCGCGGCTTCCGGGTCGCCATGACCACCCTCAACCGCTTCCGGCCCAGCGTCGGTGCCTTCGCGGTCGGCATGGCGCAGGCCGCCCTCGAGGCGGCCACCGCCCACGCCGCCTCCCGCACCGCCTTCGGCGCGCCCCTGAAGGAGCTCCAGGCCGTCTCCCACACCCTCGCCGAGATGGCCACCCGCACCGAGGCCGCCCGCCTGCTGGTCTACGCCGCCGCCGAGGCCTACGACTCCGGTGCCCCCGGCACCGCCCGCAGCTCCGCCATGGCCAAGCTCTTCGCCACCGAGACCGCCCAGTACGCCGTCGACGCGGCCGTCCAGATCCACGGGGCCCGCGCCCTGGAGCGCGGCCACGTCCTGGAACACCTCTACCGCGAGGTCCGCGCACCGCGTATCTACGAAGGTGCCACCGAAGTCCAGCGGTCGATCATCGCCAAGGAGCTCTTCGCATGACCCTCAACCGGATCAATCCGCCCGAGCTCTCCCCGCCCACCGGCTTCAGCCACGCCGTCACCGCCACCGGCCGCACCCTCGTCCTCCTCGCGGGCCAGACCGCGCTGGACTCCGGGGGCAAGGTCGTCGGCGACACGCTCCCCGCCCAGTTCGAGCACGCGCTGATCAACCTGCTCACCGCCCTCCAGGCTGCCGGCGGCACCCCCGCCGACCTCGCCCGCCTCACCGTCCACACCACCGACGTCGCCGCCTACCGCGACCACGCGCCCGAACTCGGCCGCATCTGGCGCGCCCTGGCAGGCCGTGACTACCCGGCGATGGCGGTCATCGGCATCACCCGCCTGTGGGACGAGGAGGCCATGGTCGAACTCGACGGCCTCGCCGTGCTCTCCTGACCCAACGTCAAGGCACGGCCGCGGCAACCGCCGTCGCGTCCGCCGCCCCGAGCCCGCCCGGCCAGGACGGCCTTCGCGGGGCCGGTCAGGGTGGGCCGCCGAGCGCCTCGCGTCTGCGCCGCAGGAAGTCCCGTTCGGCCTCGTTCTCGGTGCGGGCGGCGGCTGCTCCGTACGCCTGCGCGGCCTCGCGCGTCCGCGCGGTCCGGGCCGGCCCTTCGCCGGCGTTCCACACCCTCTACACGAACGGCGACCGCCCGGATCGACACCCCGCGCCTCCGGATGTCCGGGGCGCGGGCGCCGAGGGCGGTCGCCTCGTTCGTGCCACGGGTGTCAGCCCCGGCGGCGCGACGACACCTCGTCCCTGACCCGGGACAGGACCCCGGCCGCGTGGTCGAGCCCCGCCGCCCGGCACCGGGTGATCGCGGCACCGAGACGGGACAGGGCCGCGTCCGGCCGGTCCAGGCCGTTCGCCTCGACGAGGGCGGCGACGCGGACGGCCTCGGCGCGCGGCGCCTCGCCCCGCGGCCCGCCCTCCTCGTGGGCGGCGATCGCCCGCTCCAGTTCGGCGAGCGCCTCGGGGAAGCGCTCGGCGCCGGCATAGGCCCGGCCGCGCTGGTAGTGCGTGGCGCCGCTCTCGTACCAGAGGGCGAAGTCCTCGTCGTCCGCGGGCACGGCCGCCAGCACCTCGTCGGCCCGGCGCAGGTGGTCCAGGGCGGTCTCCAGGCCCTCGGCGCCCTGTGCCGAGACGGCGGAGCCCGCGAAGTCCCGCATCATCTCCGCGACCGCGTGGGGGTTCGGCCCCTTCGCGTGCGAGGCGACGGCGCGGTCGTACGCGGAGCGCGCCGCGTCCTCGCGGCCGGCCTCCAGCAGGGCGACGGCGGCCTCCGAGGCGGCGAGCGTGTGCGTGAACTGCTCCTGCCACCCCTGGACGGCGTCGGCCAGCAGCAGGAACTGCTCGGCGCTCGCGCGGTGCTCCTCCAGTCCCCGCAGGCCCCGCGCCAGCAGCAGCCGGGCCTGGGCCAGGGCGCGTTCGTCCATGCCGGCCGCGGCCTCGTCGCAGACCAGCGACTCCAGCACGGCGACGGCGTCCGCCTGGCGGTCGGCACGGGCGAGCACGTCCGCCAGCTCCACCCGCAGTTCGGCGGCGCCCGTGACGTCGCCCTCGCGGTCCAGCCGCGCCGCGGCGTCGGACAGGTGGCGTACGGCGGCGTTCAGGTCGCCCGCGTGGTCGGCGGCGTGGCCGAGCAGCGCGTGGGTGCGCGCCACCGGGAACGCGGTGTCGCCATGGGCGGTGGCCGTGGCGAGCGCGCCGTGGAACTGCTCCATGGCCTCCTCGGGGCGGTGCTGCTGCAGCAGCACCTGGCCGAGCAGGCCCCGCGGGCGGGTGGCGCGCCAGGGCGTCCCGGCCGCCTCCACGACCCGCAGGGCGCTCCGCAGTTCCCGCTCGGCCCCGTCCAGGTCCCCGGAGCGCGCCGCGAGATCGGCGGCGGACATCCGGGTGTTGACCGTGCGCTCCGGGATGCCGAGCCGCTCCGACTCCGCCAGGGCCTCGGCCACGGCGGCCTCGAAGCGCTCGCGCAGTTCCGCGGGGACGTCCGGCAGCGTGGCCGCCGCCTCGGTATGGGCGAGGTAGGCGCGGCACTGCAGTACGACGCAGTAGGCGCGCCGGACCTCGGCGGAGCCCTCGTCCACCAGTGCGCGGGCCTCGGTCCGCACCGCGTCCAGCTCCGCCCGGCCCGCGACGGCCTCCGGGCCGGGCTCCACGCCCACCGACGCCAGCCGTGCGCGGGAGGTCAGGACGCGCTCGGGCATGCCGGCCAGGGCGAACAGCTCCCGTGCCTCGGTGAGCGCGGCCCTGGCCGCCGTGCGGTCCTCGTCCTCCATGGCCGCGAAGGCGCGGTGCTCGGCCAGTTCGGCCCGCAGCCGCTCCTCCGGGCCCAGCCGGGGGTCGTGCACATGGCCCTCGGCACCGGCGCGCTCGGCGATCCGGCGCCACAGCTCCTCGTCGCCGGGACGGCCCGCGTCCCCCATCTCGCGGGCCTTCTCCACCAGTTCGACGAAGTCCTCGGGCACCTCCCGCGCGGCCACGGCCGTGGGCGTGGCCGTCGCCGCCGGCCCGGCCGCCGGGGACGGCACGGCCGCGGTGCGCAGACCGAGTGCCAGCGGCTCGGCGAGCGGCGGGCGCCGGGTCAGGCGTGCCCGGCGGCGCTCGCCGACGGTGCCGGTGCCGTTGCGCCGGTCGAACGCCGCGGCCAGGGTGTCGCCCTGCTCGCTCACGTGGTCCTGCAATTCCCGCGCGGTCCAGGTGCGCCCCAGCGGTCCGGCGACGGGGGTCGTGTCGTACCCCTGGTCGACCAGGCGCCGGGTGAGGACCTCGACGCCGGTGAGGAAACCGAGCAGCGACAGCGGCGCGCCGGTGGTGCCGAAGAGGGCGCGGTTCTCGGCGAGGATCTCCAGCGCCCGGCCCTCGTTGCCGGACAGCGCGCAGAACTCCACGTGCAGTCCGGTCTCCTCGGCCATGCCGATCCGGCCCCGGGCGTGCCGGTAGCCCGTCAGATGGTGGGAGCGGGCCTCGTCGGTGCGGCCGAGGCGCAGCAACGGCAGCAGGGCGTGGGCCTGGGTGACCCAGGGCTCCTCCTCGCAGTTCTGGACGCCGCCGAGGACCGGTTCCCAGGTCCGCAGGGCGCGCTCGTCGTCGCCCGCCGCGAGGTGGTGCAGTCCCTGGTGCCGGGTCTCGCAGGCCTGGCAGTCGCTGAGCCGCTCCTGGCGCCGGGTGACCCACAGGTCCCAGGCCGTCTCGCGGTCCGCGCCGGTGTGGGCGGCGATCCGGTGCCGCATGGCCGCGACCGGCTGCAGGCCCTCACCGGCCGCGCGGTAGCGCTCGCCCATCTGGCCGACCCACCCGTGGACCGCCGCCAGCGGGACGTCCGGCACCTGGAGCAGCGAGGTCGTCACCCACTTGTGGCGCCACAGCACCTGATGGCCCTCCCACTCGCTGAAGGAGCCGGGCACCTCCTCCCACAGCTTGAGGATCCGGGCGAAGACGACCGGCGACTTGCGGTGCTCGGCGGCGTACTCGTACGCCGACATGAGTTCGAGCAGCGCCGTCACGAGGACGTCCTTCTCCTCGAACTGCTCGGCCGCCTCGACCAGTTCCTCGGCGGTCACGGTGCGGGGCGTTCCGTAGGGGCGCTCGTTGTTCTCGCGGAGCGCCTCGAACACGGCCTCGGGGGTGTCCAGCATCAGTGCTCCTTGGCGTCCGGCCCGGACGCGGGGGTGTCCTGGTCGTGCATGGCGTGGGTGAGCAGACCGATGAAGGCCCGGTTGAGCAGCGCGCTCTCCGAGGACTTCAGCGGCCGCCGGGTGAGCAGCAGCGCCTGCCCGTACAGGGCCTCGGCCGTGGTGAGGGCCAGCCCGCGCTCGGTGACGGTGGCGGCCCGGCGCACCAGCGGGTTGAGGTGGTTGAGGACGAGCTGGGCCCGCGGGGCCTGCGTGCGCAGCGAGCCGAGGATGTCCGCCCACAGCCCGTCGCTGCTCTCCGCGAGGCCGGACCGGGTGCGCTCGTGGCGTGCCTCGCGGTCGTCCAGGAGCAGCGCGGGCGCCGTGACCGGCTGGAAGGCCCGCAGCACGACGTCGCAGTCGTACTGGCCGACGACCTCGCGGGCGACCGCGAGGAAGGAGGCGGCGGCGAGTTCGGCGGCCGAGTCGACCGGGTCGAGGTGCGCGGTCATGGTGGCCGGGTCCAGGTCGGTGACCGTGGTGCCGGGACGGATCTCCGGCAGCCGGTGCACCAGGTCCCGGTCGTAGGTGTAGCCGCCGTTGACGACGCCGAGACCGGCCGCCGCCGCGATCGGGGCGACCTGCCGGAACTCGTCGACGCTGCGGGTGACCAGCACCGTGGGGTGGGCGCGGGCGAACTCCTCCAGGGTGACGTTGCCGTCCGTGGTCTCGAAGGGCAGCCACGGCAGCAGCATCCGCAGCAGTGCGTCGTCGTAGCGGGCCAGCGCCTTGACGGCGAGGTGGTGGCTGTCGACGAAGCGCCGCAGGAGCGCCGGGTCGCTGGCGGCGAGCCCGGTCAGCCAGTCGCGGATGCGGGCGCCCAGCGCGTCGCGGACGGCGGCCAGGGTCTCGTCCTCGTACAGCGCCTCGCGGGAGGCCGTCGGGCGCAGGCTGGTGACGTCCACGACGCATCGGACGAAGAACGCCCACTCCGGCAGGAGTTCGGCGGCCCGGTCCGAGAGCAGCATGCCCTTCAGGTGCACCCGGTGCCCGGCCCGCTCCGACGGGTTGACGGGGGTCGGCAGTACGTAGGCCACGCCGCGCAGCCCGGCGACGGGCAGGTCGAGGTCGATGGCGTCGAGCGGGGTGAAGCCGAACGTCGCGCGGCAGTGCTCGGCCAGCGCCTCGGCGCGGGCCAGCGGGGAGCCGTGGCGGCGCTCCCACGGCGGGGTCTCGTTGATCAAGGTCGTCTCGCCGCGCGGGTCGACGACGGTGACCTCGTGCCGCAGCAGGCTGCCGTAGTGCCGGGCCAGCGACGCCACCCGGCCGGGCTCCGTCCACTCGCCGGCGTCCGCGCGCGGGGTCAGCGTCACGCGCGTGCCCGGCTCGGGCAGCGCGTCGGCGGGGAGCGTGCGGAGGGTGTAGCTGCCGTCGGAGCGGCCGCGCCATTCGACGGCCGGGGCGCCGGGGGCGGTCGCCGGGCGGCTGACGACCGTGATCTCGTCGGCCACCACGAAGCAGGCCAGCAGCCCGATGCCGAACTGGCCGATGAAGTCGCCGCGGGCGGCCTCGATCTCGCCGTCGGCGGCGCGCTTGGAGCTGCGCCCGATGGTGGCGAGGAAGGTGTGCACGTCGGCCTCGCTCAGCCCGACACCGGTGTCGGTGACGCTGAGCGTCTCACCGGTCCGCACGGTGATCCTGGCCGGTGCGCCCGGCTGGACCGCCTGCCGGGCGGTGATCGCGTCGACGGCGTTCTGCAGCAGCTCCCGCAGGTAGACGCGGGGGCTGGAGTAGAGGTGGTGGGAGAGCAGGTCGACCAGGCCGCGCAGGTCGACCTGGAACGTGTGCGCTGACGGGGACTGGGACACCGAAGGGGCCTTCCGGGCGGTGCGCGGACGGGGAACGGGGCGCGGGGCGGTCAGGGACGTCCGGCGCGGGACCGCAGGGAGCGGTAGGCCGCCACCGGGTCGTTGCCGTTGAGGTACTGCCACGGGAACTCGGTGACGAGTCCGCCGGTGGCGGCGAAGGCCTCGGCCGCCGCCTTCCTCTCGCCGGCCAGCGCGAAGGCCATGGCGAAGGTGTTGAGCGTCCCGACCGGGTCGAGGGCGCCCTGGTACGCCGCGTTGCGGTAGGAGCGGTCCGCGGCCTCGTGCAGCTCCTTCTCGACCTGCAGGCGGAGCATGTACGCCGTGTCGTCGCCGCGGTCCAGGTCGCCCCAGTGCTCGAGGTGCGCGACCGCGACGAGCACGCCCAGGTCGCTGCCCTCGGGGGCGGCGAGCATGGACTCCCGGGCGAAGGCGTGCATCTCCTCGTGCGAACCGCCCCACTTGCGGCACACCTGCTGCAACTGCTGCTGGTGCGCCCCCAGGTGCAGCGGGGAGCGCCGTACGGTGGCCTCGAAGCGCAGCCGCGCGAGGTCCGGGCCGACCTGCAGCCCCCGGCCGCTCATCTGCAGGAAGTACCAGGGGGAAGCCCATGCGGGTTCGAGCTCCGCGGCCCGGTACAGCAGGTCCTCGGCCACTTCGAGGCGCTCGTGGAACACCTGGAACTGCTCACGCGAGACGTGCTGCGCGCGCAGTCCGGTCCGGGCCTCCCAGGCCCAGGTCACCTGGCGGGCGCCCGCCACCAGCCGGGCGAGCCCGGAGTCGGGCTCGGCCGCCACGACGGCCGGCATCCAGCGTTCCCAGCCGTCGACGTCCACGACGTTCGCCACGAGCCAGCTGCGCTCACGGTCGTCGGTCACCGCCGACAGCCGCTCCCGGATCGCGGGCCAGTCCGCCGCGGCGGCGGCCGCGCGCAGGCCCGCGAGCGCGGGGTTGCCCCGCGCCGGATCGAGCCGGGGCGACGGGCGCGGCGCCCACCGCCTCAGTGAGAACGCGGAACTGCGCCGCGCGTTGCCGTCCACCGTCCCGCCCGCGGTACCACCTCGGACCGCCACCATGAAGACCCCCTCCTGGCCTGGCCGTTCCTCCCCCATGGGCCATGATCCGCGGCCCGGAGCATGACTATCACGGCCACCTTGCGGGGGAGTAGCCGGATTCCCGGCCAGGAGGGGCGGGGCGGGTCAGATGTCGCGGAACGTCTCGATCTGCGCCCCGATGGAGTTGAGCCGCTCGGCCAGCTCCTCGTAGCCGCGGTTGATGACGTACACGTTCCGCAGCACCGAGGTGCCCTCGGCGGCGAGCATCGCCAGCAGGGTCACCACGGCGGGCCGCAGGGCCGGCGGGCACATCATCTCGGCGCTGCGCCAGCGGGTCGGGCCCTCGACCAGCACCCGGTGCGGGTCCAGCAGCTTGACGTTGGCGCCGAGCCGGGTCAGCTCGGTGAGGTAGATGGCGCGGTTGTCGTAGACCCAGTCGTGGATGAGGGTCGAGCCCTGGGCCGTGGCGGCGATGGCCGCGAAGAAGGGCACGTTGTCGATGTTGAGGCCCGGGAAGGGCATGGGGTGGATCTTGTCGATGGGGGAGCGCAGCTTGGAGGGGCGCACGGTGAGGTCGATCAGCCGGGTGCGGCCGTTGTCGGCGGGGTACTCGGCCGAGCGCTCGTGGTCCAGGCCCATCTCCTCCAGGACCGCCAGCTCGATCTCCAGGAACTCCACCGGCACCCGCCGGATGGTCAGCTCGGACTCGGTGACCACGGCCGCGGCCAGCAGGCTCATGGCCTCCACCGGGTCCTCGGAGGGCGCGTAGTCCACGTCCCGGTCGATGTCGGTGACACCGTGCACGGTCAGCGTGGTGGTGCCGATGCCGTCCACCCGGACGCCCAGCTCCTCCAGGAAGAAGCACAGGTCCTGGACCATGTAGTTCGAGCTGGCGTTGCGGATGACGGTCACCCCGTCGTGCCGGGCGGCCGCCAGGAGCGCGTTCTCGGTCACGGTGTCGCCGCGCTCGGTCAGCACGATCGGCCGCCGCGGGGCCACCGAGGGGGCGACCCGGGCGTGGTACATCCCGCTGGTGGCGGTCACCTCCAGCCCGAAGTGCCGCAGGGCGGTCATGTGCGGCTGGACGGTACGGGTGCCGAGGTCGCAGCCGCCCGCGTACGGGATGCGGAAGCGGTCGGTGCGGTGCATCAGGGGGCCGAGGAACATGATCACGCTGCGGGTGCGGCGGGCGGCGTCGGTGTCCATGGCGTCCAGCTCCAGCCGGGCGGGCGGGACGATCTCCAGGTCGTTGCCGTCGTTGATCCAGCGGGTCCGCACGCCGATGCTGTTCAGCACCTCCAGGATGCGGTAGACCTCCTCGATCCGCGCGACGCGGCGCAGGGTGGTCCGCCCGGAGTTCAGCAGCGTGGCGCACAGCAGCGCCACGCACGCGTTCTTGCTGGTCTTGACGTCGATGGAGCCGGAGAGCCGGCGCCCGCCCACGACACGCAGATGCATGGGACCCGCGTAGCCGAGGGAGACGATCTCGCTGTCGAGCGCTTCACCGATTCGGGCGATCATCTCAAGGCTGATGTTCTGGTTCCCGCGTTCAATACGGTTCACCGCGCTCTGGCTGGTCCCGAGTGCCTCCGCCAGTTGGGACTGAGTCCAGCCCCGGTGCTGGCGGGCGTCACGGATGAGCTTGCCGATGCGTGCGAGGTAGTCGTCTCCCATGCGGAGAGACTATCTCACATATGAGATGGCAACCCGAGCTCCAGGTCCAGCAGGTACCGCTTGCGCTCCAGTCCGCCCCCGTATCCGGTGAGGCTGCCGGAGGCCCCGACCACACGGTGGCAGGGCACGATGATGCCGACCGGGTTGCGTCCATTGGCGAGCCCGACGGCGCGCGACGCGCCGGGGCTGCCGAGCTCCTCCGCCAGCTGACCGTACGTCATCACGGTGCCGTACGGGATGGCCCGCAGACCCGCCCAGACACGCTGCTGGAAGGGGGTGCCGCGCAGGTCGAGCGGCAGGTCGAAGGCGGTCAACTCACCCGTGAAGTACGCCCGCAGCTGCTCGGCGGCCCGAGTGAACGGCGACGTCGCCGGGTCGCGGCGCGCGCCGAAGGACTCCTCCGGCGGCCGGTGACGCTGCGCGGGCATGTAGAGACCGGACAGGACGCCGTCGGTCGCGACCAGGGTCAGCGGCCCGACGGGGCTGTCGATCAGGGCGTGTGTGCGAGGGGACATGATCATTCCTCAGGCCGGGTCGGCGGGCAGGACGTTGACGGGGTGGTCGCCGGTGGCCCACAGGTGCTGCACGGCGTACGCGCGCCACGGCCGCCAGGCCGCGGCCCGCCGGACGAGGGCCGCGGGGGTCGTGGGGAGGCCCAGTTTTTCCGCGGCCGACCGTACGCCCAAATCGGTGGCGGGGAAGGCGTCCGGGTCGCCGAGCGCCCGCATCGCGACCACCTCGACCGACCACGGGCCGAAGCCCGGCAGCGCGGCGAGCTGCCGCCGGGCCTTCTCCCAGTCGCTGCCGACGTCCAGGTCCAGGCCCCCCTCGGTGAGCGCGGCCACCAGGGAGGTCAGCGTGGCCCGCCGGGTGCCCGGCATCGCCAGGGACCCCGGGTCCAGGGCCGTCAGCGCCCACGGCGAGGGGAACAGGTGGGTCAGCCCGCCCCCGGGGTCGGCGACGGGCTCGCCGTGCGCCGTCACCAGCCTGCCGGCCAGCGTGCGCGCCGCGGCGGTCGACACCTGCTGCCCGAGCACCACGCGCACCGCGAACTCCGGCCCGTCCACCGTGCGCGGTACCCGGCGCCCGGGGTCCTTGTCCACGTACGGGGCGAGCAGCGGGTCCTCCCGGAGCAGCCCGTCGACGGCGACCGGGTCGGCGTCCAGGTCGAGCAGCCACCGGCAGCGGCTGATCGCGTGCGACAGGTCCCGCCAGTCGGTGAGGGAGAGCCGGCAGGCGACGTGGTCGGGCTCGGGCCGCAGGGCCACGATCCCGTGGCCGTGGGGCAGCCGCAGTGTGCGGCGGTACGCACCCTCCCGCCACTCCTCCACGCCCGGCACGGCGGTCGCGGCCAGGTGCCCGAAGAGGTTGCCGGGGCACAGCGGTGCCCGGAAGGGCAGCCGCAGCGCCAGCGAGCCCGCCACGTCGGCGGCGGGGGCGGAGTGCCGCCCCCGTGCCGCCCGCGTCCGCAGCTCGGTCGGGGTGAGCGCGAAGACCTCGCGCACGGTGTCGTTGAAGGTGCGGATGCTGCTGAACCCGGCGGCGAAGGCGACGTCGGCCATGGGCAGCGCCGAGGTCTCGACCAGCAGGCGGGCCGTCTGCGCCCGCTGCGCACGGGCGAGGGCGAGCGGCCCGGCCCCGAGTTCGGCCCGCAGTTGCCGCTCCACCTGCCGGGTGCTGTAGCCGAGACGTGCCGCGAGCCCGGGTACGCCGTCCCGGTCGACGACCCCGTCCGCGATCAGGCGCATGGCGCGGGCCACCAGGTCCGCCCGCTCGTTCCACCGCGGGGAACCGGGGCGGCGTCGGGGCGGCAGCGCTTGCAGGCGCGGAACCCGGCCTGCTGGGCGGCGGCCGCGCTCGGGTAGAAGGTCATGTTCTGCGGCTTCGGCGGCACCGCGGGGCAGCCGGGCCGGCAGTAGATGCGGGTGGTCAGCACCGCGGTGAAGAACCACCCGTCGAAACGGGAGTCCTTCGACTGCACGGCGCGCACACAGCGCTCGAAGTCCTCATGCACATCCCCCAGCATCCGTGGCCCGCGCGGGCCGGGGCTAGCGAGAATCCGACGTGGACGTACGGGGAGGCGGCGCGGGACGTAGGTGTCGGAAATCCGCCGGACCCGGGGCCCGGCCGGTGATGGACTGCGGTCCGTGATCAGCGAACTCAAGGCCAAGGCCGAACTCTTCCGCTCCCTCCACGTCCCCGGGCGCCCGCTGCTGCTGGCCAACGCCTGGGACGCCGCCAGTGCCCGCGTCGCCGAGCGCGCCGGGGCCGCCGCCGTCGCCACCACCAGTTCCGGGGTCTCCTGGACCCTGGGCACCGCGGACGGCGACCACGTCGACCGCGGCCTCGCGCTGGAGCTGACCGCGCGGGTCGCCGCGGCCGTCTCCGTCCCCGTCAGCGCCGACGTCGAGGGCGGCTACGCGGCCGACCCCGAGGGCGTCGCGGAGACGGTGCGGGCGGTGCTGGCCGCGGGCGCGGTCGGGATCAACATCGAGGACTCCCACGACGGCGGCCCCGCGCCGCTGCGCACGGCCGACGGCCAGGCCGCCCGCATCGCCGCCGCCCACCGCGCCGCCGACGAGGCCGGGGTGCCGTTGTTCGTGCACGCCCGTACCGACACCTTCCTGCGGGGCGCGGGCGACCTGGGGGAGACCCTGGAGCGTGCCGCCGGCTACCTCGCGGCGGGCGCCGACGGCATCTTCGTGCCCGGCGTGACCGACCCGGCCGTCGTCGCCGCCCTGGCCGAGGGCATCGACGCCCCCGTCGGCATCCTCGCCGGGCCCGGCGCGCCGCCGGTGTCCGTACTGGCCTCCGCCGGCGCCGCGCGCGTCAGCCTCGGCAGCGCGGTCGCCGAGGCCGCCTACGCCCTCGTCGACCGCGCCACCCGCGAGCTGCTCGCCACCGGCACGTACGCCGCCGTCGCGGGCGGCATCCCCTGGGGCGAGCTCAACGCTCTGATGCTCCCGCAGGCGTGAGGGCAGGGCCTCACGGCGGCACCCTGGCGGGGCGGGGCGGGACGGGCCCCCGGGGCACGGGGAAGGGGCGTGATGCCGCACACGGGCGGCCCAGCGCATGACCCGGCAGCGGTGATGTATTAGAGTTATCTCGACATCGAGATATCTGCCAAGGCGCACCGCTGCCGCCAGAGGTAAGGCTCACCTTACTTAGCCTTACCTTAGCGGATCGACCAGGGGTCGAAGCGGCAGCATTGCGGTGGTACGCGCAAAGTTACGAAGGAGACTGTCGTGTCGGCGAACAGCTTCGACGCCCGCAGCACCCTGCAGGTGGGCGACGAGTCGTACGAGATCTTCCGGCTGGACAAGGTCGAGGGCTCCGCGCGCCTCCCTTACAGCCTGAAGGTGCTGCTGGAGAACCTGCTCCGCACCGAGGACGGCGCCAACATCACGGCCGACCACATCCGTGCGCTCGGCGGCTGGGACTCCCAGGCCCAGCCGAGCCAGGAGATCCAGTTCACGCCGGCCCGCGTGATCATGCAGGACTTCACCGGTGTGCCGTGCGTGGTGGACCTCGCCACCATGCGCGAGGCCGTCAAGGAGCTGGGCGGCGACCCGTCCCGCATCAACCCGCTGGCCCCGGCCGAGCTGGTCATCGACCACTCGGTCATCGCCGACAAGTTCGGCACCCCGGACTCCTTCGCGCAGAACGTGGAGCTGGAGTACGGCCGCAACAAGGAGCGCTACCAGTTCCTGCGCTGGGGCCAGACCGCGTTCGACGAGTTCAAGGTCGTCCCGCCGGGCACCGGCATCGTCCACCAGGTGAACATCGAGCACCTGGCCCGCACCGTCATGGTGCGGGGCGGCCAGGCCTACCCCGACACCCTCGTCGGCACCGACTCGCACACCACCATGGTCAACGGCCTCGGCGTGCTGGGCTGGGGCGTCGGCGGCATCGAGGCCGAGGCCGCCATGCTCGGTCAGCCGGTCTCCATGCTGATCCCGCGCGTCGTCGGCTTCAAGCTGACCGGCGAGCTCCCCACCGGCACCACCGCGACCGACCTCGTGCTGACCATCACCGAGATGCTGCGCAAGCACGGTGTCGTCGGCAAGTTCGTCGAGTTCTACGGCGAGGGCGTCTCCGCCACCTCGCTCGCCAACCGCGCCACCATCGGCAACATGTCGCCGGAGTTCGGCTCCACCGCGGCGATCTTCCCGATCGATGCGGAGACCATTAACTACCTGAAGCTGACCGGCCGTTCGGAGCAGCAGCTCGCGCTCGTCGAGGCGTACGCCAAGGAGCAGGGCCTGTGGCTGGACCCGGCCGCCGAGCCGGACTTCTCCGAGAAGCTGGAGCTGGACCTCTCCACGGTCGTACCCTCCATCGCCGGTCCCAAGCGCCCGCAGGACCGGATCGTCCTCGCAGGCGCCGCCGAGCAGTTCAAGAGCGACGTGCGCAACTACGTCGACACCGCGGACGAGTCGGGGAAGGAGTCCTTCCCGGCCTCCGACTCCCCGGCCGCCGCCAACGGCGTCCCGACCCGCCCGACCCTGGTGACGGCTCCCGACGGGTCCACGTACGAGATCGACCACGGCGCCGTCACCGTCGCCGCGATCACCTCCTGCACCAACACCTCGAACCCGTACGTCATGGTCGCCGCCGCCCTGGTGGCCAAGAAGGCGGTCGAGAAGGGCCTGACCCGCAAGCCGTGGGTGAAGACCACGCTCGCCCCGGGCTCCAAGGTCGTCATGGACTACTACGACCGCGCCGGCCTCACCCCGTACCTGGACAAGATGGGCTTCAACCTGGTCGGGTACGGCTGCACCACCTGCATCGGCAACTCCGGCCCGCTGCCGGACGAGGTCTCCAAGGCCGTCAACGAGCACGACCTGGCCGTCACCTCGGTGCTGTCGGGCAACCGCAACTTCGAGGGCCGGATCAACCCGGACGTCAAGATGAACTACCTGGCGTCCCCGCCGCTGGTCGTCGCGTACGCCATCGCCGGCTCCATGAAGGTGGACATCACCAGGGACGCCATCGGTACCGACACCGAGGGCAAGCCGGTCTACCTGCAGGACATCTGGCCGTCCGAGCAGGAGGTCAACGAGGTCGTCGCCGCCGCGATCGGCCAGGACATGTTCGCCTCCTCCTACCAGGACGTCTTCGCCGGCGACGCCCAGTGGCAGTCGCTGCCGATCCCGACCGGCAACACCTTCGAGTGGGACCCGCAGTCGACCTACGTCCGCAAGCCCCCGTACTTCGAGGGCATGAAGGACCAGCCGGACCCGGTCACCGACATCTCCGGTGCCCGCGTGCTGGCCAAGCTGGGCGACTCGGTCACCACCGACCACATCTCCCCGGCCGGTGCGATCAAGGCCGACACCCCGGCCGGCAAGTACCTCACCGAGCACGGTGTGGAGCGTCGTGACTTCAACTCCTACGGCTCCCGCCGCGGCAACCACGAGGTCATGATCCGCGGCACCTTCGCCAACATCCGCCTGCGCAACCAGATCGCGCCGGGCACCGAGGGCGGCTACACCCGCGACTTCACCGCCGACGGCAGCCCGGTGTCGTTCATCTACGACGCCTCCCAGAACTACCAGGCCGCCGGCATCCCGCTGGTCGTCCTGGCGGGCAAGGAGTACGGCTCCGGCTCCTCCCGCGACTGGGCCGCGAAGGGCACCGCGCTGCTGGGCGTCAAGGCCGTCATCGCCGAGTCCTACGAGCGCATCCACCGCTCGAACCTGATCGGCATGGGCGTCCTGCCGCTGCAGTTCCCCGAGGGCGCCTCGGCGGCCTCGCTGGGCCTGACCGGTGAGGAGACCTTCTCGTTCACCGGCATCACCGAGCTCAACGACGGCACCACGCCGCGCACCGTCAAGGTGACGACCGACACCGGCGTCGAGTTCGACGCCGTGGTCCGCATCGACACCCCCGGTGAGGCGGACTACTACCGCAACGGCGGCATCATGCAGTACGTCCTGCGCTCCCTGATCCGCAAGTAGGGATCACCGCGTCCGGACCCGACGAACGGGCCCGCACCCCTGCCGGGGGTGCGGGCCCGTTCGCGTTACCGGCAGGTCTCAACTAGGGAAAGCTGTCCGTCAAAAGCGCGCATGACCTTGCCCACCTCGCGGGAAGTGGACTATACCTGTCGGCGTCCAGGAGGCCCGCTGAACGCGGGCTTGCGCGGGGGGAACAACGGGTGCGTGGCCCGTGCACAGATTCAACTCCGCACCGCATGGGTCCTGGAGAAGGTGAGGACTTGAGCATGAGATCCGACGTCAACCGGCGCGATCTGATCAAGCGGGCTGCAGCGGTGGGCCTGTTGGCCGCTCCGGCCGCGGGTCTGCTGAGTGCCTGTGCGTCCAGCGGCAGCGGCAACGACAAGACCGGCGAGAAGGGCGAGAAGTCCAAGGACAACCCCTTCGGCGTGGCCAACGACGCCCCTCTGGACGTCGTGATCTTCAAGGGCGGCTACGGCGACGCGTACGCCATCGAGTTCGAGAAGATCTACAAGAAGAAGTTCTCCGGGTCGAAGGTCAGCCACCTCGGCACCCAGGAGATCACCGGAAAGCTCCAGCCCCGCTTCAACGCCGGCAACCCGCCGGACGTCGTCGACGACTCCGGCGCCCAGCAGATCAAGCTGGACGTGCTCTACAAGAGCGGCCAGCTCACCGACCTCACCCCGCTCCTCGACGCGCCCTACATCGACGACCCGAGCAAGAAGATCAGGGACGTCCTGCAGCCCGGCACCGTCGAGATCGGCAGTTTCGACGACGGCAAGATGTACCAGCTGTCCTACATCTACACCGTCTGGGGCCTGTGGTACTCCGGCAAGCTCTTCAAGGAGAAGGGCTGGACCGCGCCGAAGACCTGGTCCGACTTCATGTCCCTCTCCGAGGAGATCAAGAAGTCGGGCATGGCGCCCTTCTGCCACCAGGGCAAGTACCCGTACTACATCAACATCGTGGTCATGGACCTGATCGCCAAGCACGGCGGTCCCGACCTGGTGAAGCGGATCGACAGCCTCGACCCGACGGTGTGGGACGAGCCCGCCGCCAAGGCGGCCGTCGAGGCCGTCTACCAGATCGCCGACAAGGGCTACCTGCTCCCCGGCACCAACGGCATGACCCACATCGAGTCGCAGACCGCCTGGAACGAGGGCAAGGCCGCCTTCATCCCCTGCGGTTCGTGGCTGGAGAACGAGCAGCTGAAGGCCACCCCCGCGGACTTCGAGATGACCTTCCTGCCGATCCCCTCACTGGACGGCGACAAGCTGCCCTTCGAGGCGATCCGGGCCGGCGCCGGTGAGCCCTTCATCGTCCCGAAGAAGGCCAAGAACCAGGCTGGCGGCCTGGAGTTCCTGCGGATGATGCTCACCAAGGAAGCCTCGAGCAAGTTCGCCCAGACGGCCAACTCGCTGACCGTGCTCAAGGACGGCGTCGGCTCCGACGTCCAGCTGCGCCCGGGCACCAAGTCCACCGTCACGGCGCTCACCGCGGCCGGCGGCAACGTCTTCAACTACAACTACATCAACACGCAGAGCGCCTTCGACACGGACGTGCAGAACGCCAGTGCCGAGTTGATGGCCAAGCGCATCAAGCCCGCCGACTGGCTCAAGCGGGTCAAGGCGGCGGCCGAGAAGGCCAAGAAGGGCTCTTAGTACCGACCGGCCCTTGCGCACCGGGGCCCCGGTGCCCCCTGATGGTCCAGGGGGCGTTCGGGGCCCCGGTGCGACGGTCTACCCGATGGCAGGAGCAGTGCCATGCGTTACCGCAAGTACCCGTTCATCGCGGGATTCCTCTTCATTCCGGTCGTGCTCTACGTCGTCTTCGTGATCTGGCCGTACCTGCAGACGTTCGGGTATTCCCTGACGGACTGGTCCGGGCAGTCCCAGGAGATGCACTTCGTCGGCCTGGAGAATTACACGAAGCTCTTCGGGGACCACGTCTTCCTGCAGGCGCTCCGGCACAACGTGCTGCTGCTGGTCTTCCTGCCGGTGATCACGATCCTGCTGGCGCTCTTCTTCGCCTTCATGCTCAACGTGGGCGGCCGCGGCGGCACGACGGGCGTCCGGGGAGTACACGGATCCGCCTTCTACAAGGTGATCTTCTTCTTCCCCCAGGTGCTTTCCGTCGCCATTCTCGTCGTGCTCTTCCAGGCGGTCTACCGCAGTGACGGAAGCGGCCTGCTGAACGGCATCCTGATCAAACTGCACCTCGAGGACCCACAGGCCCCGATCGAATGGCTGAACAGTCCCAACCTGGTGATGTGGTGCCTTCTCGGCGTGCAGATCTGGGCCGGTGTCGGTTTCTACCTGGTGCTGTTCTCGGCGGCCATGCAGTCCGTTCCCAAGGACATCTACGAGGCCGCCCTGCTGGACGGCGCCGGCCGCCTGCAGACCTTCTTCAAGGTGACCCTTCCGCTCCTGTGGGACAGCGTGCAGACGGCCTGGGTGTACCTCGCCATCGCCGCCATGGACTTCTTCGTACTGGCCTCGGTCCTCACTCCGGGATCGAACTTCGGCGGCGGTCCCGACTACCACGGTGAGGTCATGGCGACCTACCTGATGCGCAACTTCCTCACCTTCGGAAAGAGCGGCTACGCCTGTGCGATGGGCGTCGTCATCCTCTTCCTCACCCTGATCCTTTCCGCCGTCGCGCTGCGGGTCTCCCGCCGCGATCGCATCGAGTACTGAGCGGGGAGCGCATCCCATGGCCACTCCCATCAAGCAGCCCACTCCGGTACCGGTATTCAAGGGGCAGCCCACCACCATCGGCAGCAAGAAGACGGAACGGGAACGCTTCGCCGACGGCGGCGCGACGCTCAACGTCTTCTCGCACGGTTTCCTGGTCCTGTGGGGCGTGCTGATCCTCCTGCCCCTGGGCTGGATCGTCCTCGGGTCCTTCAAGAACAATTCCGAGATCGGCGCGAGCGCCTGGTCCTGGCCCTCGCACTGGTCCTTCGACGCGTTCTCCCGGGCCTGGGAGAAGGGCATCGGCGACTTCTTCGTGAACACGGTGATCGTGCTGGTGTTCTCGGTGCCGCTGACGATGCTGCTCGGGTCGATGACGGCGTACGTGTTGGCGCGCTACGAGTTCCCCGGCAACCGGATCATCTTCTACCTGTTCGTCGGCGGCGCGATGTTCCCGGTGTACCTCGCCCTCGTGCCGTTGTTCTTCATGGTCAGCAACCTGGGCATGCTCAACACCTACCAGGGCCTGATCCTGGTCTACGTCGCCTACTCGCTGCCCTTCACCGTCTTCTTCATGCACTCCTTCTTCAGGACCCTGCCCACGGCGGTGCACGAGGCGGCCATGATCGACGGCTGCTCCCACTCCCGGGCCTTCTTCCAGGTGATGCTGCCGATGGCGAAGCCGGGCCTGATCAGCGTGGGCATCTTCAACGTGCTGGGCCAGTGGAACCAGTACATCCTGCCGATGACCCTGCAGCAGCAGCAGTCCAGCAGCGACCCGGACCGCTCGATGCTGGCCCAGGGCCTGGTGAACCTGGCGCAGCAGCAGGGGTACTCCGGTGACTACCCGGCGCTCTTCGCGGGCATGACCATCGCGATGCTGCCGGTGCTCGTGGTCTACCTCTCCTTCCAGCGGCAGGTGCAGGCGGGTCTGACGGCCGGCACCTTGAAGTAACCGGAAGGTCACTCCACGTGGCCGCCGTCCGGTCGCCCGGACGTTGGAGCGGAAGCGGTCCCGCCGTATGCGGGGCCGCTTCTGGATTTTTCGGGCATTACGTCAGCGGTCTGGTTCTGCCCCTTGACGGGAAGCGGGCCTAAAGGCTTGCTTAGAGTTCACATGTTGTAGACGACGGGGTCTCATCGGCGTGGCTCCCGTCCGGTTCGGCAGGAGTGGAATGGTCGTGGAGACTCCGGGGTCCCAGTCGTCGCTGCACCGGGCCAACCTCGAGCGGGTGGTCCGGGCCGTACGGCTGGCGGGTTCGCTGACGCAGGCGGAGATCGCCCGTACGACGGGGCTGTCCGCGGCGACGGTCTCCAACATCGTCCGCGAGTTGCGCGACAACGGGACCGTACAGGTCACGCCCACCTCCTCGGGAGGCCGCCGGGCCCGCGCGGTGGCGCTGTCCGGCGACGCGGGTGTCGTCGTGGGCGTCGACTTCGGGCACTCCCACCTGCGCGTCGCGGTCGGCAACCTGGCCCACCAGGTGCTGGCCGAGCAGTCCGAGCCGATCGACGTGGACGCCTCGGCCTCCGAGGGCTTCGACCGGGCCGAGCAGCTCGTCGCGCGGCTGATCGAGTCGAGCGGCATCGACGCCGACAAGGTGATCGGCGTCGGCCTCGGCGTCCCGGGCCCGATCGACGTGGAGACCGGCGCGCTGGGGTCCACCGCCATCCTCCCGGGGTGGGGCGGCATCAACCCGCGCCAGGAACTGGCCGAGCGGCTGCGCATGCCGGTCCAGGTGGACAACGACGCGAACCTCGGTGCCCTCGGGGAGCTGGTCTGGGGCGGCGGCCGGGGCGTGAAGGACCTGGCGTACATCAAGGTGGCCAGCGGCGTCGGCGCCGGGCTGGTGATCGACGGCCGCATCTACCGCGGTCCCGGCGGCACCGCGGGCGAGATCGGCCACATCACGCTGGACGAGTCCGGCCCGGTCTGCCGCTGCGGAAACCGCGGCTGCCTGGAGACCTTCACCGCCGCCCGTTACGTGCTGGACCTGCTGCGCGGCAGCCACGGCCCGGACCTGACCCTGGCGCGCATGGTGCAGCTGGCCAGGGAGGGCGACCCCGGCTGCCGCCGGGTGATCGCGGACGTCGGCCGGCACATCGGCATGGGTGTCGCCAGCCTAGCCAACCTCTTGAACCCGAGCCGGGTGGTGCTCGGCGGTGATCTCGCGGAGGCCGGGGAGCTGGTCCTGGCGCCCATCAGGGAGTCGGTGGCGCGGTACGCGATCCCCAGCGCGGCCCGTAGGCTTTCGGTGGTCTCAGGGGGCCTCGGGGCCCGTGCGGAGGTCCTGGGCGCCCTGGCGCTGGCCCTCAGCGAAGTGGGCGATTCATCCCTTTTGGATGCTAACGTTCCTGCGGCCGTTGCTGTGCCGTAGAGATCACTCTGCGTTCATCTAGATAACGAAACGCACCGTTGCCATCTCGTTAAGTATTTACTTCTTGACGTCAAGGCAGTTGCCGAGTTGACTCACGCTCACCTCGGCCGCAGTCTTTTGCGGCCCTGTCAGGGAGGCAACCCCACATGAACGCAATGATGCGTCGCGTCGTGATCGGCACCGCGGCCGTCTCCATGGCCCTTTCCGTCGCTGCGTGCGGCAAGGCCGGTGACGACAAGGCGGACGGCGGCAGCAGCAGCGCCGGCAGCAAGAGCAAGACCATCGGTCTGCTGCTCCCCGACAGCGTCACCGCGCGCTACGACAAGTTCGACAAGCCGCTGTTCGAGGCCAAGGTCAAGGAGCTGTGCGCGGACTGCGACGTTCAGTACGCGAACGCCGCGGGTGACTCCGGCAAGCAGGCCCAGCAGGTCAGCACCATGATCACCAAGGGTGTCAAGGTGATCGTGATCAGCGCCCAGGACGCCGCTGCCATCAAGTCCTCCGTCCAGGCCGCCGTCGACAAGGGCATCAAGGTCATCGCGTACGACCGTCTGGCCCAGGGCCCGGTCTCCGCGTACGTCTCCTTCGACAACGAGAAGGTCGGCGAGCTGCAGGGCCAGGCGCTCCTCGACTCGCTGGGCGACAAGGCCAAGCCTTCGGCGAACGTCGTCATGATCAACGGTGACGACGCCGACCCGAACGCCGCGCTGTTCAAGGCCGGTGCCCACAAGGTCCTCGACGGCAAGGTCAAGATCGCCTACGAGCAGAGCGGTCTGTGGAAGGACACCGTCGCCAACCAGAAGGTGACGGCGGCCATCACCCAGATCGGCGCCAAGAAGATCGCGGGCGTCTACGCCGCGAACGACGGCATGGCCGGCGGTATCGCCACCGCCCTCAAGGGCGCCGGCATCAGCGGCATCCCGCTGACCGGCCAGGACGCCGAACTCGCGGGCATCCAGCGGATCATCGCGGGCACCCAGTCGAGCACCGTCTACAAGGCGTTCAAGCCCGAGGCCGACGCCGCCGCCCAGCTCGCGGTGAACCTGGTCGAGGGCAAGGCCATCGACTCGCTGGCCACCACCTCGCTGACCAGCGGTTCCGGTGACAAGGTCCCGTCGCAGCTGCTGACCCCGGTCTCGGTCACCAAGGCCAACGTCAAGGACACGGTCGTCGCCGACAAGCTGTGGTCCGTCGAGGAGATCTGCACGGCCGAGTTCGCCAAGGCCTGCAAGGCCGCCGGCCTCCAGTAACACGGCAGGCCCTCCCTCCGGAGGCCGCCACGCGAACCTGTCCGGTGCCCGCCCCGTCCAACAGACCCCGCTGACGGGGCGGGCGCCGGACAGACAGTCCGTTCCAGTTCATGTAAAGCTGTGCAGTTTGCACAAAACTCCGCGCCCCTCCAAGCGCGGCATCCCCGCCGGTCAGGCGGCGAAGGAGATGGTTCACGTGTCCGCTACGCCCGTGCTGGCGTTGCGCGGAGTCTCCAAGCGATTCGGTGCGGTCCAGGCACTCACCGATGTCGACCTGGAGGTTCACGCCGGAGAAGTCGTCGCGCTCGTAGGCGACAACGGCGCAGGGAAGTCGACCCTGGTCAAGACGATTGCCGGTGTGCACCCCATCGATGACGGCGTCATCGAGTGGGAAGGCAAGCCGGTCAACATCAACCGGCCGCACGACGCCCAGGGTTTGGGCGTCGCCACCGTCTACCAGGACCTCGCGCTGTGCGACAACCTCGACGTCGTCGCCAACCTCTACCTCGGCAGCGAGATCAAGCGCGCCGGTGTGATCGACGAGGTCATGATGGAGAAGCGGTCCCGGGAGCTGCTCAGCACGCTGTCGATCCGCATCCCCAGCGTCCGCATCCCGATCGCCAGCCTCTCGGGTGGTCAGCGTCAGGTCGTCGCGATCGCGCGCGCCCTGATCGGTGACCCCAAGCTGGTCATCCTCGACGAGCCCACCGCCGCCCTCGGTGTCGAGCAGACCGCCCAGGTGCTCGACCTGGTCGAGCGGCTGCGCGAGCGCGGCCTCGCCGTCATCCTCATCAGCCACAACATGGTTGACGTCAAGGCCGTCGCCGACAAGGTGGCGGTACTGCGGCTCGGCCGCAACAACGGCGTCTTCGACGTCAAGAGCACGTCCCAGGAAGACATCATCTCCGCCATCACCGGTGCCACGGACAATGCCGTGACCCGCCGTCAGGGGCGGCGCACGGAGGCTGCAAAGTGAGCGACACGTCGAAGACCGTAAAGCAGGACGTGGTGGCAGCGGCGGTCGAGGACGCGTCCTCGGCGGCTGTGCCCGTGGTCGACCCGCGCCTGCTCGTCCGTGAAGAGGGCTTCAAGGGCTACCTCACCGAGTTCAAGCGCAAGGTGCGCGGCGGTGAGCTCGGCTCGCTGCCGGTCATCATCGGCCTGATCATCATCTGGACGATCTTCCAGACCCAGTCGAGCAACTTCCTGAGCGCCGGCAACCTGGCCAACATCGGCTTCTTCCTGGCCGCCACGGGCATGCTCGCCATCGGTCTGGTCTTCGTACTGCTGCTCGGTGAGATCGACCTGTCGGTCGGCTCGGTCAGCGGTCTGGCCTCGGCCGTCTTCGCCATCTTCGTCACGAACCACGGGATGAACCCGTGGCTGGCCATGATCCTGGCCATCGTCACCGGCATCCTCATCGGTGCCCTGCACGGCTGGTTCTTCGCGAAGATCGGCGTCCCCGCGTTCGTCGTCACCCTGGCCGGCTTCCTCGGCTGGAACGGCCTGATGCTGCAGCTGCTCGGCGACAGCGGAAGCCTCTCGATCCCGGACGACGGCCCGCTGCACATCCTGGGCCAGCGTTCCTTCTTCATGGACCAGGACATCTCCGGCGCCTACCTGCTGGCCGGCCTCGGCACCGTGGCCATGCTGGCGGGCTCGCTGATCGAGCAGCGGCGGCGTCGCGCGGCCGGCGTCCCGTTCCGGCCCACCGGCGAGATCGCGTTCCGCGTGGGCGCCCTGGCGGTCGTCTCCTTCGTCGCCGCGTACGTCCTGAACCAGGCGAGCGGCGTGCCCAACGCGCTGGTCGTCTTCCTGGCGGCCCTGGTCGTCACGGACTTCGTGCTCCGGCGCACCTCGTACGGCCGCAAGGTGTTCGCGGTCGGCGGCGGCATCGAGGCCGCCCGTCGTGCCGGCATCAACGTCGCCATGGTCCGCATCTCGGTGTTCGCCATCTCCGGCGGCTTCGCGGCGCTCGGCGGTCTGTTCTTCGCCGCGCAGACCTTCACGGCGACCCTGGGCGCCGGCGGCGGCAACACCCTGATGCTGGCCATCGCGGCCGCGGTCATCGGTGGCACCAGCCTCTTCGGCGGCCGCGGAAACGTTTGGTCCGCGCTGCTCGGCATGCTGGTCATCCAGTCCATCCAGACCGGCCTGGACCTGCTCAACATGAACACCGCGCTCCAGTACATGATCACCGCCGCGGTGCTGCTCGCCGCCGTGGTCATCGACTCGGTGTCCCGCAAGAGCCAGAAGGCCGCGGGCCGCGGCTGAGGGTCCGCACCGCACCAGTGGCGTGACGTGCCCGGCGCAGGGAAGATCATCCCAGCGCCGGGCACGGGTGTGTGCGGAGCTGAAAACGCGAACACATACACTCGGGAAACCGGCAAGCGACAACAAGGAGGCACGGGTGGCTCTGCTGACCCGTATCAAGGGACCGCGCGACCTCGACCGGCTCAGCCCGGAGCAGCTGGTCGAGCTGGCAGGCGAGATCCGTACCTTCCTGGTCGACGAGGTCTCCAAGACGGGCGGGCACCTGGGACCGAACCTGGGTGTCGTCGAACTGACCATCGCGCTCCACCGTGTCTTCGACTCGCCGCAGGACAAGGTGCTGTGGGACACCGGGCACCAGTCCTACGTCCACAAGCTGCTCACCGGCCGTCAGGACTTCTCCAAGCTCAAGAGCAAGGGGGGCCTGTCCGGCTACCCTTCGCGCGCCGAGTCCGAGCACGACGTCATCGAGAACAGCCACGCCTCCACGGTGCTCGGCTGGGCCGACGGCCTGGCCAAGGCCAACGAGCAGCTGGGCAAGCACGACCACACCGTCGCCGTCATCGGTGACGGCGCCTTGACCGGCGGCATGGCCTGGGAGGCGCTGAACAACATCGCCACCGCCAAGGACCGCCCGCTGGTCATCGTCGTCAACGACAACGAGCGCTCCTACGCCCCCACCATCGGCGGCCTCGCCAACCACCTCGCCACGCTGCGCACCACCGACGGCTACGAGCGCTTCCTCACCCGCACCAAGGAACTGCTGGAGCGCACCCCGGTCATCGGCCAGCCGCTGTACGAGACCCTGCACGGCGCCAAGAAGGGCTTCAAGGACTTCATCGCCCCGCAGG
This sequence comes from Streptomyces sp. NBC_00510, assembly GCA_036013505.1. Taxonomy (NCBI): domain Bacteria; kingdom Bacillati; phylum Actinomycetota; class Actinomycetes; order Kitasatosporales; family Streptomycetaceae; genus Streptomyces; species Streptomyces sp. NBC_00510. The sequence goes on along the minus strand of CP107851.1, from coordinate 3,053,551 downwards.
GCATGTTCGAGGACCTGGGCCTGAAGTACGTCGGCCCGATCGACGGCCACGACATCGCCGCCCTGGAGTCCGCGCTGCAGCGCGCCAAGCGCTTCGGCGGCCCGGTCATCGTCCACTGCCTGACGGAGAAGGGCCGCGGCTACACCCCCGCCCTGCAGGACGAGGCCGACCGCTTCCACGCGGTCGGCAAGATCCACCCGGACACCGGCCTGCCGATCGCGGCCTCCGGCGCCGACTGGACCTCGGTCTTCGGCGAGGAGATGGTCAAGCTCGGCAGGGAGCGCAAGGACATCGTGGCCATCACCGCCGCGATGCTCCAGCCCGTGGGCCTGGACAAGTTCGCCAAGGCGTTCCCCGACCGCGTCTACGACGTCGGGATCGCCGAGCAGCACGCGGCGGTGTCCGCGGCGGGCCTGGCGACCGGCGGCCTGCACCCGGTGGTCGCCGTCTACGCGACCTTCCTCAACCGCGCCTTCGACCAGGTCCTGATGGACGTCGCGCTGCACAAGTGCGGCGTCACCTTCGTGCTGGACCGCGCCGGCATCACCGGCACCGACGGCGCCTCGCACAACGGCATGTGGGACATGTCGATCCTGCAGGTCGTCCCGGGCGTGCGGATCGCCGCCCCGCGCGACGCCGACCAGGTGCGCGCCCAGCTCCGCGAGGCCGTCGAGGTGTCGGACGCCCCGACCGTGGTCCGCTACTCCAAGGGCGCGGTCGGCCCGGCGGTCAAGGCCGTCGGCAAGGTCGGCGGCATGGACGTGCTGCGTCAGGCCAAGCCGCAGGACGACGACGCCACGCCGGACGTCCTGCTGGTCTCCGTCGGCGCGCTCGCCCCGATGTGCCTGGAGATCGCCGACCTGCTCGACGCCCAGGGCATCACCACCACCGTCGTCGACCCCCGCTGGGTCAAGCCCGTCGACGCGGCCCTGCCCGGTCTCGCGGCCGGCCACCGGGTCGTCGTCACCGTCGAGGACAACGGGCGCGTCGGCGGTGTCGGCTCCGCCGTCGCCCAGGCGCTGCGCGACGCCGGCGTGGACGTGCCGCTGCGCGACTTCGGCATCCCGCAGGAGTTCCTCGACCACGCCAGCCGCAAGGAGGTCATGGCCGAGATCGGTCTGACCGCCCCGGACATCGCGCGCCAGGTGACCGGCCTCGTCAGCCGGCTCGGGGGCCGCTACGCCGACGAGCCCGCGCCCCAGGTCGCGGGCGACTGACGGCCGCTCCCCGTCCTTCGCACCACCGGGCCGGGCGACACCCCAATGGGTGATCGCCCGGCCCTTCTGCTGATGTGTAGGCGCGCCAGATCCGGTCACAAGCATCTGCGGGTGCTGTGATGCAGGAACAACTGTGGAGGTGCGCCGGTGGACGTGGGCGGTAACGCTGCGAAGGGTCGGAGCGGTTTCTTCCGTACCAAATCGGTCGAGGACTCCCTGCGGGACACCCAGGAGCCCGAGCACGCGCTCAAGAAGTCGCTGTCCGCCCTCGACCTCACGGTCTTCGGTGTCGGCGTCGTCATCGGCACCGGCATCTTCGTCCTCACGGGCAAGGTGGCGAAGGAGAACGCGGGCCCGGCCGTCGCGCTGTCCTTCGTCGCCGCGGGCGTCGTGTGCGCGCTCGCCGCCCTGTGCTACGCGGAGTTCGCCTCCACCGTGCCGGTGGCCGGATCCGCGTACACCTTCTCCTTCGCCACCCTCGGCGAACTGCCCGCCTGGATCATCGGCTGGGACCTCGTGCTGGAACTGGCGCTGGGCTGCGCCGTGGTAGCCGTCGGATGGTCAGGCTACCTGCGCTCGATCATGGACAACTGGGGCTGGCACCTGCCGTCCGTGCTGTCCGGCGGCGAACAGAGCGGCTTCCACTTCGACCTGCTGGCCTTCCTGCTGGTGGCCGTGCTCACCGCCGTCCTGGTCGCCGGGATGAAGCTGTCGGCCCGGGTCACCTCCGTGGTGGTCGCCATCAAGGTCACCGTGGTGCTGATCGTCATCATCGTGGGCGCGTTCTTCATCAAGAGCCACAACTACACCCCGTTCGTCCCGCCCGCCGTGCCGTCCGAGGGGGCGGAGGCCGGCATCAAGGCCCCGCTCATCCAGCTGATCTCGGGCTTCACGCCGTCCCAGTTCGGCGTCATGGGCATCTTCACCGCGGCGGCCGTTGTCTTCTTCGCGTACATCGGTTTCGACATCGTCGCCACCGCCGCCGAGGAGACCAGGAACCCGCAGCGGGACGTGCCGCGCGGCATCCTCGGCTCGCTGATCATCTGCACCGTGCTCTACGTCGCCGTCTCCATCGTCGTCACCGGCATGCAGCACTACACCCGGCTGACGGTGGACGCGCCGCTGGCCGACGCCTTCAAGGCGGTGGGCCACCCCTTCTGGGCCGGGCTGATCGCCTTCGGCGCGGTGGTGGGCCTGACGACGGTCTGCATGATCCTGCTGCTCGGGCAGAGCCGGGTCTTCTTCGCGATGAGCCGCGACGGGCTGCTGCCGCGCTTCTTCTCCCGGGTGCACCCCACCCGGGGCACGCCCTACCGTTCGACGATCCTGCTCGGCGGCATCGTGGCGATCGTCGCCGGCTTCACGACCATCGAGGAACTGGCCGAGCTGGTGAACATCGGCACCCTCTTTGCGTTCATCGTCGTCGCCATCGGCGTCGTGGTGCTGCGCCGTACCCGCCCCGACCTGCCGCGTGCCTTCCGCACCCCGCTCGTGCCGTGGCTGCCCGCGGTGTCGGTGCTCGCCACGCTGTGGCTGATGCTCAACCTCCCCGCCGAGACCTGGCTGCGGTTCGCCATCTGGATGGCCCTCGGCTTCCTCGTCTACTTCCTCTACGGCTACCGGCACAGCCGGGTCCGCACACCGGCCCGGCAGGGGTGAGCTGACGCACACCGAGGGCGCCCGGTACGTTGGGCGCGTGCCGACCCGCCCCGAGACCGCCCGCGCCGCCGCGCCCGCGCTCCAGGACCGGCGGGCGGACGGCGCCCCGTCCCGGACGCCCTCACCGTTCACCCGGTTCTCGTGGCCCGTGCTGCTCCCGCTGCTGACGCTGGTGGCGGCGCTGGTCCATCTGCCCTCCTTCGTACGCCCCGTCTGGAACCCCGACGAGGGGTTCCTCGCGACCCAGGCGCGCGTGCTCGCTTCCGGAGGCGTCCTCTACGACACCGTCGTGGACCGCAAGCCCCCGCTGCTGCCGTGGCTCTACGAGGGGGCGTTCGTGCTCTTCGGCGACGGCTCGCTCCGGCCCGTGCGGGCGGCGGCCGTCGTGGCGCACGTGGTGACCGCGGCGCTGCTCGTCGCCCTCGCCCGGCGCCGCTGGGGCGACCGGTGGGGCGCGGCCGCCGGGTTCGGCTACCTGCTGCTGTCGGTGGGGCTGGCGCCCGAGGACACGCAGGCGGCGTCCTTCGAGGTCTTCACCCTGCCGTGGACGGTCGCCGCCGTGCTGTGCGCCGACCGCGGGCGCTGGGGCGCGGCCGGGGTGGCGGTGGCCGGGGCGGCGCTGACCAAGCAGACCGGCGCGGTGGTGCTCCTCCCGGTGGTCTGGATGCTGTGGCGGGCCCGGCGGGGGAGTGCGGCCGCGTCCGCGTCCGCTGGAGCATGGGCCCGGTTGGCGGCGGGGTGCGCGCTGCCCGTCGTGGCCGTGGCCCTGGCGACCGGTGCGGGGCGCTTCGTCTTCTGGACGGTCACCGGCTCCGGGGCCTACATCTCGCCCGAGGGAGCCTGGCTGCTCGCGGCCGGGCGGGGGCTCGGCAACGCCGCGATCCTCGCGGCGGCCGGGGCTGGGCTGGTGCTGCCGGCCGTCCGGCTCGCCGCGCGCCGGAGGGCCGGTGCCGGGGCCGAGTTGTGGATCTGGCTCGGCGCGGCCGCCGTCGCCGTCGTGGCGGGCTTCCAGTTCTACGGCCACTACTACCTGCAACTGCTGCCCCCGCTCACGCTCGTCGGGGTGGCCGCGCTGCGCCGGCTGCCCGCGCGCGGTCCGGCCCGAAAGGCGGCCGCGGTCTGGACGGTGCTGGCGGCGGCCGTGTTCACCGGCTGGGGCTTCGCCGCCCCGCGCGCCGAACTCGACCACGCCCGGGCCGTCGCCGCCGCGATCCGCGCCCACACCGACGCGGACGGGACCGTCCTGGTGTGGGGCATGCACCCGGAGCAGTACTGGCTGTCCGGGCGCGCACCGGCCGGCCGGTTCCTCACGGCGGGATTCCTCACCAACTTCAGCGGCGGCCGCGGCGGGGCCCGGGTCGGCGAGGAGTACGCCGTACCGGGCGCCTGGGCGGCCTTCCGCCGCGAGTTCTCCGCCGCGCCCCCGGCCGTCGTGGTCGACGACTCGCGGGACGCCCCCTACGGCGCGGCGCACGTGCCCGGTCTGCGCCGCCTGCTCGACCGGGGCGGCTACGAGCGCGTCGCCACCGCAGACGGCGCGGTGCTGTACGTCCGGCCGTCTCGCCGGTAGTCAGGCACGCACCGACCGCGGCCCCGTGACGGCCGCGCCGTGGGCGGTCACCCGGCGGCGCAGCTCGCGGTCGGCCGTCACGACCAGGCACGGCAGCTCCGCCGGACGGCCCGCGACGAGTTCGGCGATGAGGTCGTCACCGCTGCCGGGCGCCGCCTCGACCCGTACCCCCGGCACGGGTGCCACGCCCCGGGCCGCGCCCTCCACGACGAGCACGACGTCGAGCGGCGCCCGCCGGGCCCATTCCGGCACGTCCGCCCGCTCCGGCAGCCCGGTACCGGCCAGCCCGGCGAGGGTGTCCCGCAGGCGCTCCGTCGCCCCGTGCCGGTCCCGCCACCACCCGTCGGGGACGGACCCCACGGTGTTGGCGGCGTCGACCACGACCAGGGGCGCGCTCCCACCGTTCACCGGCCCACCCTGTCACAGCCGGCCCGGGGCCGGGTGTCCTGCTCGGTGACCGGCCGGCGGGGCAGGTGCATAGGGCGGAGGCCGTACCCTCCCACGGGGCGTGCTCGTACGCGGTGGTAGAAAGTCCCGGTGAAGCAGACGAAGTCCAAGCGCTGGCAGTCCTACGCCGGGACGGTGATCGTCCTGGGCGTGGTGTTCGGGGGTTCGGCCGTCCTCGGGGCGCATGTGCGCAGTGAGAAGCAGCACGAGGTCAAGGTACCGGCCGGCGCCTCGGGCGAGGAACAGCTGGCGGTGCCGGTCAAGCCGACGAAGCTGCCGGTGACGCTGACCGTGTACGAGGACCTGCGCAGCCCGGAGTCGAAGGCCTTCGCCGCCGAGTACGGGGACACCCTCGCGAAGCTGGTCGCCACCGGTCAGGTGGGGATCGACTACCGCCTGGTGACGCCGACCGACACCGCGGACGGCGGCACGGGCTCCCTGGCCGCCGCCAACGCGGCCGCGTGCGCCCAGGACGTGGGCCGTTTCCAGGAGTACGTCGCGCAGGTGTGGGACGCCCAGCCCGCCGACGCCTCGGAGGACCCGTTCACCAGTGACACGTTCCTGAAGGGCCTGGCCAAGAAGGCCGGCGACGTGGACGAGACGCACTTCGTCCCGTGCGTCCAGGGCGGGGACCACGACGGGTGGGTGCGGCGCTCCCAGGAGGAGTTCGCCGCGGCCGGGTTCACCTCCGCGCCGGTCGTGCAGGTGAACGGCGAGACCGTCACCGACCCTTCGGGCGGCGCGTCCGGGCTCACCCCCGAGAGGCTGACGCAGCTGGTCGACAAGGCCGTCGCCGAGGTCGTGAACAGCACCACCGCGACAGGCTGACCACACCACCTGCTGTCATTCCATCAGATTTATGTGGAAATCGGGTAATAAGGGCATGTGGCACTCGATCGCGAGGAGTGGTGGTGCGCATGTCCACACCGGTGTTCGACGAGGTCGGGCCGCAGCCGGGCTGCGTCTGTGAGGACTGCGCACGGCGGCGGCTGATCCGGGCGGCGACCCGCGCCACGCCCCCGTGCGCGCCACCGGCCGCCGCTCCCGTCGCGCTGGTCCTCCTGGCCACGGCCGGCGCGGCCGTCATGGCGCCCGCCGCCGTGGCGGCCCCCGCGGAGGACGCCGGCCAGGCCGCGTCCGCGGGCCTGACCGAGCAGGCGCAGCCCGACCGGATCGGCGCCGTGGCCCCGCTCCGGCTGACCCGCGATCAGATCCTGGAGCGGGCCCAGCGCTGGATCGACGCCCGCGTCCCGTACGACATGCGCCGCCGCTGGCGGGACGGCTACCGGCAGGACTGCTCCGGATTCGTCTCCATGGCCTGGGGCCTGGGCAGCAGCCAGTGGACCGGCACGCTGCCGCGCTTCGCGGAACGGATCGGCCGCGGTGATCTCGAACCCGGCGACATCCTGCTCTTCCACAACCCCCGCGACCCCGTCGACGGCTCCCACGTCACGATCTTCGGGGGCTGGGCGAACGCCGCGCACAACCGCTACGTGGCCTACGAGGAGACCCGGCCGCGCGCCCGGGTGCGCACGACCCCGTACGCCTACTGGGACCATTCCAAGCGCTACGTCCCCTACCGCTACAAGTACCTGAGCGGCGAGGGCTACGACGACTTCTACGACGACCTCTACGGGGACCTCGACCTCGGTGACCTGGCCTCCGGCTACCCGGGAAGCGTGTCCTTCGGCCCCGGCGCCTCCAACGGCTACGTCACCCGGCTCGGCCGGATGCTGCGGAAGCGGGGCGCGGGCGCGTACTACCACGACGGTCCGGGACCCCGCTGGAGCGACGCCGACCGCGAGGCCACCCGCGCCTTCCAGCGCGCCCAGGGCTGGAAGGGCGACCAGGCCGACGGCTTCCCGGGCCCCCTGACGTGGCGTTACCTGACCGAGGGTGCCGGGTCCGACGTCGGCGGCGGCCGCTCGCCGGCGCCCCCGGCCCGCCAGGCACACCTGGCCCAGCCGGCCTACCCGGGCCTCGGGGGCTTCCGGCCCGGCCAGTCGGGCCCGCACGTGCTCGCGCTGGGACGGCGGCTGGCTGCCAAGGGCTTCGGCCGGTTCTACGCGAAGGGGCCCGGCCCCCGCTGGGGCGAGGCCGACCGGCGCGCGGTGGAGGCCTTCCAGCGGTCCCAGGGCTGGTCGGGCAGCCAGGCGGACGGCTACCCGGGTCCCGAGACGTGGAGGCGGCTCTTCTCATGACGATCACCCCCCAGGGGAGCCGGGCCGAACGTCCCGTCCCCGCCCAGGCCCCCACCGCCTACGCCACCCCCGGCCGGGCCGGCGCGGCGCCGCTGCCCGAGATCGCCGAGCGTCCGGGACGCTGCCTTCCCGGCGGCCTCGCCGTGCTCACGGCCCTGGCGGCGGCCGGAGGCACGGCGGCGCTCGTGCTGGGCCCCACCGGGACGTCCCCCGCCGTCCGCGGCGGCGCCGTGGCCGTCCTCGTGGCGCTCACGGCCCTGACCGCGCTGGGCCTCGCCCGGGGCCGCCCCGGCTCCGTGTGGATGCTCACCCGGCACGGCGCCTACCACGGCACCGTCCGCCGCACCGGACTGCTGTGGATCAGCCCGCTGCTCGTCCGCCGCCGCATCGACACCAGCCTGCGCCACTGGCGCAGCAGCCCCATCGAGGCCACCGACGCGGGCGGCACCCCGCTGCAGATCACGGTCCTGGTGGTGTGGCGGGTCCGCGACACCGCGCGGGCCGCCTTCGGCGTCCACGACCACGTCCGCTACCTGCGCGAACAGGTCGAGGCCGCGGTCGCCCGCTGCGTGTCCCGGCTGCCAGCCGACGACTTCCACGGTCCCGGTCCCACGCTCCGCGCCACCGACCGTCTTGCGGACGACCTCACCCGGATCCTCGTCCAGGACCTGCGGCCGGTCGGCGTCGAGGTGTTCTCCGCCCAGCCCGTCCGCGTCGACTACGCCCCCGCCGTGGCCTCCGCCATGCGCCGCGCCCAGCTGGCGGCGCTCGACGCCCGCCACCGCCGGGCCGCCCTCGACGACGCCCTCACCGCCGTCGGCGAGACCGTACGGGGCCTGCTCGAGCGCGGCCTGGTCGACCTCGACGACTACGAACGCAAGGCCCTCGTGCGGGACCTGACGGTCGCCTACTGCACCGCCCACGTCCCCGACGGCGGCGCGCAGGCCTCCTGAGCCGCGCACGCGGAAGGGGCCCCCGCCGGACGGCGGGGGCCCCTTCCGCGTACGCAGCCGGCGTTACGCCGGGACGGAGGCCACGCCCGGGGCCAGGAACGGCTTGCCGTTCACCCGCTCCGAGACGCCCTCACGGTCCAGGTACGGCGTGATGCCGCCCAGGTGGAAGGGCCAGCCGGCACCGGTGATCAGGCACAGGTCGATGTCCTGCGCCTCGGCGACGACGCCCTCCTCCAGCATGATCCCGATCTCCTGCGCGACGGCGTCCAGGACGCGGGCGCGCACCTGCTCCTCCGTCAGGACGCTGTCACCCTGCACCAGGAGCGCGGCGACCTCGGGGTCCAGCTCCGGCTTGAAGCCGTTCTCGGCGGAGTAGACGTAGAAGCCGCGCTTGCCCGCCTTGACGACGGCCGCGAGGTTCGGGGAGACCGTGAAGCGGTCCGGGAAGGCGCGGTTGAGCGTCTCGGAGACGTGCAGACCGATCGCCGGGCCGACCAGCTCCAGCAGCACCAGCGGGGACATCGGCAGGCCGAGCGGCTCGATGGCCTTCTCCGCCGTCTCCACCGGGGTGCCCTCGTCGATGACGTTCTGGATCTCGCCCATGAAGCGGGTGAGGATGCGGTTGACGACGAACGCCGGGGCGTCCTTGGTCAGCACCGCGGTCTTCTTCAGCTTCTTCGCCACGGCGAACGCGGTGGCCAGCGACGCGTCGTCGGTCTGCTCGCCGCGCACGATCTCCAGCAGCGGCAGCACCGCGACCGGGTTGAAGAAGTGGAAGCCGACGACCCGCTCCGGGTGCTCCAGCTTCGAGGCCATCTCGGAGACCGAGAGGGAGGAGGTGTTGGTGGCCAGGATCGTCTCCGGCTTCACCACCGCCTCGACCTCGGCGAACACCTGCTGCTTGACGCCGATCTCCTCGAAGACCGCCTCGATGACGAAGTCCGCGTCGCCGAAGGCGGCGGCCTTGTCGAGGGAGCCGGACACCAGGCCCTTGAGGCGGTTCGCCTTGTCCTGGTTGACCCGGCCCTTGAGCAGCAGCTTGTCGATCTCGCCGTGGACGTAGCCCACGCCCTTGTCCACGCGCTCCCGGTCGATGTCGGTGAGGACCACCGGCACCTCCAGGCGGCGCGCGAAGAGCAGCGCCAGCTGCGAGGCCATCAGACCGGCGCCGACGACGCCCACCTTGGTGACCGGGCGGGCCAGGTTCTTGTCCGGGGCACCGGCCGGGCGCTTGCCGCGCTTCTGCACCAGGTTGAAGGCGTAGATGCCGGAGCGCAGCTCGCCGCCCATGATGAGGTCCGCCAGGGCCTCGTCCTCGGCGTCGAAACCGGCCGACAGGTCACCGTCCTTGGCGGCGGCGATGATGTCCAGCGCGCGGTACGCGGCCGGGGCGGCGCCGTGCACCTTGGAGTCGGCGAAGGCGCGGCCCTTGGCGACGGCCTCGTCCCACGCCGCGCCACGGTCCACCTCGGGGCGGACGATCTGGATCTCGCCCTTGAGGACGGCGGCGGTCCAGGAGAGCGACTGCTCCAGGAAGTCCGCGCCGTCGAACAGCGCGTCGGCGATGCCCAGGTCGTAGACCTGACCACCCTTCAGTTGCTTGTTCTGGTTGAGCGAGTTCTCGATGATGACGCTCACCGCGCGCTCGGCGCCGATGAGGTTCGGCAGCAGCGCGCAGCCGCCCCAGCCCGGGACCAGGCCCAGGAAGACCTCGGGGAGGGAGAAGGCCGGGATGGCCGAGGAGACGGTGCGGTAGCCGCAGTGCAGGCCGACCTCGACGCCGCCGCCCATGGCCGCGCCGTTGTAGTACGCGAAGGTCGGCACCGCGAGGGACTGCAGACGGCGGAAGACGTCGTGGCCGCCCTTGCCGATCGCCAGGGCGTCCTCACGCCGCTTCAGCAGCTCGACGCCCTTGAGGTCGGCGCCGACCGCGAAGATGAACGGCTTGCCGGTGATGCCCACACCGACGATCCCGCCGTCCGCGGCCTCCTTCTCGACCTGGTCGAGGGCGGCGCTCAGGTTCGCCAGCGACTGCGGTCCGAAGGTGGTCGGCTTGGTGTGGTCCAGGCCGTTGTCCAGGGTGATGAGCGCGAAACGCCCGGCGCCCTGGGGGAGGTCGAGGTGGCGCACCTGCGCCTGCGTCACGACCTCGTCCGGGAACAGCTCGGCCGCTCCCTTGAGGAGCTCGGCGGTGGTGGTCACTTGCTGCCTCCGTCGAAGTGCGGGTTCTCCCAGATCACGGTGCCGCCCATGCCGAAGCCCACGCACATGGTGGTCAGGCCGTAGCGGACGTGCGGCTGCTCCTCGAACTGGCGGGCCAGCTGCGTCATCAGACGGACGCCGGAGGAAGCGAGCGGGTGGCCGAACGCGATGGCGCCACCGTACTGGTTGACGCGTGCGTCGTCGTCGGCGATGCCGTAGTGGTCGAGGAACGACAGCACCTGCACGGCGAACGCCTCGTTGACCTCGAACAGGCCGATGTCGGAGATCGACAGGCCCGCCTTGGCGAGCGCCTTCTCCGTCGCCGGGATCGGGCCGACGCCCATCACCTCGGGCTCGACGCCCACGAAGGCGTAGGAGACCAGGCGCATCTTCACCGGGAGGCCCAGCTCCTGGGCGACGTCCTCGGCGGCGATCAGGGAAGCGGTGGCACCGTCGTTCAGCCCCGCCGAGTTGCCCGCCGTCACGTTGCCGTGGGCGCGGAACGGGGTCTTGAGGCCGGCCAGGTTCTCCAGCGTGGTGCCCGGGCGCATCGGCTCGTCCGTCGTCGCCAGGCCCCAGCCGGTCTCGCCGCCCTCGGGGGAGGTGCGGCGCACCGAGATCGGCACCAGGTCCTGCTGGATCTTGCCGTTCGCGTACGCCTTCGCGGCCTTCTCCTGGCTGCGGACCGCGTACTCGTCGGCGCGCTGCTTGGTCAGGTGCGGGAAGCGGTCGTGCAGGTTCTCCGCCGTCATGCCCATGAACAGGGCGGAGTCGTCGACCAGCTTCTCCGACACGAAGCGCGGGTTCGGGTCCACGCCCTCGCCCATCGGGTGCCGGCCCATGTGCTCCACGCCGCCCGCGACCGCCACGTCGTACGCCCCGAAGGCGACGCCGCCGGCGACGCTGGTGACCGCGGTCATCGCGCCCGCGCACATGCGGTCGATGGAGAAACCGGGCACCGACTTGGGCAGCCCCGCCAGGATCGCGGCCGTACGGCCCAGGGTCAGGCCCTGGTCGCCGATCTGGGTGGTCGCGGCGATGGCGACCTCGTCGATGAGCTCCGGGGAGAGCGCGGGGTTGCGCCGCAGCAGCTCCCGGATGGACTTGATGACCAGGTCGTCGGCACGGGTCTCGTGGTAGATGCCCTTCGGGCCCGCCTTGCCGAACGGGGTGCGGACGCCGTCGACGAAGACGACGTCCCTAGCGGTACGAGGCACGTTGGCTCTCCTCAAGATGCGGGTTCGCTTGCCGCGGGCAGAAGACGGCGGCTCCGCCGTACATGCTACTCGCGGGTAACCGATGTGCACAGTGCGGGTGTGCGGGGTCACACGTTCGGTCTTCCTCCGGGGTTCCCGCGTGCGGCCGTTCGTGCTTGCCGTGGGGTTTCTGAGGGTGGCCCGGCGCGGTCAGTGCGGGTTCGCCCTGTGGGTCGTGGGCCGGGGTCGGGGCCTGCGGGGCTGGGCATTCTGGACCGCATATTTATGTGCATGACGGGCGGTCCAGGTCCTTGCCGTCCGTGCCGCACAACAAATACACGTCAGCGTCCAGAACGCCCACCCCTACGCCCCCGCCCCCTCCGCATGCGACGCGACTGACGGCCGGAGAGTGGGGTGAGAAGGCGGTCCGGGGTGGCCGCAAGTGCCTTACTCACCCCCCACCGGCCGTCATGCGCCCCAACCCGTGGGAGGGGGTGTGGCGAGGTGCGCCCATGGGGGTCCCCCCGGCCGAAGGCTGGGGGAGTGCGCCGGCGCGGCCCCGACCCAGGCACACGATGCGAGACCCGCACTGACCGCGCCGGGCAAGCGGGCGGGGGAACCGCCCGCCGCAGGCGCAAACAACCCGCACACAACAGGCGGCCGCGAGGGGCAACCCCCGGGTTACGCCGGAGGCGTTGCCGCGAGCGCCGCCGTGAGGATGGGCGTGGTGAGCTCGACCTGCCAGGGGCGCGCGCCGGCGTCCTGGAGGAAGGCCGACACGGACTCGGGGCTGCGGTCCCGCGGGGGCGCCCAGCACAGGCGGCGGACGGTGTCCGGGGTGATGAGGTTCTCCTGGGGGAGGTTCAGCTGCTCCGCCAGCGCGGAGACCGCCGCGCGGGCCGCGGAGAGCCGGGCCGCGGCGGCCGGGTCCTTGTCGGCCCAGGCGCGCGGGGGCGGGGGGCCGGTGTAGGCGGGGCCGGGCTGCGGGAGGTCGCGCTCGGGGATGCTGCGGGCGTGGTCGATCGCGGCCTGCCACTGCTCCAGCTGGCGCCGCCCCATGCGGTGCCCGAACCCGGGGAGCGCGGCCAGCGCGTGCGCGTTGGGGGTGGCCTCCAGCGACGCCGTGACGATCGCGGCGTCGGTGAGGACGCGGCCGGGGGAGACGTCCCGTTCGCGGGCGAGCCGGTCCCGGAGGTTCCACAGTTCGCGTACGACCGCCATCTGGCGGCGCCGGCGCACCTTGTGCATGCCGGAGGTGCGGCGCCAGGGGTCGACGCGGGGCGGGGGCGGCGGGGCCGCGGCGATGGCCGCGAACTCCTGCAGCGCCCACTCCAGCTTGCCCTGGGCGCGCAGTTCCTCCTCCAGCGCGTCGCGCAGGTCGACCAGGAGCTCGACGTCGAGCGCGGCGTACCGCAGCCACGGTTCGGGGAGCGGCCGGGTCGACCAGTCGACGGCGGAGTGGCCCTTCTCCAGGGCGTACCCGAGGACGTTCTCCACCATCGCGCCGAGCCCGACCCGAGCGAACCCGGCCAGGCGGCCGGCCAGCTCGGTGTCGAACAGCCGGGCGGGTCGCATGCCCGCCTCGTCGAGGCACGGCAGGTCCTGCGTGGCGGCGTGCAGCACCCATTCCGTGCCGTCGAGCGCGGCGCTCAGCGCCGACAGGTCCGGACAGGCGACGGGGTCGATCAGCGCGGTCCCTGCCCCGGTGCGGCGCAGCTGGACCAGATAGGCCCGCTGACCGTAGCGGTAACCGGATGCGCGCTCGGCGTCGACGGCGACAGGTCCGGAGCCCGCGGCGAAAGCCGCGACGATGTCGGCGAAGGCCTCCGGGCTGGCGGTCACCGGCGGGATTCCCTCGCGCGGGTCCAGCAGCGGGACCGGCGCCGGGGGTGCTTCTGTTGCGGTCTCTCGGGCGTCGGTCACCAGTCAAGAGTATCTGTGTACAGCAGGCGCCCGCCGACGGAACGTTCCGTCGGCGGGCGCACGCGGGATATGACTTCGATCAGTGGATGATGCCGGTACGCAGCGCTACCGCGACCATGCCCGCGCGGTCACCGGTGCCCAGCTTGCGGGCGATCCGGGCCAGGTGGCTCTTCACGGTCAGCGCCGACAGCCCCATGGAGACGCCGATCGCCTTGTTCGACTGGCCCTCCGCGACCAGTCGCAGCACCTCCACCTCGCGGCCGGACAGTTCGCGGTAGCCGCCGCCGTGGCCCGGGGCGCCCGGTGGGCGGCGCTGCAGCCGCTGGCCGGCCGGGCCGAGGGGTACGGCGCCGGGGCGGCCCGGGATGCCGAGGTTGGTGCGGGTGCCGGTGACGACGTAGCCCTTCACACCGCCCGCGAGGGCGTTGCGCACGGCACCGATGTCGTCGGCGGCGGACAGGGCCAGGCCGTTGGGCCAGCCCGCCGCCCGGGTCTCGGCGAGCAGGGTCAGCCCGGAGCCGTCGGGGAGGTGTACGTCGGCGACGCAGATGTCTCGGGGGGTGCCCACCCGGGGCCTGGCCTCGGCGATGGAGGACGCCTCGATCACGTCGCGTACTCCGAGCGCCCACAAGTGGCGCGTGACGGTGGAACGTACGCGGGGATCGGCGACCACCACCATCGCCGTCGGCTTGTTGGGGCGGTAGGCGACCAGGCTTGTGGGGTGCTCGAGAAGAACCGACACCGGGCCTCCTGGGACATTGGCGGGAAGGGTCACAGGTTCCTTCGGCAGCAACTTCGCCCGGCTTTAGAGAATGATCACGACTTGTTTAGTAACAATTCCGGCAATTCGGACGCGCTGTCGACCAGGGTCGATCGAAGGTGTGAAGATCGCGGTCACCGGGTGTCAGACCTTGTTGACGGCGGTAAAGCGAATGGTCAGCGCGGGCGCGGCGGCCCTCAGCGCGTCTGCTGCGGACCGCGCCGCTTCGGCAGCGGCACCACCGAGGGGCCGCCGCCCGGCGGAGGGCAGGAGGGGTCCGTGGGCGCCGGCGGCAGCCCCGCGCAGGTGCACACCAGGTCGCACCAGGCCGCCAGGTGGGTGGCCATGTCCGGTACGCCGCCGTTCACGGCGAGCGGCGTCCACGAGGCCCGGATCTCGATGCGGGTGGAGTCCTCCCGCCCGGCCAGGGCGCCGAAGTGGTGCGAGGAACTGCGTGAGACCGTGCCGCCCGCCGCGGTGAAGGCCGCGCCGCGGCCCTCCAGGGCGCCGGTCAGCCACGACCAGCTCACCTCGGGCAGCAGCGGGTCCGCCGCGATCTCCGGCTCCAGCTCCGCCCGGACGAGGGTGACCAGCCGGAAGGCGCCGTGCCAGCCCTCCTGCCCGTCGGGGTCGTAGAGCAGCACCAGGCGCCCGTCCCCGATTTCCTCGTCGTCGACGACGACCGCCGCCTCCAGGGCGTACGCGTGCGGTGCCAGGCGCTTGGGCGGGGGCACCGGATCGAGCTCCACCTCGTGCCGTACCCGGGCGCGCAGCAGTGCGTCGACCGCGTGCTGGAACGGGAGGGGGGCGTCGTTCCCGTCCGAGAGGTGCCCATGAGCCGCTGCCATGCCCGGAAGCGTAGGCCGAAGGGGGCCCGCAGTGAGGGAGGACACCCGGTCGGGCGGGTCGCCCACTTGGCGCATGCGAAGATTCGGGGGTGAGTGCGCACCAGCAGACCGCTGCTTCCCCCTTCATCCTGGCGTGCCGGCGCCGGCCCGTGCCGCACACCCCCGTGTGGTTCATGCGCCAGGCCGGGCGCTCCCTCCCCGAGTACCTCAAGCTGCGCGAGGGCATCCCCATGCTCGAGTCGTGCATGCGGCCCGACCTCGTCACCGAGATCACGCTGCAGCCCGTTCGGCGGCACAAGGTCGACGCGGCGATCTACTTCAGCGACATCGTGGTGCCGCTCAAGGCCATCGGGCTCGACCTCGACATCAAGCCGGGCGTCGGCCCGGTCGTCGAGCAGCCCATCCGCACCCGGGAGGACCTGCAGCGTCTGCGGCCGCTCGACCCGGACGACGTCAAGTACGTCACCGAGGCGATCGGCATGCTCACGGGTGAACTCGGCACGACGCCGCTGATCGGCTTCGCGGGCGCGCCCTTCACCCTGGCGAGCTACCTCGTCGAGGGCGGTCCGTCGCGCAACCACGAGCGCACCAAGGCCCTCATGTACGGCGAGCCCGAGCTGTGGGCGGAGCTCCTGGACCGCCTCGCGGACATCACCTCGGCCTTCCTGAAGGTGCAGATCGAGGCCGGCGCCAGCGCGGTGCAGCTCTTCGACTCCTGGGTCGGCGCGCTCGCCCCCGAGGACTACCGGCGCTACGTCATGCCCGCCTCCGTCAAGGTCTTCCGGGCCGTCGCGGACTACGGCGTGCCCCGCATCCACTTCGGCGTCGGCACCGGCGAGCTGCTCGGGCTCATGGGCGAGGCCGGCGCGGACGTGGTCGGCGTGGACTGGCGCGTCCCGCTGGACGAGGCCGCCCGCAGGGTCGGCCCCGGCAAGGCGCTCCAGGGCAACCTGGACCCCGCGGTGCTCTTCGCCCCGCGCGAGGCGGTGGAGAAGAAGACCCGCGAGGTCCTGTACTCGGCCGGAGCCGCCCCCGGCCACATCTTCAACCTGGGCCACGGCGTCCTGCCCACCACGGACCCCGACGCCCTGACCCGTCTCGTGGACTTCGTCCACACCGAGACGGCCCGCTGACGGCGGTGTCCCCGCGCCGCCCGGCGCGGGGACACCGGGTCCGCCGCTACTCCCGCGGCTGTGCCCCGCCGTCGCCCGCACCGAGCGGCGCGGGCGCGGTCACCGGCTGCGGGGGCGCGGCGACGGGACGCCGCGCGGGCAGCACCCGGCGCAGCAGCCGGAAGCCCAGGTAGCCGAGGAGGGCCAGGGCGGCGAACGGGGCCAGCACGGCGAGGGCGACCAGGAGGGCCCGCAGGGTCAGGTAGAAGGCGTGCCAGCCGCTGCCGAAGGCGCTGCCCACGGTGGCCCAGAAGCCGTCGTCGTCCTTCTCCGGCGCCTCCTTGACGGCCGGCTCCTGCACCTCCAGCGTGATCGTCGCCATCCCGGTCCGCTCCTTGAGCGAGGCCTGCTGGGCCTCGAGCGACTCCAGGTCGGCCTGGCGGGAGCTGAGTTCGCTCTCCAGGGAGACGATGTCGCTGAGCTTCGCCGCCCGGTCCATCAGCTCC
Source organism: Streptomyces sp. NBC_00510 (assembly GCA_036013505.1). Lineage (NCBI taxonomy): Bacteria > Bacillati > Actinomycetota > Actinomycetes > Kitasatosporales > Streptomycetaceae > Streptomyces > Streptomyces sp. NBC_00510. The sequence goes on along the minus strand of CP107851.1, from coordinate 3,036,957 downwards.
CGTACCCGCGCCACGCTCGCCCGCTGCGTCTTGAGCCGGCTCTCGACGTCCACGACCTGGCCGGTGACGTCCTGGGCGTTCACCTTGCGGTTGCGGAGCGTGCCCAGCTCCGACAGGTCGCGCAGCACCCGGTCGTAGCCCTCCGGCGGCACGCGGAGGGTGATGGTCGAGTACTCGCGGCCGTCGTCGTCCAGGCTGGTGCTCTCGTTGCCGACGTAGCCGCCCGTGCCCTCCACGAGCGTGCGCGCCTTGGCCACCGCGCCGGAGACGTTCTTGGCCTCGACCGTCAGCGTCGCCGTACGCACGATGTACGACTGCGCCAGGGTCGGGGTCCTTCCCGCCCCGGTGCCGGTGCCGGGTCCGCTGCCGGAGCTCTTGCCGGTGGCGTTCTTCGCGTCGCCGTCCGCCGCCCGCGCGCCGGGCTGCTCGGCCACGTCGGGGGCGGCGGCCCCTGCCTTGCTGCCCGCCTCGCTGTAACTGCTGTCGGTGCTGTCGTCGGCGCCGCAGCCGGTGAGCGTGAGGGCGGCGGCCAGTGCCAGGGCGCCGAGGACGGCGGCAAGTGGTCTGCGGGCGGTGGTGGTTGACGTGCTCACAGGGCGTCCCCCCGGGGTCGTTGCGTCTGTTGCCGATTCGACGCGAGGGGCGCGGGGCGGGTTTCGGGTGCGTGATCCCGAAGAGGTCACGGTTAGGGCTCGTTCCGGCGTCTGAGACAGTGGAGCCATGAGCAATACGCAGCCCCGGGCCGGGCATGTGGTGGTCGTGGGCGGCGGGGTCTCCGGACTCGCCGCGGCGCATTTCCTGCTGGAGGACGGGGTGGCACGGGTGACCGTGCTGGAGTCCTCCGGGCGCCTGGGCGGCAAGCTGTACGCGGACGAGATCGCGGGCGTCCCGGTCGACCTGGGCGCCGAGTCGATCCTGGCGCGCCGCCCCGAGGCGGTCGACCTGGCCCGCGCCGTCGGCCTCGGCGACGACCTGGAGGCGCCCGCCACGACGAACGCGGGCCTGTGGACGCGCGGCCGGCTGCGCCCCATGCCCAAGGGCGGCGTCATGGGCGTCCCCGGCGACCTCGGCGCGCTCGCCGCGTCCGGGGTGCTCTCGGCGGCCGGCCTCGCGCGGCTGCCGCTCGACCACGTCCTGCCCCGCACCAAGGTGGGCGAGGACGTGGCGGTGGGCGCCTACGTCGCCGCCCGGCTGGGCCACGAGGTCGTCGACCGGCTCGTCGAACCGCTGCTCGGCGGGGTGTACGCGGGCAACGCGTACGAGATCTCGCTGCGCGCCGCCATCCCGCAGCTGTACGAGGGCGCGCGCGGCGGCCGCTCCCTGATCGAGGCCGTCCGCGAGAGCCAGCGCAAGGCCGCCGCCGCGCGGCAGGACGGCCCGGTCTTCGCCGGCATCCGCGGAGGCGTCGGACGGCTCCCGGTCGCCGTCGCCGCGGCCTGCCGGGCCGCCGGTGCCCGCATCGAGACCGACGCCCCGGTGCGTACGCTGCGCCGCACCCCCGACGGCTGGGAGGTCGCCTTCGACCACGACGGCACCCGCGAGACGCTTTCCGCGGACGCGGTCGTGCTCGCCGTGCCGGCCCCGGCCGCCGCCAAGCTGCTGGCCGCCGAGTCACCGGGCGCCGCCGCGGAGCTCTCGACGGTGGAGTACGCCAGTGTCGCCCTGGTCACCATGGCCTTCCGGCGCCGCGAGATCGCCCACGCGCTGCCCGGCAGCGGCTTCCTCGTCCCGCCGGTGGACGGGCGGACCATCAAGGCGTCCACGTTCTCCAGCCAGAAGTGGCACTGGAGCGGCGCCGCCGACGCGGACGTCTACGTCCTGCGCACCTCGATCGGCCGGCACGGCCAGGAGGCCGACCTCGCGTGGGACGACACCGACCTCGTCCGCCTCTCCCGCGAGGACCTCGGCGAGGCCGTCGGGCTCACCGCGGCCCCCGTCGCGGCCCGCGTCACCCGCTGGGACGGCGGCCTGCCGCAGTACCCGGTCGGCCACCTGGCCCGGGTCGCGCGGCTGCGCGAGCACGTCGCGAAGCTGCCCGGCCTCGAGGTGTGCGGCGCCCTCTACGAGGGCGTCGGCATCCCGGCCTGCGTCGCGAGCGCGCGCGGCGCGGCCACGCAGGTCCTGGGCACCCTGCGGCAGGCTGCGGAACCGGACGCGGGACAATAGCCCCATGACCGACTCCACTGCATCCGCCGCCCCCGCCAAGGCCCCCAACGCCGGCAAGAAGGCCAAGGACCTCAACGAGGTCATCCGCTACACCCTCTGGTCGGTGTTCCGGCTGCGCGACGTCCTGCCCGACGACCGCACCCGCTACGCGGAGGAGGTGGAGGAGCTCTTCGAGCAGCTCGCCGAGAAGGACGTCACGGTCCGCGGCACGTACGACCTGTCGGGGCTGCGCGCCGACGCGGACGTCATGATCTGGTGGCACTCCGAGACCGCCGACGCCCTCCAGGACGCGTACAACCGCTTCCGCCGCACCATGCTGGGGCGCCTGCTGGAGCCCGTCTGGTCGAACATGGCCCTGCACCGCCCGGCGGAGTTCAACAAGAGCCACGTCCCCGCCTTCCTCGCCGACGAGACGGCCCGCGACTACGTCTCCGTCTACCCCTTCGTCCGCTCCTACGACTGGTACCTCCTCCCCGACGAGGACCGCCGCCGCATGCTGGCCGACCACGGCAAGATGGCGCGGGGCTACCCGGACGTGCGGGCGAACACGGTGGCGTCGTTCTCGCTGGGCGACTACGAGTGGATCCTGGCCTTCGAGGCGGACGAGCTGCACCGCATCGTGGACCTGATGCGTCATCTGCGGGCTTCGGAGGCGCGTATGCACGTCCGCGAGGAGGTGCCGTTCTACACCGGTCGTCGTAAGTCGGTGGCGGATCTGGTGGCGGGCCTGGCCTGAGGCCCGGCCCCGCGCGGGGGCTTTGCCGGGCGGCCGTGGGGGAGGGGCCACCGGTCGTCGTAAGTCGGTGGCGGATCTGGTGGCGGGTTCGGCCTGAGGCCCGGCCCCGCGCGGTGCGTCAGCTCAGGGCGGCGCGGAGGGCAGGGTCGGGGAGGGCGGAGGGGCCCCGGACGGCGACGGCGGTGAGGAGCTGCCGGCGGTCGTCGGGGGCCGGGCCGTCGGGGACGTCAACGGCGCGCAGCAGCTCGCGGCCCGCGGGGGCGGCCCAGCGGGTGTAGGGGTGGATCTCGAAGCGCGCGATGGCCAGGCAGCCCAGGGTGACCAGCAGCGGGAGCGCGAACCAGGGCAGCAGGGACCGGCCGGCGGGGCTGAGGGTCGTCGCGGCGGCCAGCGTGACCAGGATGAGGGCGGAGGCCGCGCGGACCTCGCGGATGCCGGTGGAGATCGACTCCCGGGCCGCGGGAGGCACCGCGAGCCCCGCGTCGGCGAGGCCCTGCGCCAAGGCGCGGACCCCGTCGGAGGTCGCGTGCGCCGCGCGTATCGCGGGAACGGGGGCCTGACCCTCGGGGCCGGTGGCGGCGATCAGGGAGCGCTCGATGGCGTCCCGGCCGTCCGGGTCGACGACGGTCGCCCAGCCGGCCCTGGCGAGCAGCAGACGCCGTTCGCGCCCCATCGTGACCATCGCCAGTTCGGTGACCCGGCGTGGTCCGCCGGACAGGAAGGCCATCTCGTAGAGCCCGAGCGCGTGGTCGGCGGCCGGTGCGGCGCCCCCGTCAGGCAGATCGGCCGCGGCGACCGCCGCCCTGCACAAGCGTGTGCAGGAGGCGATCGCCGCGGCCCAGGCCACGAGGAGGAAAAGCATCCACATGGAGGAGTTGTAGCCGACCCCCGTGGGGGTCCGCCCGCGGTTTCCCGAATCGGGGGCGGCGCGGGCTACCGCGTCAGCCGCAGTTGCGGTTGCCGTTGATGCAGCTGACGACCTGGTTCATCAGGCGCGTCGGCATGAAGTTGGCGAAGTCCGCGTGGTCCGTGACCGGCTTGTGCAGCTGCTCGGGGAAGCTGTCGAGCGCGTAGTTCGGGCCCTGCGGGACCTTGTAGGTGAGCCGCATCTTCAGCTGGGGCACGGCCTTGAAGCCGGCCTGGCACTGCCCGGCACCGTCGGGGAAGACGATGTGCGTGCGGTGGTTGGCGCTGTCGGCGTTGGTCCCGTCCCAGCAGCTGGGGAAGTTCAGCGTGCGGACCACCCGGCTGCCCTGCGGGCACAGCGGGTACTTGTCGGTGAGCTGGCGGTTCTCGAAGCCGGTGCAGCTCCACGACGCCTTGGCGTTGGCCACGCCGTTGGTGAAGGACTTGGCGTCACCCATGATGATCCGCAGCGTGGACGGCATCGCCACCACCTTGGCCCTCGGGTTGCCCCCGAAGAGCAGCTGCACCGAGGTGGCCTGCAGGATGGTGCCGGTGTTGCCGTCGGCGTCCGGCGCGTCGTTGGCGGAGCGGGTGCGCAGCACCGGCCAGAAGTACGCCGACTTGTCCCCGCGGGCGCAGGTGGTGCCGGCCGCGGCCAGGGATTCGTTGGTCGAGAAGCCGTCGGTGCTCAGGTTGCCGACGTAGTCGTGGACGTGGTGCGCGCCGTTGGCGACGCCGGGGGCCACGATGAAGTTGTCGGGGTTGTGGTGCTTGTTCTCGTTGCGGCCGCAGCGCGCCGTGAACGTGCCGCGCGAGGCGCCCCGCTGGTTCGCCGCCCGCTGGACGTTGGGCTGAATGGAGCGGATGTCGGCGAAGTCCTCGGGGGAGGGGCCGTTGGTCTGCGTGCCGCCGCCGGCGGGCGCGGACGCCGAGGCCGAGGCGGACGCGGAGGGGGCCGCGGAGCCGTTCTGGCCGCCGTTGTTCTGCCCGCCGTTGTTCTGGCCCCCGTTGTCCGCCTTGGTGCTGTTCCCCGGGCTGGGGCTCTGCCAGCCGCCCGAGTGACCGGAGTTGGACCGCCAGTGGGCCGAGGCCGAACCGGTGACCAGGGCGAAGGTGCCGCCGGAGCCGAGCAGTGCCAGCACGGCTATCAGCACGAGTTGCTTGGTGCTCAACCTGCGCCGGTGGTTCATGTGTTGTCGTGTGGGCATCGGATCGCTCATTTCTACTGCGACGGCTGGGGGGACGAAGCCGCTGGGGGAAGTGAGTACGTCGGGGACGGGGTGACGATGAAGGTCGGCTCACCGGGAGCAGGGGAGACCGGCACCGCCGCACCGGGGTTGGTGGGGCTGGCGGTCGTGTCCACGGCGACTTGGTCGAAGTTGACCAGTCCGGTCTTCTCCAGAACGGTGATGTGGTCGAGCACCGTCGCGTTCGCCTGGTCGGCCAGTTCGCGCACCAGCGAATTGCGGGTGGTGGCGCGTACCTGGGCCACGACCGAGAACACCTGGCCGTGGGCGAGCCTCAGGATGTTCGCGAACTTCTGGTCGAAATCCGGTCCGGTCGCCGCGGACATGGTGGCCAGGAAGCCCATTTGCTGTGCTGTGGGCTGGTTGGGCAGGGTGATGCCCAATTGGGGCGCGATCGTGCGGCACGTCGAGTCGAGGTTCGTGTGTCCGTCGATCAGGTGCTGCCCCGCGCGCTTGACCGCAGGCGTCGTCCCCTTCTGCAGGGCCATCTGCCCGGCGGGGAACTCCCACAGGCCGGCCAGTCGGACCTTGGTGACGAAGGTGCGGTCCAGCTGGGTGAGCGGACCGTACTGCGTGGACACGGTCTGGGCGCCGGCCGCGGTCACGGCGGGGCTGTTCAGCCCGGACATGACGGGGTAGGCCAGCGCGGCGAGCGTGACCACGAGAGCCCCGACCACGAGGCTGAGTCCGGTGGCGTAACGGGTGGATCGCATGGGACCGCACGTTAGTGCGTTTGAAGCGTCCAGGGCGAGGAACAGTCACGTATTCGCGAATTCCAGGAATCCGGACCCGGTCCTTGGTACGTTGTTGCCTTTTCGCGCCCGATGGGCCCCGCCGCCATTCCCTTCGCAGGTCGGAGGCCCTTGGAAAAAGATTATGGCAGCTTTGAACGGAGCGTGTCCCGCATACGTATGAATACGTGTGAGGGCTGTCGCGGCGCCGGGAAAACCCTTCCGCGCAGACGCTGCCGCCAGGCCGGGAGCGGTGCCGGGCCCGAGCGTTCGCGCCACCACGCGGCCAGCCGCCTGGTGACCGCGGGGTCGTGCGGGTCGTCCCCGTCCAGGACGTACGCGGCGAAGGCCATGGCGTCGTGGCGGTAACCCCCGTCGAGCGGCCGCCGTGCGGCGTAGCGCAGGAACTCCGGCCGGTACGCGGCCCCCAGGATCTCCGGCAGCTCCGGCGCCACCTTGGCGACGATGCCGGCGCGCTTGGCGGCCAGCGCGCGGCTCTGCACACCGATCCGGGTCCGGTCGAAGCCCTCCGGCACCGGCGTCCCGGCCACGAGCGCCGACAACAGCGCGGTCTGGCGCAGCGCGAGGCGCTGACGGGCCGCCCCGGGCGCCGCGGCGACCCCGGCGGGCGCGGCCGGCGGCACATCCGCCCGCCGGCCCGTTCCCGCGTCCACCACGCGGCGTATCGCGGCCAGTTCGCGGGCCAGATCGCCGCCCGCGGGGAAGTCGTCGTCGCGCTCCAGCAGCACACCGGGCGGGCAGGCCCGCTCGTACAGCGCCGCCAGCACGTCCAGGACGGCCTCGGGGACGGGGTGCGCGTGGCTGTCGTGCCACACGCCGTCCTTCTCGACGCCGCCCGCCACGTGGACGTAGGCGATCGCGTCCACCGGCAGCGCGTCGAGCGCGGCGAGGGGGTCCTCGCCGCGGTTGACGTGGTTGGTGTGCAGGTTGGCGACGTCGATCAGCAGGCGTACCCCGGTCCGTTCGACGAGCTCGGCGAGGAAGGCACCCTCGCTCATCTCCTCGTCCGGCCAGGCCACCAGCGCCGCGATGTTCTCCAGCGCGAGCGGCACCGGCAGCGCGTCCTGCGCGATGCGCACGTTCTCGCACAGGACGTCCAGCGCGTCCCGGGTCCGCGGCACGGGCAGCAGGTGCCCCGCCTCCAGGTGCGCCGAGCCCGTCAGCTCCCCGCCGCCGCGTACGAAGGCGATGTGCTCGGTGACCAGCGGGGCGCCCAGCGCCTCCGCGCGCTGCGCGAGCGCGGCCAGCCGGTCCGCGCCGGGCCGCTCGGCGCCCCCGAGGCCGAGCGAGACACCGTGCGGGACGACCGTGACACCGCGCTCGCGCAGCCGCAGCAGGGAGTCGGGGAGATGGCCCGGGCAGACGTTCTCGGCGACCGCCTCGACCCAGTCGACACGGCCGGCCTCCGCCAGCGCCTCGACCGCCGCCGCGATCTCCGGCCGCCAGCCGATGCCCGTGCCCAGATACGAGTGCTCCATGCGCCCCCCTTCCTCCTGCCGGGGTTCTGGCCCCGTGCGGGGCGGGTGAACCCCGCGGGGGCGGGTTTCAGAGCTTGATTTGAGCTTGGCGCCTCAGCGGCGCAGCGCCGGGTGGTCCGCCACGACGGTGCACGACCCCGGGGCGATCTCGGTGAACCCGGCATCCCGCACCACGGGCAGCCCGGAGGCGGTGAGCGCCTCCCAGCCGGCCTGGGGCGCCGTGCGCACGGCCAGCGGGAATCCGGCGTCGCGCCACTGCGCGCGCTCGGCGGGGGGCAGTGCGAGCCAGGCGAGCTGGGCGCCGTGCCCGGCCTGCGCCATGGCCTTGCCGGCCGACATCTGCACCCCGGGGTTGAGCCAGAGCACGGGCGTCCCGGTCTCCGGCCCGGCGGGCGGCTCCGGGTCCTCCAGTTCCGTCCCGGACACCTGCAGCCGCGCCAGGTCCTTGGGCCAGCCGTCCAGCGGCACCGGCGGGAAGACGCGGACCTCGGCGGACTTGCCGGTGACCGTGATGCCGGGCAACGCCTCGGCCCGCAGCCACTCGGCGCCGCGCGCCCGCCGTACGACCTTGCGGATGCGGGCGTCCTCCCAGCCCCGTACCGCCCCGGCCCACTCCCCGTCCCCGGCGGTGGCGCGCTCGTCGGAGCGCAACAGGAGCACGGCACGGGCGGCCGTCTCCAGCGCGTCGGTCCGCGCCGGCGGGGCGGTCCGCTCGATGCGGACGACCAGGGGGAGGACGAACTGGGGAGCGGCGTCGCGAGGATCGGTTGTCACCTCGACAGTCTGCCACCCGCCCCGCAAGAGCTTGTCGGAGCCGATCCCTCCGGGCCAGGATGCCGGGGTGCACAGCGACCTCTTCGCGACCGAGAACACGGCGCAGCCGGCCACCGAGCCCGGCATGACCCTCCAGAACGCCAAGTCGATCAAGTACGCGGTGAACGGCGAGTGCCTGGCGCGCCAGGGCTCGATGATCGCCTTCCGCGGCAACCTGCAGTTCGAGGTGAAGGGGCAGGGCGTCGGCAAGTTCCTCAAGCGCGCCTTCACCGGTGAGGGCCTGCCGCTGATGTCGGTGCGCGGCCAGGGCGAGGCCTGGTTCGCGCACGAGGCCGCCAACTGCTTCGTCATCGACCTCGACCCCGGCGACAGCCTCACCATCAACGGCCGCAACGTGCTGGTCTTCGACTCGACGCTCTCCTACGAGATAAAGGTCGTGAAGGGCGCGGGCATGGCCGGCGGCGGCCTGTTCAACAGCGTCTTCACCGGGCACGGCCGCCTCGGCGTGATGTGCGAGGGCACCCCGATCGTCATCCCGGTCACCCCGCAGGCCCCGGTGTACGTCGACACCGACGCGGTCGTCGGCTGGAGCGCCCAGCTGCAGACCTCCCTGCACCGCTCGCAGAGCTTCGGCTCGATGCTGCGCGGCGGCTCGGGCGAGGCCGTGCAGCTGATGCTGCAGGGGGAGGGCTTCGTGATCGTCCGGCCCAGCGAGTCCACACCCCACCAGCCGTCCAACTGACGTGCGGCTGGAGGCGGTCGGCCGCCGGTACGGGGCGCGCGGACCCTGGGTGCTGCGCGGCGTCGACCTTGACGTGCCCGGGGGACGGGTGCTGCGCGTCGAGGGGGCGAACGGCAGCGGCAAGTCCACGGTCCTGCGGATCCTCGCCGGCATCGACCGCCCCACCACGGGCCGGGTCAGGGGGCGCCCGCGCACCGCGTACGTGCCCGAGCGGTTCCCGCCGGCACTGCCCTTCGACGCGCACGGCTACCTCGTGCACCTGGGGCGGGTGCACGGGCTCGGCGGCGCCGCCGCCGCCCGGCGGGCCGCGGAGTGGCTGGAGTGCTTCGGCATCGCCGGGTACGCCCGGACCCCGCTCGCCGAGCTGTCCAAGGGCACCTGCCAGAAGGTCGCGGTGGCCCAGGCGCTGGTGGCAGAGCCGGAACTCCTCGTCCTCGACGAGGCGTGGACGGGGCTCGACCGGGACGCGCGCACCGTCCTGGACGACGCCGTGCGCGCCCGGAGCGCCGCCGGCGGCACCGTCGTCTTCGTCGACCACGACCCGCGCCGGCTGGCCGGCGAGACCACGGAGGTCCACCGCGTCGAGGACGCCCGGCTCGTGCCGGTGCCCCTGGACGCCGCCGCCGGGCCGCGCGTCGTCATCGAGGCCACCGGCGGCGGGGAGCCGCCGGCCGGGCTCGCGTACGAGCCCGCCGCGCCCGGCACGCTCCGGGTGACCGTCCCTGTCGCCGGGTCCGACGCCGTCCTGCGGCGGCTGCTCGCCGCGGCCCCGCCCTGGCACATCCGCGCGGTCCGCCCCGCGGAGCCGCCCACGGAGTCCTCATGACCGCACTGCTGCACTACCGGACCGCCCTGCTCCTGCGGTCCTTCCGCTGGCTGCCGCCGCTCCTGCTCCACCTGGCCGTCATGGGGATCGGGCTGGCCGGGGGCCCGCAGCCGCTGCTGGACTCGCTCGGCTGGAGCGCCGCCGCGCTGCTCCCGGCCGCGGCCTGGCTGGTGCGGGTCAGCGTGACGGCCGAGCCGCCGGCCGCCCGCGCCTGCGTGGCGGCCGCCACCGGGCCGGGGCGGGCCCACACGGCGGGCGTCCTGGCGGCGCTGCTGTGCTCGGTGGTGCTGGGCACCGCGGGCACCGCCGTGGTGCTCGGCATCGCCGACCCCCGCACCACGGACCACCTGAAGGCCATCCCGGTGGCCCCGGCGGCCGTGGCCGGTCTCCTGGCCGCCCTGGTGACCGCGCTGCTCGGCACCGCCGTCGGCGCCCTCACCAACCCCCCGGTGCTGCTCCGCCCCGGATGGGCGGTGCCCGTCACGGCCCTCACCGCGGTCCTGGTCCTCGTCGCCGCCGGATCGCCCGCCAACGCGGCGGTCACCGGGCTCGTCACCGGTTCCCGCACCGGCGCGGTCCCGTTCCCGCTGGTTCCCCTCCTGCTCGCGGCGCTCGCCGCCGCGGGCGCCTGCTGGCTCGCGGCGTCGCTCAGCGCACGCCGCGGGTGAGGGGCAAGGCGCGGGCGCTCAGCCCTCCAGGGCCATCCGGACGCCCAGCGCGACGAGCACGCCGCCGGACACCGCCTCCAGGCGGCGCCGCACCGCGGCGCGGCTGAACACCGCCCTGAGGCGGTCGACGAACCAGACGTACGCCCCGTAGTAGCCGACCTCGTAGACCGCCCACAGCGCCGCGAGCCCGACCATCGTGGGGAGCTGGGGCGCGCCGGAGGGCACGAACTGCGGCAGGAACGACATCGCGAAGACCGCCGCCTTGGGATTGGCCAGGTTCATGCCGAGCCCGGCGCGGTAGGCCGCCCACGGGGTCACCGTCGCGTCCTCACCCGCCGCGGCCCGCTCGGGGTCCGGGCCGCGGCGGGCGGCACGCAACGCCTGGACGCCGAACCAGATCAGGACGGCGGCGCCGACGATCCGCACGACGTCGTAGGCGAGCTGTGAGGCCGCGAGGAGCGCGGTGAGACCGAAGGCGGCGCACAGCCCCCAGACGAACACACCGGTCTCGTTGCCGAGGACGGTCGCGAAGCCGGCCCGGCGGCTGCGCAGGGAGTGCCTGATGATCAGCACCGTGCTCGGCCCGGGGGCCGCGGCGATCAGGGTGCAGGCACCGAGGAAGGGCAGCAGGACGCTCAGCATCCCGTCATGGTGCTGCCGCGGGCCCCTCGCGCACCAGCCGGTTTCCGTGCGCCGTGGCGTCCTGCCGGCCCTGCCCCGCGCCGTCGCCGCCGGCGGGGCCACCGCCGCCGGACAGCCGCATCGCGACGCAGGCCCCGGCGTACAGCACGGCCACCAGGATCAGCAGCGCGCGGTAGCCGGTGAGCAGCGCGAGGTACTCCAGGGTGCCGCCGGTCAGCGCGCCCAGGAGGTTGGCGCCGAAGGCGGCGGTCGGGTCCGGTGCCTGGGCGAGGCGGTCGGAGAAGATCAGGTTGGCGCAGAAGATCGGCGCGAAGGCGAGCGCGACGGCCGCCGCCAGCCGTGCCGCGAAGGGCAGCGACAGCACGGCCTGCGCCGGGACCAGCCAGCCGACGGCGAGCGTGACGAAGAGCAGGATCTGCAGTGTCGTCTGGTTGAGCCGGCGCATGCGGCGCCGCACCTCGACGGCGGCCAGCACCGCCAGCAGCACCCCGATGAAGACGAGCGCGTTCACCAGCCAGGTGGTGCCGAAGTACAGGGCGAAGCCGATGACGTTCTTCGTCTCCAGCAGCAGGAAGGCCGCGCCCATCAGGAACATGTCGGCGTAGCGCAGCGTCCCGCGCAGCCGCACCCCGGCCAGCCGCACCGAGATCACGGTGACCAGCAGGATCAGGCCGAGCGCGCCGAGGTAGAGGCTCGGCACCGTGCGGTGCAGGAGGTAGGGGAACGGGTGGTCGTCGTCCGCGGGCGGCGGCACCGCCCCGCTGGGCCGCCAGACCGTCCCGCAGGTCTGGTCGGCCGGCGTCAGCCCGGCCACGAGGACCGCGGCGCGCTTGCTGTACTCCGTCATGCACGGGGCGTGCCCGAAGACCTGGTCCAGGCTGCCCGCGAAGCGGTCGATCAGCCAGTTCTGCCGGTAGTAGTTGTACATCGCGAACGCGCCGCCGGGCGCGAGGTGGTCACGCGCCGACTCGAAGGCCTGCTGGGTGAAGAGGTAGCTTTCCAGCCGCAGGTTGCTCGCCCCCGACACCAGCGTCAGCGAGTCGGGCAGAGCCAGCACGACGAGGTCGTACTTCGTCTTCGTCCGCTCCAGGAAGGCCCGCCCGTCGTTGATGTGGACGTGCACCCGCGGGTTCTCGTACGGCCGCGCGGGGTGCAGCTGCGCCCCGATCTCCTGCAGCCGCGGGTCGATCTCGACGGCGTCCACGTACTGCGCGCCGTTGGCCAGCGCGACGGCCACGTCGTTGCCGTTGCCCGCGCCGATCACCAGCACCTTGCGGTGCGGATTGTCCGGGGTCTCCCGGTAGGCCTGCTCGTACGGCGAGTTGGGCTGCTGCAGCACCTTCAGCGGCGCGATGCTCTGGTGCGGCACGCCGTTGGCGGCGATCTTGTACGTCCGAGAACTGGTGCCCGGCTCCGGGCGGGTCAGCTCGATCTTGTAGTACGGCGACCAGGACACCCCCGGCGCCAGCGACTCGAAGAGCAGCGCCAGGACCATCGCCGCCAGCGGCAGCGCGTACCGCAGCGTGTTCCGCCGGCCGCCGAGGACCAGCAGCGCCGCAGCGGCGATCAGCCCCCACACCAGGGAGGGCGCGCGCAGCCAGGACACCCCCGCGAAGGCCACCGAACCGGTCAGCGAACCGAGCAGGTCCCACCGGTACGCCTCCAGCGACGGCAGTTGCCGGAACAGATCGGCGGTGATCTTGCCGATCGCCATCATCGCGAACGCCACCAGCAGGAAGAGCACGGGCAGCGTCACCCACTGCGGCAGCCCGGTGGTCTTCACCGCCGTGAAGTAGATGATGTCGCCGCTGCTCTGCCGCACCTGGACCGGGAACTCCCGCACCAGCACCACGAGCACGGCCAGCGGCAGCGGCGCCCACCGCTTGAGCCACTGGCCGCGTTCCGCCGCGATCAGGAAGCCCAGCCCGATCCCCAGGAACGAGCCGAGCAGGATGAAGTTGGAGAAGTAGCTCAGATGGACGACGTTCGCGCCCGCCCACCGGATCAGCGCCAGTTCGACGAAGAGCATGGTGGCGCTGGCCAGCAGCAACCTGGCCCGTACGTGGTGTTCCATGCCGGGCCACGTTGCCAGCCGGTGGGCGGGGAGTCGACGGACGCGCCCCGCGTGGCGCGTCGGCCCACGCGAGGGGCCTAGCCGTCGGATTTCGTGATCAGTCCTCCACGGGGGCCAGCCGCAGCGAGATCGAGTTGATGCAGTACCGCTGGTCCGTCGGGGTGTCGTAGCCCTCGCCCTCGAAGACGTGGCCCAGGTGCGAGCCGCAGCGGGTGCAGCGGACCTCGGTGCGGACCATGCCCATCGAGCGGTCCTCGATCAGCTCGACGGCCTTGCTGTCCTTCGGGTCGTAGAAGGACGGCCAGCCGCAGTGCGACTCGAACTTGGTGTCCGAGGTGAACAGTTCGGCGCCGCAGGCGCGGCACGAGTAGACGCCGCGGGTCTTGGTGTCGGTGTACTCACCCACGAAGGGACGCTCCGTGCCCGCCTGGCGCAGGACCGCGTACTCCTGCGGCGTCAGCTCCTGACGCCACTGCTCCTCGGACTTGTCGACTTCGTACGCCATGGTCCTCCCTCTCCTCAGTTCTCCAGGCGCGCGAGGATGCGCGGACCGAGATCGGTCACGTCGCCCGCGCCCATGGTGAGAACAAGGTCACCGGGCTTGGCCATTCCGGCGACGACCTCGGGGACCGCGTCCTTGTCGTGTTCCGCGGTGACGTCGGCGCCCGCCGCGACGGCCGCGTCGATGATCAGGTCGCTGGTGATGCCGGGGATCGGGTCCTCGCGGGCCGGGTAGATGTCCAGCACCACCGAGGCGTCGGCGAGCGCGAGGGCCTGGCCCATCTCGCGGCCCAGCTCCTGGGTGCGGCTGAACAGGTGCGGCTGGAAGACCACGACGATGCGCCGGTCGTCCGCCGCCTCGCGCAGGGCCTGCAGGTCCGCGGTCATCTCGGTCGGGTGGTGCGCGTAGGAGTCGATGACCTGGACGCCGGCGGCGGTGCCCTTCAGCTGCAGCCGGCGCTTCACCCCGGTGTAGGTGCCGAGCGCCTTGGCCAGGTCCTCCGCCGGGACGCCCAGCGCGACGCCCGCGGCGAGGGCGGCGACCGCGTTGTGGGCGTAGTGCCGGCCGGGCACGGAGACGGTGAAGGTGTGCTCCTCGCCGTCCAGGCGGACGGTGACCTCGCTGGACATCCCGTGCGGGGTGACCCGCAGGATCCGCACGTCGGCCTGCTCGTCCTCGCCGACGCGCACGACGGTCAGCCCCTCGCGGCCCGCCACCCGGGCGGCCAGCTCCCGCGCGCCGGAGTGCTCGCCGACGACCAGGGTGCCACCGGGGACGATCTTGCCGACGAAGACCTCGAACGACTCGTGGATCTCGTCCATCGACGCGTAGTTCGCGTGGTGGTCGAGCTCCACGTTGAGCACGATCGCCACCTCGGGGTCGTACTTCTGGAAGCTGCGGTCGCTCTCGTCCGCCTCCGCCACGAAGATCTCGCCGGTGCCGTGGTGGGCGTTGGAGCCCGGGGCGTCCAGGTCGCCGCCGATGGCGTACGACGGGTCCAGGCCCAGCGCGGACAGGCTCACCGCGAGCATGGAGGTGGTGGTCGTCTTGCCGTGCGTGCCGGCCACCGCGATCGGGCGCGAGCCCCCCATCAGCGCCGCCAGCGCGTCCGAGCGGTGCACCACCGGGATGCCACGCTCGCGGGCCGCCACCAGCTCCGGGTTGTCCTCACGGATGGCGCTGGAGACGACCACGCAGGTCGCGTCCTGCGCGAGGTGCGCGGCCGCGTGACCGATGTGGACGGTCGCGCCCAGCTCGCGCAGCGCCTCGGCCGTGTCGGAGTCCTTCGCGTCGCTGCCCGCGACGGCGGCGCCGCGCTGGGTCAGGATCTTCGCGATGCCCGACATCCCGGCCCCGCCGATCCCGATGAAGTGCGGTCGGTCCATACCGGGGGGAAGGGTGGGGCTCATGCGAGGTGCTCCCTGGAACTCACGAGGTCGGTCGTCGGCCGTCCCCGATTCTTCCACCAGTCGGGGACACGGCGTCCGCTCAGTCCTCCGCGTTGTGGGCGAACAGCTTCAGCACCGGCACGCCGACCTTGTGCCGGGCCCGGGAGGTCCAGTCACGGTGGAAGAACTCCTCCACCAGGTGCGGGGCGGTCAGCACGATCACCTCGTCGGCGTGGGTCTGCTCGACCACCGACTTCATCAGCTCGATGGGGTGCCGCTCGACCACCTCGCCCACCGCCTCGCAGCCCGCCTCGCGCAGGGCGGTCAGGCTGTGGCTCAGCGCGCGCTCGGCGGGCATCAGGGCCTTGTCGCCCTCCGGGCGCTCGCGCTCGTGGACGGCTTTGTCGAGTTCGCCGAGGGCGACGTCGTCGATGGCCCGCAGCAGCCGGTCCTGGTCGCCCCGTGGCTGCATCAGGACGACGAAGGAGACGGGCTCGTCACCGTGGAGCGTGGTGACCAGTTCCACATCGGCGGGGACGAGCGGCTGCTCGATCATGAGTACGGTCGTGAACACGGACGCGTCCTTCTCTCTCGCGGGCCGTCGGGCCTGCCACGGAAACCATCCTGCCCCGTCCGGGCGCGGGGCACGCGGGGACATCCGTTCCCGGGCCGTGGCACGCGGACAAGTGCGGGGCGGGCAATCGGCGCCATCCGGGTGAGGCCGGTGGCGCGGGCGGCCGGTGGCCGGTCCCGGTCGCACCGGGGGGCCGGTCAGCCGCGTACGTAGCGGGTGAACAGGAAGCCGTCCTCCTCCAGGATCGACACCGGGGTGTAACGGACGGGGTCGGTGATGCCGGGCCCGTTCATGATGCGCATGGCGTCACCGGCGGTCAGCAGCGGGGCGATCGTCAGGCACAGCTCGTCGACCACCCCGGCCGCGGCGAACTGGGCGAGCAGCCGCGGCCCGCCCTCGGTCAGCATCCGGCGCAGCCCCAGCGCGGCCAGTTCGCGCACCACGCGCGCCGGCTCCACGCCCGTGCCCGAGCCGGCCCGGACGACCCGCGCCCCCGCCTTCTCGGCCGCCGCGACCCGGTCGGCCGGGGCGTCCTCGCCGGTCAGCAGGAGGGTCGGCACCAGCGGCTCGGTGAACAGGGGCAGCGAGAAGTCCAGGTCGAGCCGGGCGCTCACCACGGCGATCGCGGCGGCCGGGCCCTGCCCCGCCGCGGCCCTGCGGTCCGCGAAGGCCTCCCGGGCGCGCGCCGGGCGGTAGCCCTCCTGCCGCACCGTCTCCGCGCCGACGACCACCACGTCGGCCAGGGCCCGCAGCACCCCGAACACCCGCATGTCGGCGTCCGAGGACAGCGGCTGGGAGCGCCCGTCGTGCCGGGCCGCTCCGTCCAGCGACGACACCATGTTCGCGCGCAGCCAGGGCGCCCCGCCCGCGGGTTCCGGGTACGCGTAGGCGTCGGCCAGCGCCTCCGGCGTGTCCAGGGTCTCGGCGGGTGCCGGTGCGGCAGCGGTCGCGGGGGCGGGGAAGAGGCGGCGCATGGCTGCAGTCTTCCACGCCCTCCACGCAGTGGGGTCGGCCACACGGCGGCGAGGGGACCACCGGCGAGGCACTAGGCTGGAGTGCTGTGTCCTCGTCCTTCGCCGCCGCGCAAGAAACCAGCCCGATACCCGGCGGGACGCCGCCCGTCTCGCTGAGCGGACGTGAGCCGCACGTCCCGGTGGACCGGCTGGTGGCCGAGATGGTGCCGCCGCCGCGCTTCGACTCCGTACGGTTCGACACCTACCTCCCGGACCCGAAGCAGCCGAGCCAGGCCGAGGCCGTCGGCACGCTGCGGGCCTTCGCGGAGGGGCTGGGCGCCCCCGCCGACGGCGGGCGCAAGCGCTGGTTCCGGCGTCAGGCCGCCCCCGCCGCCCCGGCCGGCCCCGGCGGGGTCTACCTCGACGGGGGCTACGGCGTGGGCAAGACCCACCTGCTCGCCTCGCTGTGGCACGCCACGCCCGCGCCGCGCGAGCAGAAGGCCTTCGGCACCTTCGTGGAGCTGACCAACCTCGTCGGCGCCCTCGGCTTCCAGCAGGCCGTGCAGGCGCTCAGCGGGCACCGGGTGGTCTGCATCGACGAGTTCGAACTCGACGACCCCGGCGACACCGTGCTCGTCTCGACCCTGCTGGGCAAGCTGGCCGACGCCGGGGTGAAGCTGGCCGCGACCTCCAACACCCTGCCCGGCAAGCTCGGCGAGGGCCGGTTCGCGGCCGCCGACTTCATGCGCGAGATCCAGGGCCTGTCCGCCCGCTTCCGGTCGCTGCGCATCGACGGCGAGGACTACCGCCACCGCGGCCTCCCGCAAGCCCCCGCGCCGTACACAGACGAGCAGGTCACCGCTGCCGCGGGCCGCACCCCGGGCGCCTCCCTTGACGACTTCGGCGCCCTCCTCGCCCACCTCGCCCGGGTCCACCCCAGCCGCTACGGCGCGCTCTGCGACGGCGTCGAGGCGGTCTTCCTGCGCGGCGTCCACCCCGTGGAGGACCAGGCCACCGCGCTGCGCCTGGTCGTCCTGGCCGACCGGCTCTACGACCGCGAGGTCCCCGTCATGGCCTCAGGCCGGCCCTTCGACGGCATCTTCAGCGAGGAGATGCTCGCCGGCGGCTACCGCAAGAAGTACTTCCGGGCCATCTCCCGCCTCACCGCCCTCGCCCGCGACGCCAAGCGCCTCGCCACCCCGGAGGCCTGAGCCCCCTGCGGTGCGCGCGGCGCCCGGGCCGTGACACCCGTGACACCCGTGGCCCCCGGCCGCGTTGGCGGCGCCGGGGGATCCGGCGCACCCTCGGATCACCGGACCGGAGCCCGCGGGGAGCGGGGAGGGTCCCCCGGAGGGAGGCGCGGTGACGAAGCGGAGCCCGGACACCGCATCCGGAACCAGGCCCGGGCTGCGCGCGAAGCTGCGGGTCCCGTCGGGCGGCGGCCCCGTGCGGCTGCGGTCGTACGACCCGCGCGCCACGCCGGGCGGTCCGGCGGGCAAGGCCGAGGCGCTGGCGTGCGTGCCGTACGCACGGGACCGGATCACGGCGCTGCAGGAGCGGCTCTTCGCGCAGAGCACGGCGGGCGACCCGCGTTCGGTCCTCGTCGTCCTCCAGGGCATGGACACCTCGGGCAAGGGCGGCTCGGTGCGGCACCTCGCGAGCCTGCTCGACCCCGCGGGGTGCCGGATCACCGCCTTCAAGGCCCCGACGGCGGAGGAACAGGCCCACCACTTCCTGTGGCGCGTCGAGCGGGCCCTGCCCGGTCGCGGGCGGATAGGCGTCTTCGACCGCTCCCACTACGAGGACGTCCTCGTGCCGCGGGTCAGGGGCCGGGCACCGCGCTCGGTGTGGGAGGAGCGCTGCGAGACCATCAACTCCTTCGAGGCCTCGCTCGCCGACGACGGCGTCAGCGTCGTCAAGGTCTTCCTGCACATCAGCCGCGACGAGCAGCGCACCCGCCTGCTGGACCGGCTGGACGACCCCTGCAAGCACTGGAAGTTCCGCCCCGGCGACCTGGAGGACCGGGCGATGTGGCCCTCGTACCAGGAGGCGTACGAGGACGTGCTCGGCCGCTGCTCCACGGAGGCCGCGCCCTGGTACGTCGTCCCCGCCGACCGCAAGTGGTACCGGAACTGGGCCGTCGGGCGGCTGCTGATGGAGCACCTCGACCTGATAGACCCGGTGTGCCCGCCCGCGTCCTTCGACGTCGAGGTCGCCCGCAAGCTGCTGCTGGAGGACTGACCCCACCGGGCCGCGCGGCTCAGCCGCTGCAGGCCGTGCGCTGGGCCTCGTGCCAGGCGCAGACCGGGCAGAGGGTCGGGCCCGGCTGAGAGTCGGGGTACTCGGTCGGGTCGCCGCAGTGGACGCAGATCGCGCGGGGCTCGTCGTCGGTCGTCACCCGATCAGGGTAATCAGCGCTCACGGAGCACGGCGACCGAGTGGCCGGGCAGGTGGAGGCAGCCGGTGTCGGCGGGCGGTGGTCCGGGACGCCAGGCGGCGACCGGGACGTAGCCCGGCGGGTCGGCGCGGCCGGGGTGGTGGAGGGGGACCAGCGCCTCCTCGGGGGAGAAGTTGACGGCGATCCGGAAGCGTCCGCGATCCAGCCGCAGGGTGTGCTCGCCCGCGGTGACGTGGACGGCGTCCAGGGCCGGGTCGGTCAGCTCGGGCTCGGCGTGGCGCAGCGCGATGAGCCGCCGGTACCAGGCCAGCAGTTCCGCGTGCGGCTCCCGGGCGGGTTCGGACCAGTCCAGGCAGGAGCGCAGCCGGGTCGCCGGGTCCTGGGGGTCGGGGATGTCCTCGGCCTTCCAGCCGTGCTCGGCGAACTCGCGGCGGCGGCCCCGGGTGATGGCGGCGGCGAGCTCGGGGTCGTCGTGGTCGGTGAAGAACTGCCAGGGCGTGCGGGCGCCCCACTCCTCGCCCATGAAGAGCATCGGCGTGTACGGGGAGGTGAGGACGAGCGCGGCGGCCGCGGCGAGCAGCCCCGCGGGGACGCTCGCGCCGAGGCGGTCACCGGTGGCGCGGTTGCCGATCTGGTCGTGGGTCTGGGTGTAGGCGAGGAAGCGGTGGCCCGGGGTGGTCGTCAGGTCGACGGGGCGGCCGTGGACGCGGCCGCGGAAGTTCGAGTGGGTGCCGTCGTGGAAGAAGACCCGGCGCAGTGCCTTGGCCACGGCGGTCACCGGGGAGACGGCGAAGTCCGCGTAGTACGCCTGGGCCTCGCCGGTGACGGCGGTGTGCAGGGCGTGGTGGAAGTCGTCGTTCCACTGGGCGTGCACACCCAGGCCGCCGGCCTCGCGCGGGTCGGTGGTGCGCGGGTCGTTGCGGTCGGACTCGGCGATCAGGAAGAGCGGGCGGCCGACCGCGGCCGACAGGGCGTCGACGGCGGTGGAGAGCTCCTCGAGCAGGTGCACCGCGCGGGTGTCGACGAGGGCGTGGACGGCGTCGAGCCGCAGTCCGTCGAGGCGGTAGTCGCGCAGCCAGGACAGGGCGCTGCCGACCAGGAAGTCGCGCACCTCGTCGGAGCCGGGGGCGTCGAGGTTGACGGCGTCGCCCCACGGGGTGTGGTGGCGGTCGGTGAAGTACGGGCCGAAGGCGGGCAGGTGGTTGCCCGAGGGGCCGAGGTGGTTGTGGACGACGTCCAGCACCACCCCGAGCCCGTGGCCGTGCGCGGCGTCCACGAAGCGCTTGAGCCCCTCGGGGCCGCCGTAGGGCTCGTGCACGGCCCACAGCGACACGCCCTCGTACCCCCAGCCGTGCGTGCCGGGGAACGGGCAGAGCGGCATCAGCTCGATGTGGGTGATCCCCAACCCGGCCAGGTACGGCAGGTGTTCGACCGCCGCGTCGAAGGTGCCGTCGGTGGTGAAGGTGCCGACGTGCAGCTCGTAGAGGACCGCGCCGGGCAGCGGGCGGCCCGCCCACTCATGGGCCCAGGCGAAGCGGTCGTGGTCGACGACCGCGCTCGGGCCCTCCGGCCCGTCCGGCTGCCGCCGGGAGCGGGGGTCGGGCCGCGGCGGGCCCCCGTCCAGCGCGAAGGCGTAGCGGCTGCCGTGCCCGGCGGGCACGTCCGCGTACCACCAGCCGCGCCGTTCGGGGTCGCGCTCCATGTCGTGAGCCCGGCCGTCGACCCGTACCTCCACCTCACCGGCGTCCGGTGCCCACACGTCGAAGCGCATGGGCACCATGCTGCCCGCCGTCCGGGGGTCACACCAGGTTGACGCGCTCCCCGGCGACCGGATAACCCGCCTTGGCGAAGTGCGCCGCCATCGGCGCGTTGCCCTGGTCGGTGGCGGCGGCGATCCGCTCGGCGCCGTGTCCGGCCAGGTCGTGCGTGCACTCGACCAGCAGGTCGTAGGCGTAGCCGTGGCCGCGCTGCTCCGGCAGGACACCGATGAAGCCGACGCAGAACGCACCCGGGTTGCGCCCCGGCACCTGGATGCCGGCGAGCTCGCCCTGCGGGGTGTACGCAAGGCGCCACCACTCGCGGGGCGACTGCAGCCAGTTGAGGAACTCCAGCTCCTCGCGGGCGGCCGCGTCCGGGCCGTGCAGCCGCACCATGCGGCGGGTGTGCGCGTCGAGGCTGCCGACCCCGATGCGCCTCAGTACGTCCAGGATCACGGCGTCGTCCGGCTCCGGCCGGTACTCGAGCCGTCCGGTGCGCTCGGGCAGCCCGCACTCGGGGGTCCAGACGTAGCGGTAGCGTTCGACGAGCAGCTCCATGCCGGAGACGATCGCCGCGTCGATGCGGGACTGGGCGGCCTCGCGGACCTCGCGCCGCTCCCGCCAGCCGGGCGGCAGCACCAGCTCGTACTCGGCCTTGAGCGGCGCCGTCCGCAGCAGCTGCACGGCCGCGTCGGCGTCGGTGAAGTCGAACCAGTCGAGCGCTATCGGCTTGTCGTCGGCCGGAGCGGCCCACCAGGCCGCGCGGGCGACCACGACGCCGTCGCGCAGGGCCACCCACGTCCAGTCGGGGCGGTACTCGCCGCCCTCGTCGGTCATGACGTAGGAGTGACCCATCAGGGACCGGCCGACCAGGCCGTGGTCCTCGGGGGTCAGGGAGTGGAAGAGATGCGATTCGCCCGCGACGAGCGGGCGGAAGACCAGATCGGTCATGAAGGAGAAGTCCTCACGGAAGAGCGGAGCGCTCCCGGTCAGACGGAGTACGCCCTGCGGACAACGGGGCGGGAGCGCGGAACGGTGAACAGGCACATGGCTTCCGCCTCCTTCCTCGGTCAAGGGCGTGCGCCCACCGTAGCCATCCGGCCTCCGCGGCGTCCACGCAATTAAGGGCGGCGCCGCACGGGCCGCACCTTCTGGACACCCCGGCCTCCGCGGCCCGACAATCACGCAGGTGAGCTATGAGTTCCCCACGCACCCGGCGCGTCCCACGGACGCCGAACGCGAGCGCGCCATCGAGGTACTCCGCGAGGGGGCCGTCGACGGGCGGCTGTCGCACGACACCTTCGTGCGCCGCATGGGACTCGCGCTCACGGCCCGCCACTCCGACGAGTTGGCCGCCCTCGTCGCCGACCTGCCGCCCGGACAGGGGCGTTGGGCCCGGCTGACCGGTTCGATCGTCCGCGCCGTCACCAAGACGTCGGCCTTCCGCGCCCGCATGCGGCAGGCCTGGGCCGTCCAGCAGCTGCCGCCCCTGCTGCTGCCCGCCCCCGGCCCCTTCCCGGTGCGGATCGGCCGGGACCTGTCGTGCACCTTCCGGCTCAGCCACTCCTCGACGTCCCGTTTCCACGCCGAGCTCAGCCACGAGGGCGGGCTGTGGGTCCTGCGCGACCTCGGTTCGATGAACGGCACCTGGGTCAACGGCCACCGCGTCATGGGTGCCGCCGCCGTCCGCCCGGGCGACCAGGTCACCTTCGGCGCGATGAGCTTCCGCCTCACCACCGCCTGAGGCCGCGCCGGGCCTTTGGGCCTCAGGGCCGGAACAGCGGCTCGTACGGCTCGTGATCGTCGTCGTCCACATACGGCAGGAAGTCCGGCGCCGTGCGCGCAGCCGTCGCCTGCAGCCGGGCGACGACCTCCTCGACCGGAGGGAGCGTCAGCCCGAGGGCCGCAGCCACCTCTTCGCGCTGCCGGTCCAGGTCCGGGTGGTCCTCGCGCACCTCGGACTCCAGCTCCTCCCGGGGGAGTCCCGAGTCCACGTCCCGCCACCACATCGGGCAGGACACGATCAGCTCGACCGCCTCCGCCAGGTCCGCGCCGATCAGCGCCGCCTGCCCCTCGGAGTCCGCGTACACCACGGGCCGCTCGGCGTCGCCGGGCTCACCGCAGAGGAAGAACGTGCCGCCGGCGCCGTCGCCGGCTATGGGGCGCATCACGAGGCCGGAGGGCAGGCGCACGTCCTCGACCGGGTCGCGGCGGGTGATGTCGAAGTCACCGGGCCAGGCGAGGTGCTGTGCCGCGACCGGGTCGTTCTCGATGCGGATGAGCAGGGCTTCCGAGGCGTCCATGGCAGGACGCTAACAGCGGGGTCCGACAGTCCGGCCCGCGTCGCTCAGGCGGTGCGGGACCGGAGCACCGGCTCGCGGCCGCCCGCGAGGCGCAGGACCTGCCCGCGGCACGGCGGCGGCCCTTCGTCGGCGGTCGCGAAGCGCAACTCGTGGCCGTCCGGGTCGCGCAGCTGCGCGAGGAGCCAGCCGCGGGCGGTGCGGACGACGGCGCCGCGCGGTTCGCCGAGCGCGTCCAGACGGGCGGCCAGCGCCTCCAGCGCGGGGAGGTCGGGGACGCCCAGGGAGAACCACGCGAAGCCCGCGGAGGCGGCGGCGAGGGCGGGGTCGTGGCGCAGGCACAGCACGGGTCCGCCGCCGGGGTGGGCCATGGCGATGCCGGCGAAGGCGCCGCCCTCCGTGAACTCCGCGATCCGGTGGTGGCCCAGCACCCGCTCGTACCACGCCTCCGACCGGGCCGGATCGCCGACGGGCAGCGTGACGTGGTGCACCCCGGCGAGACGCGGGATGAAGGGAATATCGGTATACATGCCGCATACCGTACAGTGCGCCCGGTCGTGCGCCGCGGGGGCAGCAACGGCGTGCCGCACGGCGGTTGACGGTCCGTCAGTGACTAGCCAACCGTGCCGCCGGGGTCGACGACGACGTCGTAGGCCGGCGTGGTCAGCGAGTGCAGGGGCGAGTCGAGCTTCTCCGTGCGCAGGATGTAGGTGCCCGGCGCCAGGTCGGCGATCGGCTGGTACCGGCCGGTGAACCAGGGCTCCGTCCCCGTCCAGTAGCCGGACCCCAGGCTGTGCTTGAGGACCCACCCGCCGGGCAGGACGACGGCCGGGTACACCGGCCCCAGCGCGTCCTGGGTGAGGGTGAACGACGGTCCGGCGTACGCGTCCGCGCCGGGCGCGGTGGGCAGGGTGAACGAGAAGTACCGGACGTTGAAGGGCGAGCCCGGGGTCAGCGGCGCGCAGCCCTCGGCGACCACGGGACCGTCGACGACGCCGAGCTGCAGCGGGTTGGTGAAGGTGCCGCTGCCGGGCAGGGTGCCGCAGCTCGTCGTCCGGGGGCCGCCCGCCGGCGCCCCGTCCGGTTCGCCGGACGGACCGGCGCCGTCGGAGGGGGCGCCGGCCGGCGTGCCGTCCTCGGTGACCACCGCCTCGGACGGCTCCACGGCGGACGGCGACGGCGCGGTGCTCTCCGGGACGGGCGAGGTGCTGTCCGGAGCGGTCACGGAGGGTCCCGTCGACGCTGATTGCGCGGCAGCCGTGCGGACGGGGGCGGACCCGCCGCCGCAGCCGCTCGCCAGCAGTGCGGCGGCGAGTGCCGGCACCCACTTCCGGAGCATGGACGTCCCTCCCCCCGCGCCGCCGGGTGGTGCCCCGACGGCGCTCAATGGGCGGGACATTACCGGCTTTCGTGCTCCGTATCCGTCCGTACCGGATCTCTCCCGCCCACCGGGACCTCACTCGTCCACGTCGCGCACCAGCAGGCCCACGGGCAGCCGGTCCAGCAGCTCCGCCAGCGGCACCACGGCCTGGAACGGACGGCCCGTCAGCACCTCCGTCCAGACCCCCTCCGGCAGCACCAGCTCCGTGCCGCGCCAGCCCCCGGCGTCCACGAGGCGCCGGGACAGCCGGGTGACGACCGTGAGCGCCCGCCCGCCGCGGACGAAGGCCACGCAGTGCTCCCCGGCCGGGCCGCGCGCGTACAGCGGCTCGTACGAGGCCTCCGGGCCGGTGAACCACTGCGGGCGAGCCCGGCGCAGGCGCAGCGCGAACTCGGTCACCCGCCGCTTCTCGCTCGGGTCGCCCTCCGCGGTGCCCGGGTCGTACGGGCGGCGGTTGGCGGGGTCGACGAGCAGCAACTGCCGTTCCTCGTCGCCCTGGTAGACGTCGGGCACGCCCGGCATCGTCAGGTGCGCCAGGTGCGCGCCGAGGACGTTGACGCGTTCGGGCCCGCGCAGGGCGCGGTCGATGCGCCCGGTGGCGAAGGCGGCCGGTCCGCCGACCAGTTCGCGGACGAAGCCGGTCAGCTCCTGCTCGTACTCCGGACGCTGGTCGGTCCACGAGGTGCGCAGGCCCGCCTCGCGCTCCGACTTGAGCATGGTGGCGGCCACCGGCTCGGCGGCACCGGGGTCGCAGAAGACCGCCGCGTACTGCCAGGCCTGGTACTCCGCATGACGCGCCGGGAGCGGGACCCCGCGGTGCTCCAGGTACTCCCGCAGGTCCGCCGAGACCTCGCCCAGCCAGCCGGCCCACTCGCCGGGCAGCTCGCTCAGCGCGGCGAGCCGGGCGCGGACGTCGGCGCTGCGCTTGGTGTCGTGGGTGGAGCGCACCGTCCCGGTGAGCGGCCATTCGCGCCGCAGCCGCTCGCAGAAGGCGTGGAAGTCCTCGGGCGAGGTGGCGGGACGGTCCGGCTCGCGGCCGACCTCGTTGAGGCTGAGCAGGGGGTGGTAGCGGTAGAAGGCGGTGTCCTCGGCGGACTTGGCGCGCAGCGCCGAGGAGACCTGGGCGAAGCGCACCACGAAGTCCGCGGCGGCCTCGCCGCCGCCCGGGTGCCGGCCCAGGGCCAGGTCGCACACCGTCCCGGCCGCCGGGTGCCCGGCGGCACCGGCCGCGGCCTCCAGCAGGGCGGTGTCCTCCGCGTCCGCCGGCTCGCCGGGGACGACGTACGGGCGGTAGCGCGGCAGCCGGACGAGCGTCGCCTCGATCGCCTCGCGCAGTGCGGCGGGCTCCAGCCCGGTGGCGCGGACCGCGGAGCGGGTCAGCCGATCCACCTCCGCGGCCAGGTCGTGCGTGACGATGCGTTCGGCGGCGGCCCGTACGGTGGGTTGCCACTCGCCGCCCGCGTCGGCGGGGGCGGCGGTGAACCCGCGGTAGAAGGCGGTGATCTCCTCGACGCCCGCCGGGTCGGTGAACAGCCCGTCGAGGCGGTCCAGGGCGTCGTAGCCGGTCGTGCCGGAGCAGGCCCAGCCGGCCGGCAGCCGTTCGTCGCCGGTGAGGATCTTCTCCACGACCGTCCAGCGGCCGCCGGAGGCGTCCGCCAGCCGCCGCAGGTAGCCGGCGGGGTCGGCGAGGCCGTCCGGGTGGTCGATGCGCAGGCCGTCGGCGACACCCTCGTCCAGCAGGCGCAGCAAGGTGGCGTGGGTGGCGGCGAAGACCTCGTCGTCCTCGACGCGGACCGCGATGAGCTCGGAGATGGTGAAGAAACGCCGGTAGTTCAGCTCGGTGCGGGCCTGTCGCCACCAGGCGAGCCGGTACCACTGGGCGTCGACCAGCGCGCGCAGCGGCAGCCCCTCGGTGCCGGGGCGCAGCGGGAAGGCGTGGTCGTGGTAGCGCAGCACCCGCTCCCCGGCGGCGCGGTCGCGCTCGACGCGCAGGTCGGGCAGCACCTCCTCCAGCGGGCCGCCCAGCACCGGCAGCAGCAGCCGGTCGCCCTGCGCCGCCCAGTCGACGTCGAACCAGCGCGCGTACGGGGACCGCGGCCCGTCCCGCAGCACCTCCCACAGCGGCCGTGCCAGATGCTCGGGCGCCGGCACGGCCATGTGGTTGGGCACCACGTCCAGGACGAGCCCGAGACCGTGCGCCCGGGCGGTGCGCGCCAGCGCGCGCAGCCCCTTCTCGCCGCCGAGCTCCTCGCGCACCCGGGTGTGGTCGACGACGTCGTAGCCGTGCGTGGAGCCGGGCACGGCCTGCAGCACGGGGGAGAGGTGCAGGTGGGAGACGCCGAGCGCCGCCAGATGGGGGACGACGGCCTCGGCCGCGGCGAACGGGAAGTCGGGCTGGAGCTGGAGCCGGTAGGTGGCGCTCGGCACGGAGGGGACGACAGCGGTCGGCGGGATCGCGGCGCTTTCTGTCATGGAGGACTGACTACCCCGCCGACCGGTACGCCCATCACATCGGGCGGCACGGTTACGCCGGGCGCTGCAGGACCACCATGCTGCGGTCGGCCAGCCGCAGCCGGTCCCCCTGGGTCACCTTGCGCCCCGAGCCGGGGGCCACGCCCTCCGGCCGCTGGGTGTCCACGACCACCTGCCACTCCTTGCCGTGGTTCACCGGGACCACGAAGTCCAGCGGCTCGTACCAGGCGTTGAACATCAGCAGGAACGAGTCGTCGCAGATCCGCTCCCCGCGGTCGCCGGGCTCGGAGATCGCGCTGCCGTTGAGGAAGACCACCAGGGCGTTGGCCTGGGCCTCCTGCCAGTCGTCCTGGGCCATCTCCTCACCCTCAGGGGTGAACCAGGCGATGTCCGAGAGTTCGTCGTGCGTGCCCTCGACCGGCCGCCCGTGGAAGAAGCGGCGGCGGCGGAAGACGGGGTGGTCGCGGCGGAGCCACACCATCTGGCGGGTGAAGTCGTGCAGCCGCTCGGTGTCCGCGTCGCCCTCCTTGGGCCACGGCACCCAGGCCAGCTCGTTGTCCTGGCAGTAGGCGTTGTTGTTGCCCTGCTGGGTGCGGCCGAACTCGTCGCCGTGGGCGAGCATCGGCACGCCCTGGGAGAGCAACAGGGTGGCGATGAAGTTGCGCATCTGGCGCTCGCGCAGGGCGAGCACGTCCTCGTCCTCGGTCTCGCCCTCGGCGCCGCAGTTCCACGAGCGGTTGTGGCTCTCGCCGTCCCGGTTGTTCTCGCCGTTGGCCTCGTTGTGCTTGTCGTTGTACGACACCAGGTCGCGCAGGGTGAAGCCGTCGTGGCAGGTCACGAAGTTGATGGAGGCGAGCGGCCGGCGGCCGTCGTCCTGGTAGAGGTCGGAGGAACCGGTCAGCCGGGAGCCGAACTCGGCCAGCGTGGCCGGTTCGCCGCGCCACAGGTCGCGCACCGTGTCGCGGAACTTGCCGTTCCACTCCGTCCACAGCGGCGGGAAGTTGCCCACCTGGTAGCCGCCCTCGCCGACGTCCCAGGGCTCGGCGATCAGCTTCACCTGGCTGACCACCGGGTCCTGCTGCACGAGGTCGAAGAACGAGGAGAGCCGGTCCACCTCGTGGAACTGCCGGGCCAGGGTCGCCGCGAGGTCGAAGCGGAAGCCGTCGACGTGCATCTCGGTGACCCAGTAGCGCAGCGAATCCATGATCATCTGCAGGACGTGGGGGCT
Source organism: Streptomyces sp. NBC_00510 (assembly GCA_036013505.1). Lineage (NCBI taxonomy): Bacteria > Bacillati > Actinomycetota > Actinomycetes > Kitasatosporales > Streptomycetaceae > Streptomyces > Streptomyces sp. NBC_00510. Next base: position 3,008,993 of record CP107851.1, on the reverse strand, counting down.
GCGCATCAGCAGCGAGTTCCCGGTGCCGGTGGTGTCCGTGTAGTAACGCGGGTCGTCGGCCAGCCGGTAGTACGAGGCGTTGTCGATGCCCCGGAAGCACAGCGTCGGCCCCAGGTGGCTGCCCTCGGCCGTGTGGTTGTAGACCACGTCGAGGATCACCTCGATGCCCGCCCGGTGCAGCTCGCGCACCGCCGTCTTGAACTCCAGCACCTGCTGGCCGCGGTCGCCCATCGAGGCGTAGGCGTTGTGCGGGGCGAAGAAACCGATCGTGTTGTAGCCCCAGTAGTTGCGCATCCCCGCGTCCACCAGCCGGTGGTCGTGGACGAACTGGTGGACCGGCATCAGCTCCAGCGTCGTGACGCCCAGCTCCGTCAGGTGCGAGATCACCGCGGGGTGGGCGAGCGCGGCGTAGGTGCCGCGGATCTCCTCCGGGAGCTCCGGGTGGAGCATCGTCAGGCCCCTGACGTGCGCCTCGTAGATGACCGTGCGGTGGTAGTCGATGCGGGGGCTGCGGTCCTCCGCCCAGTCGAAGTACGGGTTCACCACCACCGAGGTCATGGTGTGGGGCGCCGAGTCCAGGTCGTTGCGGGACTCGGGCTCCCCGAAGCGGTAGCCGTACACCGCCTCGTCCCAGTCGATCGTCCCGCTTATCGCCTTCGCGTACGGGTCCAGCAGCAGCTTCGCGGAGTTGCAGCGGTGGCCCCGGGTCGGCTCGTGGGGGCCGTGGACCCGGAAGCCGTAGCGCTGACCGGGCATGATGCCCGGGAGGTACGCGTGGCGGACGAAGGCGTCCGCCTCCCGCAGCTCGACGGCGGTCTCCGAGCCGTCGTCGTGCAGCAGACACAGCTCGATCCGTTCCGCGGTCTCCGAGAAGACCGCGAAGTTGGTGCCGGCGCCGTCGTACGTGGCGCCGAGGGGATATGCCTGACCCGGCCAGACCTGCATGTCGTCGACTCTTCCACTTGTCCGCCGGGCGCCGGTAGGCCGCACCCCGGCCACTTCGGTGCCGAAAAGGGCATCGTCACGCAATTGGGCCCCTCCGGGCATGGAATCGCCAAGATCTTCCCCGTTACGGGTGTCCCAATTCCCCTGCCTGCCGCAAGAATCCACCGTCCCGGGGCAACCTGTGCCGTCGAGGTCCCGTCGATAAGAGTGACAGTACGACACAGGGGAGATTTAAGTGACAGATCAGGGGGAAAGCCGCTCCTTACCGCGAAAGGGAGGGGTCGGGCGCGGTCTCAGGCGCGCCCTGTGGGGTGGCGGCGTCGCCGTCGCCGCCACCACGGTGATGATCGCCGTCACCCTGCCGCGTGACGCCGCCGGCGACGACCACTCCACGACGGGCGGCCCCGCCGCCGCGTCGGGAGCGCCGGGGCAGCAGGACGCGGGCAGCGGTGGCGTGATCGAGGACGACGCGCCCCAGGGCGGACAGCAGACCGGTCGCGGGCCTCTGACCAAGGCCGAGGTCGACCGGGCGAAGTCCATAGCCCTGCAGCGCGACGCGCTGCGCAGCGCGGAGGACGTGGACGGGGAGCGCGGACCGGAGTACCTCGACACCGACCTCGCCGAACCGGCCGACGCCACGGAGGCGTCCGCGGACGGGGCCCGCCGGGTCGAGGTGCTCTTCTACGACTACGGGCACGACCGGCTCGTGAAGAAGACCGTCAACCTCACCGCCGGCACCGTCGAGCACACCGACACCGCCACCGGCATGCAGCCGCCGCCCTCGAACGACGAGACCCGGGAGGCCGCGGAACTGCTCATCCGGGACGCCCTCGGCAACGGCCTCCGCGCCGACTTCACGGCCGCCACCAAGGGCCGGGAGCTCACCTCGCCCGACCAGCTGCGGCTGCGCGGCATCTCGTTCAACACCGCCGAGCAGTCCGCCCCGGCCGGTTTGGCCAAGTGTGGTCAACACCGGTGCGTACGGCTGTTCACGCAGGTGAAGGACGGGCCGTGGATCGATACGACCCATCTGGTCGTCGACCTCAGCGATCGCACCGTCGGCCGAATCCACTAAGAGCGGAGACCCAGCAACCATGCGCACCACCAACGTGCGCCGGGCCATCGGTACGGCCTCGGCGCTCCTGCTCCTGCCCGCGCTCTTCGCGGGCTCCACGGCCGGCGAGGCCGGCGCGGCCCCCCGGGCCGGCACCGCGGCCGCGGTGGACTGCGGCACCGCCACCGCCATCACCAAGACCCTGCCGAACGGCACCGGCTGGAGCATGTGCTGGCGCATCAGCGGAACCAAGGGCCTGGTCCTGGAGAAGATCGCGTACAAGCCGAAGAAGGAACCGCAACCGCTCAAGGTGCTGACCTCGGCCACGCTCGCACAGGTCAACGTCCCGTACGACTCGGGGCTGACCGAGTACAACGACCTGTCCGACATCGGCTTCGGCAACACCGCGGTCGACATCGGCCCCGAGGAGTGCCCCGGCGGGACGATCAGCTCCGCCTACGTCCCGCAGCAGCAGCGGAACGTCAAGGCGCTGTGCACCACCACCGCCCCGCACGGCTACGCCTACCGCAGCGACGTCCTCGACGACCAGGGCGACTCCAAGAAGTACACCAAGCAGGGCAGCGACCTGGTGGTCTTCTCCGTCTCCCAGCTCGGCTGGTACGAGTACGTCACCCAGTGGAACTTCTCCGACGACGGCACCATCACCGCCAAGATGGGCGCCACCGGCGACCTGTCGCCCGGCGACTACAGCGGAGAGGGCACCGGCTGGCCCATCGGCCGGGGCGACCACGACCACTCCACCAGCCACTACCACTCGGTCTTCTGGCGGCTGAACTTCGGCCTGGACGGCTCCACGCAGGCCAAGGTCGAGCAGTTCGACACCAAGAAGGCCGGCCAGGGCTCCGGCTCCGCCGTCCTGAAGACCACCAGGACCCCGGTCACCAAGGAGCTGGCCGCCTCCTCCGCGCTGCGCCGCTGGTGGCGGGTGGTCTCCACGGCCGGCAAGAACGCCGACCAGCACCCGCGTTCCTGGGAGCTGGTCCAGCAGCACTCCGACCACTACGACGCCCACGCCTACACCTCGAAGGACGTGTACTTCACCCAGTACCGCGCCTGCGAGCAGCTGGCCAGCGGGAACAGCGACCCGGCCTGCAACGGGCGGGGGACCTCGGTGGACAAGTGGGCGGACGGGGAGGCACTCAAGCACCCGGTCGTGTGGGTCAACGTCGGGTTCCACCACATCCCGCGCGACGAGGACCAGAGCCCCATGCCGATCCACTGGCAGGGGTTCCAGCTCGCGCCGCGCGACGTGACGGCCATGAGCCCGCTCACACCGGACGAGCTCTCGGGCAACAACGGGCAGGGACACTGAGCGTCCCGCCGCGCGCCGGACCCGGTAAGCATGTGGTGAAGTAGCGTCGTTACGGCTGCACCGCCTCCCGCCCCGCAGTACCCTTCCTTGATCGTGGACGGGGGCGGGAAGGCGGGTGCAGTCGTGATGTCGGGAGGTCTGGTGCTCCCCGGTGGTGGTGATCAGGGGGACCCGGGCGGCGGCATCGGCGAGGGAACCACCGGCACCGCCTCCCTCGCACTGCCGTTGGAGATCGGAGCGGAACTGGACTGGGGCGCCGACGAGTGGTCCGAGGTGCGTACCCGCGCCCGGCGCGCCGGACGGGCGTACGTGTGGCTCAACCTCGTCGAACAGCGCCTGCGCGCCGTCGTCAACGCCGTGCTGCGCCCGATCTACGAACCCGTGCACGGCGACGAGTGGGTGGTCGCGGCCGCCGGCCCGGCCGGCCACGAGTGGGTGCAGCGGGCCGCCGCGGTACGCGAGGTCAGCCGCCGCAAGGGGTTCCTGCTCGACCCGGCCGACGACAACATCCTCAGCTTCCTGACGCTGCCGCAGCTGCGCGAACTCGTCGTCCAGCACTGGCCGTGCTTCGAGCCGTACCTGGACGACCGCCGGGAGCTCGAACTCGCCCTGGACGAACTGGAGGTGGCCCGGCACGTCGTCTCCCGCAACCGTGCCCTGTCCCGCACCGTGCTGGACCAGGCCGAGCGGGCCGCCGCCCGGCTGCTGGACATGCTCGGCTCCGGACCCGGCTACCCCTCCGCCGAGCGGCTGCCCGTGGACGCCGTCGAAGAGCTCGTCGCCGACCGCTACGCCGACGTCGTCGGCGTCTACCCCGACCGGGTGCGGCTGCAGCGGCAGCTGCCCGCCGAGGACCTGTTCGGGGGCGCGCGACGCCTCGACGCCGTGGGCATCGGCCTCAACCTGCTCGTGCAGAACTACTCGGGCAAGCGGCTGGTGCGGCTGGCGGAGTCCGGCTGCCGGGTGCGGCTGCTGTTCCTCAACCCGGCGAGCAGCGCCGTCCGCCGCCGTGAGCGTGAACTCGGCCTCGGCCGCGGCGAGCTCAGCCGCTCCGTGGAGATGAACATCATGCACATGCGGCGGGTGCGGGCCCGGCTGCGGGACACCGCCGCGTTCGAGATCCGGGTCTTCGACGAGACCCCGCGCTTCACCGCCTACCTCGTGGACGGCGACACCTCGGACGGCATCGCGGTCGTCCAGCCCTACCTGCGCAAGGCCCGCGGCATGGAGGCGCCGGTCCTCATCCTGCGCGGCGGGCCGCGGGAACTCGTGCAGATCAGGGCCGGCGAGGCCCCCGAGGCCGAGCACGGGCTGTTCGAGATCTACCGCGAGGAGTTCGAGGGCGTCTGGGCCGACTCCCGTCCGGTCTCCTGAGGGCCCGGCGGACCGCTGCGGCCGGACCTCCCCCGCAGCCCGGCCGCAGGAGTGTCAGTGGCGCGCGGGATGATGGAGCGGCACACGGGGGAACTGCGGGAAGGACGTACGCCACATGGGCATGGGACGACGCCGGGCATGGCGGGCCGGCTCCGGACGGGGGAGGACCGCGGGCGACCGCCCGCGCGGCGCGGTGAGCGCCGTGGTCACGGGGGGCGCGCGATGAGCTGGATCAGCGACGCGCTGGTCGCGTTCGACCTGGAGACCACCGGCACCGACGTCGAGACCGACCACATCGTCACCGCCGCCGTCGTACGGCTGGAGGCCGACGGGGCCGTCTCGCGGGAGTGGAGCTGGCTGCTCGACCCGGGCGTGGCCATACCCGAGCAGGCCTCCGCGATCCACGGCATCTCGACCGCCCACGCCCGCGCGCACGGCGCCCCGGCCGGTGCGGCGGTGGAGGAGATCGCCCGCACCGTGGCCGAGGTGCTGCGCTCGGGCACACCTCTGGTGGTGATGAACGCGCGCTACGACCTGTCCTTGCTGGACCGCGAGTGCCGGCGGCACGGCGTCGCGTCGGTGAGCGAACGGCTGGGCAGCGTGCCCTCGCCGGTCATCGACCCGCTGGTCATCGACAAGCACGTCGACAAGTACCGCAAGGGCAGACGGGCGCTGCAGGCGCTGTGCGCCCACTACGGCGTGCAACTGGAGGGCGCCCACGACGCGCGGGCCGACGCGGTGGCCGCGGCCCGCGTGGTGCGCCGCATGGGGGAGCGGCACGAGCCCGTCGGCCTGATGCCGCTGGCGGACCTGCACGCCCTTCAGGTCCGGGCGGCGGCCGAGCAGTCGGCCTCCCTCCAGGCGTACCTGCGGCGCACCGCCGACCCGGCGGCCGTCGTCGAGCAGGCCTGGCCGGTCATCCCCCGGCCGAGGTGACCTCGGGGCCCGGCGCGACCGGGGCGCAGTCGAGGATCCGCCCGTCCACGGTGCCGACCAGGAACCTGCCGGCACCGGCCGCCACGAGGGACAGGGGCACGACCGCCTGACCGTCGACGCGCAGCCGGTGCCGCCGGCGCGGACTGCCGGTGCGCGCGTCGAGCGCCACGACCTCCCCGGACCGGTGCGCGGCGTAGACGGTGTCCTCGTCGGCGTCCAGGGCCGTGACCGGCTCGTCGGCGGCGAACACCCACTCCGGGGCGCCGTCCGGGAGCCGACGCCGCACCACGAAGGCGTTCCGTGCCGGCGCCGCCCCTGCGTCCCGGACCACGGCGGTCTGGACCACGGCGGCCTGGACCAGCGCGTCGCCGTCCAGCCGTACGGCCGGTCCGGGGAAGAGATGGGAGCCGCGCCCGGGTTCCCAGTCGAGGGGGAAGAGCCTGCGCAGCTCCGGCTCGCCGTCCGCTGCGCCGCCGTCGAGCGCGCCGACCCACGCCCGGCCCCGCGGCACACCGTGGAGGTCCCGCACGAAGAGCAGTTCGGCGCCGCGCCGCAGACGGAAGTCGCTCGCCGTCAGCGTGAAGCGCGCCGCCTCGGTGCCGTCGGGGGCCAGCAGCCGGGTCTCGCCGCCCCCCTGATCCGGCCCTCCCTGCCGGACGGCGAGCCGGCCGTCACGGCTGCCGGTGAACGTCACGGCGTGACCGGGCTCGAAGGCCTCCAGCAACCGCCCGTCCGCCAGGGACACCCGCTGCACCAGCGTGCCGGACCGCTGCCACCCCTGCCCCGACGGGCGCAGGGTGTGCCGGACGTTGACCCAGGCCGAGCGCTGGTCGGCGGCCACGTGGATCTGCTGCCCGCCGTCCGGGTCGGGCACCGACCACTGGAGCTCCCCCGACGGCAGCCGGCACTCCAGCAGCGCGCCCTCGGCCGTCGCCAGCACCCGGCCGTCGGCGAGCACCTCGACGGCCCGCACCTGACGGCGCGGCTCCCACGCCGTCCCCAGGGCGGTGCCGCGCTCCGTCAGCAGGTCGCGGGCGTCGCCGCCCGCGGGGTACGCGTACGGCACCCGAGGGCCCATCACCTCGCGGTACCCGACGGAGCGGGCGGGCACCGCCCGCCAGTCCTCGCGTTCCAGGACGGACTCGAAGCCGTGGCTGAAGGCGTACTCGTGGTCCTTGTCCTCGGGGGTGACGACCAGCCGCAGCCGCCGCCCGTCCAGCCACCGGACGGAGGTCACCTCGCGGCCGCCGTCCAGGACCGGCCGCACGTCGCCCGACTCCAGGTCCATCAGCAGCAACTGGCCCTCGAAGTCCCAGCTGCCGTCGTAGCGGCCCACGCCCACGGCCACCAGCGGGAGGGTCGGATGGAAGGCGACGGAGTTCACCGGCCACGGGCAGTCGTACACGTGCCGGCAGCGCAGGTCCTGCGCGTCGTAGACGCCGACGCGGTACCGGGGCCAGCGGTCGATCCCCGCCCGCCCCGACTGCGGCCAGGAGATCCACCCCATGTCGCCGCCCACGACCAGGCGCCCCAGCCGCTCGTCCGCGACGGCGACGCGCGGTTCACCGACCTCCGCGAAGGCACGGTCGGCGAGGACACGACGGACGATCGAGGAATCTGACATGGACACCGCCCAGGCCGGAGGGGTGCCCATCCTCGCAGCCCGAGCCGGACGGCGAGGCGGGAAGGGTCAGAAGGCGTACCAGCGCACGGCCGGATCGCCGCCCCGCAACGAGGCCACCCGCCGGCGGAACTCCGTGAGCGCCGCCGGGTTGCCCGGCGCGTGCTGCGCCACCCAGGCACAGCTCGCCGTCTCCCGCGCCCCGCGCAGCACCGCGCAGCCGTCCCACTCGCGCACGTCCCAGCCGTAGGCGGCCGTGAAGGCGTCGTAGGCGTCCGTACCGAGGCCGTAGCGGTCCCGGCTGAGCGCCATGACGACCAGGTCGTGCTCGCGCAGATCGGCGGAGAAGGTCTCCAGGTCCACCAGGACCGGACCGTCCGGGCCGACGTGCACGTTGCGCGGCAGCGCGTCGCCGTGGATCGGCCCCGCGGGCAGGTGCGGGGTCAGCGCGGCCGCCGCGGCGGCGAAACCGTCCCGGCGCTCGCGCAGGTACGCCGCGTCCGCGGGGTCGACCGCCGGCCCGGCCAGCCGCAGCCACCGCTCCACCCCGTCCAGCAGGTCACGGCGCGGCAGGGCGAAGTCCGGCTCGGGCAGGGCGTGCACGAGCCGCAGCAGCGCGGCGAGGTCGGCGGGTTCCGCGGGCCGTACAACGTCCGGCAGCCGCTCCCAGTACGTGACCGGGTGCCCCTCGACCAGCCGGGCCTCCGGCGCCGCCGCCCGTACCGCGGGAACGCCGTGCGCGGCCAGCCAGGACGCCGTGCGCACCTCGCGGGCGGCCCGGTCCAGCAGTTCGGGACCGCGGCCGACCTTCGCGACGGTCACGCCGTCCGCGAGTTCGAACACCGCGTTCTCGCCGAGCGCGATCAGCTTCGCGCCGTGCTGCCCGTCCGCCGCGAGCACGGCCCGGGCGAGCTCTTCGGTGAACGCCATACGGCAATGATCGCAGATCAGTAGGCTGGGCCGGTGACCGAGGACGACGTCATGGCCTTCTGCGAGATGCTGCCGCGGCTGCGGCGCGCCGCGAGTGGCGACCCGGCCGACGCGGCCGAGCTCGAGGCCGTCGCCGAGACCGTACGGCAGGGCGCCGGCGACATGGAGGTGGTCACCGACCTCGGGCACCGGCTCGGCGTACGGGTCTTCGACTCCCGCAAAGTCGCGGGTGGTTACGCCCAGGTGCCCGGCATGACCGGCGGGGGCGGCGGCCTCCTGCGCCACCGCTGCCCGCGCGGCGTCTGCGCCCGAAGCGAGGACCCGACGGCATCCGTCACCGCCCCGCGCTGCGCGATGTTCGACGCCGAACTGCGGCCCGTCTGGTACTAGCCCTGTCGTCCCGGTTCCTGCGGGTGAAGGAGGAGCGTCCGGTGCGCGCAGCCCCACGGTGGAGGAAGCAGCCGGCACGGGTGGCCGGTCCTTACGGGCGACGCGGCGGATGCGCCCACCGGACGGCGCGGGGCCGCAGCGGCCCGGAAGGCGGGTACTAGCGCGGTGGCGGGTCTGCTGGACGAGATCGGCGGGAAGCTCGCCGAGCGCTGGGTGTCCCTGCTCGCGCTGCCCGGATCGCTCTTCCTGGGCACCGCCTGGGCCGCCCATGTGCTCGGCGGACGAGGGCCGTTCGACGCGGGCCGCCTGCTGCGCGAGGTCGAGCGCTACGCGGACTGGACCGACGCCCACGGCGGCGCCGCGCTCTTCCTGGCCCTGGTGGCCGTGCTGCTGCTCGCCGTCGTACCGGG